>JADGOO010000074.1 GCA_017882905.1 Acidimicrobiia bacterium | reverse complement strand
CCGTCACGTCCACCGTGCCCGCCGCATGCGCGGGCGATGTCGCCGTGATCGACGTAGCGCTCACGATGAGTCCGGTCGCGTCGGTTGTCCCGAACTTCACCTTGGTTGCGCCCGTGAACCCGGTCCCCGTGATCGTCACATCCGTGCCACCCGCCAGCGGACCCGCCGACGGACTCACCACCGTCACCGCCGGAATCGGCGCATACACGAACTCGTCATTCGGATCTGTTGCCGACGTACCACCCGGCGTCACGACCGTCACGTCCACCGTGCCGGCCGCATGGGCGGGCGATGTCGCCGTGATCGACGTCGCACTCACGACAAGATCGGTCGCCGCAGTCGCGCCGAAGTCCACCTCCGTCGCACCAGACAGGCTCGTACCCGTGATCGTCACACTCGTCCCACCCACAAGCGGACCCGCCGTCGGGGCCACAGCCGACACGACAGGAACCGCCGCAGCCGCAGGGCCGGCGTTCGCGATCGCTAGGCCCGCCACACCCATCAGCACGGACACCGAGACCGCCATGGCGCGGACTCCAACGTTCCAGCTTCGCTTCATCTCGTGTCCCACTCGTTCCAGTCGCACGCTGGTGCACCGACGGGCCACGCGAATTCGATTGCGTCGGGCCCGCTGATAACACCGTGCTCGGTCGGTCGCCTGACTGCGCCGTTCGTCGAGCCATTGCGTCCTTGCCCACGAAACGCACCCCGCAACGCATCGCGCCGAACTTCTGACCTCGCAACGAGCGACTCGTGTCGAAGGTCCCGCGGCGCACATGGCATTGCACCAACGATCACTGGTGAGCTTGTGGCCGACCCCCCGTCGTGCTGACCCAACGCACGTAGTCATCGCGCGTGTTGCCCTCATTCACCCGCTCGAGGCCGCGCGGCCCATTGCGCTAATTGCCCGATTTCGACTACTTTCAGACACCTATGGGCGGTCGGGTCGGGCGAAACTGCGGGAGCGCGCGCGGGCGGGGCCGGGTGGCGCTCGCGGTGCTGGCGGCGGCCTCGATCGCTGCGGGAACGACAGGCGCGACGACGGCCGCGGGCGGTGCCGAGACCACGACGCCAGCGTGCCCGGCGCAGGTGGAGTGGAGCACCGCAGGCTTCGACGCCGCCCGCACGGGCCTCAACCCCTGCGAAACGGCACTCGGCGTGGCGAGCGCACCCGGGATGCACCTGTTGTGGAGCGCCAAGCTCATGGGTCCATCGGTCGCCCAGCCCACCTACGCCCAGCTCACGCTGAACGGCACGCTGCGCAGGCTGGTCTTCGCAGCCGACGAGCACGGCTATGTGGAGGCACTCGACGCGGGAACGGGCGCGCTCGTGTGGAAGAAGTACGTGGGCGCCTACCAGTCGACCTGCCAGGACATGCCGGGCGGCGCCTTCGGCGCGAGTGGCGCGCCCGTGTTCGACGCGGGTTCGAGCACCGGCTACGTGCTCGGCGGCCTCGGCCAGATGTACGCGCTCGATCTCACGACCGGCGCGACCCTGCCCGGTTGGCCGCTGACGCTCGTCGATCCGACCGTCGACCACGACTACGGATCGCTCACGCTCTCGAACGGCATCGCCTACGCGACCACCGCCAGCTACTGCGACCAGGGCACGTACTACGGCAAGGTGATCGCGGTGAACACCAGCCTCCACCAGGTGGCGGCAACGTGGGACGTCGTGGATCCGAACGCGAACCCCGGTGCCACCGGTGGTGGCATCTGGGGCCCGGGCGGTGTCTCGATCGACACGGCGAACGGCGCGATGTACGCCGCCACGGGCAACTCCGGCCCGGTGTCAGAGAACGCGGGCTACGCGGAGCAGATCGTGCGGCTCGACTCGAGCCTCCACGTGCAAGCCGCGAACTACACCGCACTCGTCGGTGGCGACGTCGACTACGGCGCGACGCCCGTGCTCTTCCAACCGCCGAGCTGCCCGCCGATGCTCGCGACCGAGAACAAGTCGGGCGTGCTCGTCGTGTACGGCCGCGACACGATCGCGAGCGGACCGATGCAGAAGATCCAGGTCTCGAGCACGTCGGCCGGAGCCTTCATCGGCGATCCCGCCTACTCGCCGACGACCAAGATGCTGTACGTGGCCAACCCCGCCACGACCGACGATGGCACCTTCACGCCCGGCTTGATCGCGTTCTCGGTGCAAGCCGACTGCACGCTCGCCGTCGCATGGGAGCAAACGTTCGGCTTCTCCGGGCCGCCGATGTCGTCACCGACCATCGCGAACGGCGTGGTGTACGAAGCCGACGGATTCGATCACACGCTCTGGGCGTTCAACGCGCAGACCGGCGCGCACCTCTGGGACAGCGGGACCACCAACGCCGACACGCTGCTCTCGGCGCCCACGGTCGTCGACGGCACCGTGTACGTGGCGACGTTCGACGGCAGCATCGAAGCGTTCGGCACCGGAGCATCGAACGGTCTGCCGGGTGCGCCATCGATCGTTTCCGCGACTCCCGGCGTTCGGCGCATCTCCGTGTCGTACACCGCGCCCGTGTTCAACGGAGGTTCCGCGATCGTCAGCTATCGCGCCACATGCGTGTCGAGCGATGGTGGCGTCACCAAGTCGTCGCCCCTCGGCTTGCTGAACCCGCTCGTGGTCGGTTCGCTGAGCGCAGGCCACACGTACCGCTGCTCGGTCGTGGCCAAGAACGCCACCGGATTCGGGCCCGCGTCGGCGCTGTCGCCGGCGGTGTGGGTGCCCCGACCGCCCGATGCGCCGACCGGCGCGTCGGCGATCCCGGGCATCCGCAGGATCTCGGTCACGTACACGCCTTCGGCGAACAACGGGGGCTCACCGATCCTGGGCTATCGAGCGAAGTGCGTGTCGAGCGACGGTGGCGTGACCCGATCGTCGCCGTACGGTTTGACGACACCGTTGGTGGTCACGGCGCTGAGCTCCGCGCACACCTACACGTGCACCGTCGTGGCCAAGAACATTGCGGGCATCAGCCCGGCATCAGCGCCGTCGCTTCCGATGCTCGTGCAGTAGCGACGCTGTTCGCGTCGGCGATCGCCGACCGGCCGGAAGCCGGCCACGGAATCTGGCGTTCGGACGCCAACCACTTCGGGGGGTCTTGGCGTTAGATGCAGTAGTGGCGCGCGGGACCGACATCGATCAGACAACGGCGGCGGAGCTGTTCGCCACCGCCTACCGGGTCGCGTACCGCGTGCTCGGCTCACGCCACGACGCGCAGGACGTGGCCCAAGAAGCCGTGACCCGAGCCGTGGTGCGGTGGCCACGAATCGCTCCGTACGCAACGGCATGGGTGTCGAAGGTGAGCATGAACATGGCGATCGACACGGTCCGGCGTCGGCAGCGCGATCAGAACCGACCAGGCACCGGCGCGCCGACGCACGCTGACGCCGCCGATGCCTGGCTCGACGAACGTCTCGATCTCGCCGCCGCGGTCGCACGACTCCCCCGCCGTCAACGCGACGTGGTCGTGCTGCGGTACGTGGCCGACATGTCGGAAGCCGCCGTCGCGCAACAGCTCGGTTGCTCGGTCGGCACCGTGAAGCAACACGCAAGCCGCGCGCTGCAGGCACTGCGCGCGCAAGCGATGGTGATCACACCGGAGGCATCGTGAACCTCGACCACCTCGACGATCCGCAGCCGCCGACGCTCGGCGACGACCAATGGCAACAAGTGCGCTCCGTTGCCCGCACGCGCCGGAATCGGCGCCGGGTCGCGCAATCGGGCGTGGTGAGCTCCGTGTTGGTGATCGGCATCGCCGTCGCAGTCGTCGCAACGAGGCCTAGCGCTCGTCCGTCGGTGAACGTCTCGGCGACCTCGAGCTCGGCGGCGTCGTCGACGACCGCCGCGCTGCCTGCCTCGGTGTGGGTGACGACAGAGGTTCATGTCGACAATCCCGTCGTGCACCAAGGCGACGACGTGACCGGCACCGTCGTGTTCGACAACCGCACGGCGCACACCGTGTATCTCTCTGACCAGTGCGGCCACGGGTGGATCGCAGCCGTCGCGCCGCGAGGAGAGCGCCCCGACGTGGCCGTCACCGCAGATTGCCGCCTACTGCCGCGTCTGGAGCCTGGCGCGACCGTTCCTGCCGCCATGCGTGACATCGTGGCCCCACCCGGCCGCACGACTGTCTCCTTCCACGCCTCCACGCGGCGTAACTCGTGCACTGGTCCCGGTGGTTCCGGTGTTCCGCGTTGCTTGCCCGACGGCTCGATGCCACCCTTCGCGGCCGGTCCTGCACAACTGTGGCTCGTGACCGCCGGGTCGATCGCGCACCTGCAGATCCCTTCGCCGATCGACATCACAATCGTGCCCGCGGCTGTGAAGGGCGCCATCGTGATGCCCGACGTGATCGGCATGGATCCGGACGCCGCGCAGACGTTGCTTCGCCGGGCCGGCTTCCGCGACATGGTGTGCTGGCACGAAAAGGTGCGGATCGGCACGGCGGTAGGCGTCGTCGTCGGCACGGTCATGGCCCAACAGCCCGCGGCCGCGGCGAAGGTGAGCGTCGACGAGAAGGTGGAGCTCACCGTGAACGGCACTGCGCCGTCGACCCTCGAGCACTGCTCGATACCGTGAGAGTCCTGTTCTGGTGAGCGGAGGGGTCGCTCTGCGACCCCTCCGCTCAAGTAAGCCCTGTTGGGTGGGGCGTGGGGGCTGGGGCGGGGATTGGCGAGCGCGTAGCGTCCGTTGATCGCTGCTCGTCCTGTTCCACTTCCGCAGCCTGCCGCACCGCGGCTCGGTGACGCGCGCACGCCGCTCGACGTCGCGTTCGGCGGCTCGGAGTGGGCCGCTGCCGACGTGCACGGCGACGCCACCGGCACCGAGTGCGCCCACCTCGACGCGATCGCGTGCGAGGTGCGCATCCGCGCCAGCGGCATGATCGCCGAAGGCGCGCGCCTGACCGACACGCGCTTCGTGGGCTGCGAGCTGTCGGGCGCCGTGCTCACCAACGCCAGCCTCGTGCGCGTCGAGCTCGTCGACTGCCGGCTGTCGGGTGCCGACCTGTCGCAGGCGCACCTGCGCGACGCGCACTTCACCGGTTGTCGGCTCGACGACCTGAACTTGCGCATGATCGACGCCGAACGCGTCCGCTTCGACGACTGCGTGCTCGCCCGCGCCGATTTCGGTCAGGCCCGCATCGCGCAGGGCGCTTGCCTCGACAGCGACCTCAGCGAAGCCGACTTCTCCAACGCGCGGGCCGCCGGCCTCGCCGTGCACGGCTCGCGCCTCACCGGCCTGCGCGGCGCGCTCGCGCTGCGGGGCGCTCGCATCGACACCGACCAGGTGCTCGAGCTCGGCTTGCGCGTGCTCGTCGAGCTCGGCGTGCAGATCGGCGACCGCGAATAGCCGGCCGGCGCTACCGCCCGGCCGGAACGAACACCGCGTCGCCGTCGCGCAGCATGAGGTTGCCACCCGTCGGCGCGTCGAAGTGCGTGCCGAGCACGAGCACGCCCGAACCGCGCACGAGATCGGCGAACGCACGCCGGGTCACCGACGCCGCCGCGGCGTCGCTGTCGGCCACGTCGCGCCACTCGGGGCGGGCCAGCTGCACCGGGTGGTGGACCATGTCGCCGGTGATCACCGCGTGGCTGCCCTGCGACTCGATCCACACGCTGAGATGGCCCGGAGAATGGCCGGGCGTGGGCACGAGGCGCACCTCACTCGTGATCACGTACTCCGGCGTCACCGGCAGCACGAGCCCCGCGTCGAGCACCGGCGCGACCGAGTCGTCGAACGCCGCCGCGTGCATCGGATCGGGGCGCGTCGCCCAATGCGCGAGATCGGCCGCACCCATCACGTAGCGCGCGTCGCGGAACGACGGCCGCCACACACCGTCGACGAGCGTGGTGTTCCAACCCACGTGATCGAAGTGCAGGTGCGTGCACACGACCGTGTCGATCGACTCGAACGGATAGCCCGCCGCGGCCATGCGCACCGGGAAGTCGGAGTCGAGCTCGTTGAACACCGCGCCGACACCGTCGCGGCGCTTGGCGTTGCCTGCGCAGGTATCGACCACGATGCGCCGCCCACGCGACTCCACCACGAAGGCCTGTACTGCGATCGTCATGGTGCCGTCGACTCGCGTGAAGTGCTCGAACACCCACGGCATCGCGGCGAGCGCGGCGTTGGTGGCGTCGGGCACCATCCACTCGACGCGCATCGGCCACTCGATCTCGAGCACCGCGCTGATCTGCACCTCACCGACCTGCCAGCGCAGCACGCGGCCGCTGTTCGGCGCCGTCACTGGATCGGGACGACCGGGTTGCCGTCGGCGTCGAGCGTGTGCAGGTACTCGCTGATGCCGTAGCCCACCAAGCCGTCGTACTCCCAGCGCGCCAGCCCCTCGTTGAGCACGGTCTTGCCCGAAGGCGTGTCGTAGCGGTGCGGCGCATTGCGCAGCACCGTGGCGTGCAGCTCGTGCACGCGGCCGAGCTTGTCGGTGGCGCGCACGTGCGTAGCCGTGTGGGTGATGCCGTCGGAGGCGAGCTCACTCGTCACGTCCCACTCGCGGATGCTCGAGTGCTCGCCGTCGCGCCACACCCAACCGCGGTGCAGATCACCTGCATCGGTGCCGATGCGGATGCCGCCGAAGTGCACGTCGTCGCCAAGGTTGATGCTGAACCAACGCCACATGCGCGATCCGCCGCCACCCCATGTGCGCGGCCCCCACGACTTGTCGCGGTTGCCGCGCGCGTCGACAAGCTCGCGGGCCGTGCCGTCGACGGTGATCGTGCCCGTCCAGCGGCCGCCCTGTTCGAGGTGACCCTTGCCGACCGACTGGCGCGTGGCCGCGCTGGCCCCCTGGCCGCTACGCCCCTGACCGTCGCCACCGATGGCGGGCATGAGCGCCGTGAACGTGACGTCGAGCGCCACAGGAACCTCGCCCGCGGCGGCGCCCGACGGCAGCTCGCGCGCCTTGAACGTGCCGTCGGCCGTGATCCGCCACTCACGCATCGGCGCGATCCGCTCGTAGGTGACCGCGCCGACCGAGAGGCCCGTATCGACCATCTCGTGCTGCTCCCGCACGCCCGCGAGATGGGCGAGGCGGCCGTCGGGCAACCAGACCGACAGCCCGATGTCGAGCGTGCCCTCGTTGGGCCGGATGCCGCACCGCGTGAAGAAGCCGCTGTCGCTCACCGGGTCGTAGCAGTTGAAGTAGTAGCTCTCACTCCACGCCTTCTCGCCCTCGACAGGGTGCATGAAGTCGTGACGCTCTTCGAGCACGGGCATGGTCGGTCCCCCCGGATCGGGCTACTTGGTCACCTGGAACGACTTCGCCAACGCGTGCAGCGCCGCGGCGCCGTCACCGCTCTGTGTCTGCACCCGCAGCACCCACACACGGTGTCCGTCGAGGATCACCCGCACGTAGTAGTTGCCGACGCGCCGCGAGCTGGGCTCGGGCACGGTGAACTCGTAGGCGAGCGGCGTGGCGCCGGCCACGCGTTGGCCGTTCTGCGCGGTGCCTTCGAGGTCGTTGGCGAGAAACGGTGTGAGGGTGGCCAGCGTGCTCACCGGATCGGTCGTACGCACGCTCGCCGGGATCGTGAACCACACGACCTCGACGGTGTCGTGATCGATGGGCGTGACGAGTCGCTGGCCGGGCACGGTGAGGAAGAGCACATGCACGGCTTCGGTGCTGGGAGTCGGCTGATCGGGGAACGCGGCCGTGAAGTGACCGTCGCGCGATCGCACGATCACGTGGTGCTTACCCGTGGCGTACTGCTGGAGACGCGTCTTGTCGTTCGGGTGCGCGATCGACGAGATCGTGTGCGCGGCACCGACCGTGGCCGCGACCGCGATCACGATGAGCGCGGCGACACCGCCCGTGGCTTTGGCCAGACCGAGACGTTGATGCCGGCGGGCGCGCTGCTCCTGCGGAGCGCGCTCGGAGACGGGGGCGAGGGCCACGCAACAGTGTGCCACGCCGCGTCCCGGCCACAGGTTTCATGCGGCGCTCAGCTGGCCAGGGCATTGAACGACCGCAGCACTGGGAGGTCGGGCCGGCCGCCGACCCGGCACATCGCGGCCACGTCGAGGTGCATCCGCCACGTGGCTTCGACGGTGCCGCCGACCGCCCACGCGACGATGGCCTTGATCGGCGACACGTGACTGACCGCGACGACGGTGCCGTTGCCGGCGAGCGTGTCGAAGGCGAACGAAGACGCTCGCTGCGATACCACGAGCAACGACTCGCCCCCGGGCGGCGCGAACGCCGGGTCGGCGCGCCAACGGGCCCAGTCGGCCGGATCCATCTCCCGCAACAGACGCTCGTCCCACGCGCCGTAGTCGATCTCCACGAGGCGCTCGTCGATCTCGACGTCCACGTCGAGCGCGGCGGCGATCGGCGCCGCGGTCTGCTGTGCACGCTGCAACGGGCTGCTCACCACGCGCGCCGCGCCGCATTCGGCCAAGGCGCGCGCCAGTGCGTCGGCCTGCGCGCGGCCGAGGTCCGTGAGCGGCGCATCGACCCGCCCCTGCAATCGTCCGGCCTGGTTCAGTGCCGTCTGGCCGTGCCGCACCAACACGATCTCGGCCGTCATGCGCGCAGTCTCACATCCCTCGGGTCACGCACGACGGTTCACACCGACACGACGCGGCCGGTCCGCCACAACATCCGGCGCCGCGCCGGGTCGGCGAGCCCGAAGCGGACCCAGCACCACCGCACCGCCAGCAGGCCCAGCGCCTCGAACGCGAGCGCCCACGGCAATGGCGGCAAGAGTGACGCGTGATCGAAATCCGTACCGAGCGCCGGCCACCAGAACGTGTGCTGGTGCGTGAACGCGCCCGATAGCGCGATGCCGCAGAACCAGCCGATCGGTATGCCGATGAGATGGCGGCGCAGGAGCCGGTGGCCCCGTCCCGCCGTCGCCAGCATCACCACCACGAGCGCAACGACGGGCGCGAGCAACGTGTGCCCGTAACGCTGCGCACCGAACCCGGCGTCGACGAGCAACGGCGCCAGCGAGCCGAGCGCGATCAGTCGCACATCGATGCCGTTGCTCTGGAAGACGTTCCACACGCCGAACACCGCGCCGGCCGCGTACCAGGTGAGCATCAGCCCGCCGCGTCGAGCGCCTTGTTGACGAGCGCATCGGCTTCCTTGTTGTACTCGCGACGCACGTGCATGAGCTCGACTCGATGCCAGTGCCGCAGTTTCTCGCGCGCCGACGCGTGCAATGGGGCGAGGAGCGCGCTGCGCACCTTGTAGCGGCCCCGCAGCTGCTCGATGAGCAGCAACGAGTCGGCGCGCACGAGCAGCTCGTCGTGACCGAAGGCGGCCGCCGCGTCGAGACCGGCGAGGAGCGCTCGGTACTCCGCGACGTTGTTCGTGGCGACGCCGATCGTCTCGCTCACCTCAGCAAGCAGCTCCGGCGGATCGACCGTGGCGTCTCGCACCACCGCGCCGATCGCGGCCGGACCGGGATTGCCCCGTGAGCCACCGTCGCACCACATCGCGAGGCGCGGGCGCGCGTCGCTCGACTCCGGTGGGTCGAACAGGGTCATGATGCGATGAGGATGGCACCACAGTTGTCGCAGTACCAGATGCGCCCGGTGGCGTTGTGGCGGATCTCGTCGACTTCGGTGGCGGGGATCGTGAGCCGGCACGCTTGGCAGGTGTCGCCCACGAGCAGCGCCGCGCCGCGACCCCGGTTGCGCTTACGGCGAGCGTCGTAGTCGGCGAGCAACGGCGCGGCCACGGCGGCCGCCGCGTCGGCGCGCGCCCGCTCCTCGACCTCGACCTCGCCCGCGATCGCCTGCTCCGCGGCCGCGATCGCGGCCTGCAGAGCACCGACCTCGGCCCGCAGGTCGACGAGGCGCGCATCGATGGGCGCGAGCTCGCCGTCGAGTGCTTCACGCAGCGCCATGTGCTCGAGCTCGTCGTCTTCGAGGTGGCTGATGTGATGGCGGAGCTGTTCGATGTCGGCTTGCAGGGACTGCAGCTCACGCGGCGACGTGACCGTGCCGGAGTACAGCTTCGTGTCGACCTCGGCCATCTTGGCGCGGAACGACTCGATCTCGGATTCGAGGCGCGCCTCCTCGCGAGCCTGCACCTCGCGGTCGGCGCGCAGCTGCTGCTGGCGCGGCAGCAAGGTCTTCGCTTCGTCGAGGCATGCCTGCAGCCGAGCCCGCTCGGGCAGCGACTCGCGCCGGTAGTGCAGCGCATCGAGCGCGGAGTCGTGCTCCTGCACGCGCATGAGCTGCTGGAGTTCGTCGGGCATGACGGCTAGTGAGCGATGGTCGTCGGCGTGTGCGGCACCGTAGTCGCAGTCGTCGTCTTGGGACTCTTCGGCACCGTGGTCGTGGTGGTCGCGGTGGGCACCGTGGTCGGCACGGTGGTGGTCGTCGTCGACTGCGCGTAGGTCTGGCGGCCGAACTCATCGATGTAGCGCGACGACGCCCATGCGCTGGGGTCGGGCGGCGGGAAGTCGAGCGGTGGTTGGTTCGCGAGCGCGGCCCTCATGAACGCAGCCCAGATCGGCGCGGCAACGGTGCCTCCGAACACCTGCCCGCTCCCCCCGAGATCTTGGTTCAACGAGCACGCCGGGTTGTCCGGGTTCTGACACGCGGGCTTGCCGATTGCGACCGCCACCGTGAGCTGTGGCGTGTAGCCCACGAACCACACGGCGACGTTCTTGTCGGTCGTGCCCGTCTTGCCGGCGGCGGGGCGGCCGATGTTGCCTCCGGGGCTGGCGGTGCCGAACTGGATCACGCCCTTCAACATGTCGGTAACCGTGTTCGCGACCTGCGCCGACAGGACCGGAGCTCCCGGCGAGGCCGGCTGATCGAACAGCACGGTGCCGTCGGGCGCCACGATCTTCGTCACGTAGATCGGATCGCGGCGCACACCGCCATTGGCGAGCGTGGAGTACGCCGCGGCCATGTCGATCGGTGCCACCGGCGAGGTGCCGAGGGTGATCGACGTGACCTTGCTCAGCGTCGTGCTCGACCGCACCCCGAGGCGATGGGCCATCTCGACGACCCGGCTCGGACCGACGCTGCCGGCGCCGAGCGAGATGATCACACGGGCGAACGCGCAGTTGATCGAGTTCGCGATGGCGTCACGCAGCGTCATCAGACCGCTGCCGTCAGCATGGATGTCGTACGGCTTGTTCGTGGCGGTGGTGGCGAGCGGGTACGGGAACGAGCAGTTCGCCGAACCGTTGACCGTGTCGGTCGGCGAGTACCCCGCTTCGAGCGCAGTCGCGAGCGTGAACGTCTTGAAGCTCGAGCCGGGCTGGAACTTTCCGATCGTCGCGAGGTTGTACTGCGATGTCGAGAAGCCGGCGCCGCCCTCCATCGCGCGCACTGCGCCGGTGGCGTTGTCGATCGCCACCATGCCCATCTGGACCGGGCCGCCCGGGTGGGCGGCGTCGAGCGGGATGGTTTCGGCTGCGTTGAGCCTCGAGTTGGTTCTCGCCGCCTGGTCGGCGGCGGCCTGCAGCGCGGGATCGTAGGTGGTCGTGATCTGCAAGCCGCCGTGATAGATGCGGTACCGGCGGGTCGTGGCGGTGTTCGCGAGCGCCTTGCCGGCCGGGTTGTCCTCTTCGAGCCACTTCTCCATGGCGTCGACGAAGTAGCTGCGCGGCGCGAAGTCGGCGCGCTGCCAGGTGCGCTTCGGCAGCGGCGCGCTCGAGTACTCGTCGACCTCGAGCGGCGTGATGTGGCCGCTGTCGGCCATGTTCCGCAGCACCTGCAGACGGCGGTCGTGGGCCGCCTGCGGATGCAGGATCGGGTCGTCACCGCCCGGGTTCTCGATCATGCCCGCGAGCAGCGCGGCCTGCGGCACGGTGAGCGCCTGCACCGACGAGTTGAACCAACGCTCCGCCGCGGCCTTCAAGCCGTACGCGTCGCGCCCGAAGTAGACGGTGTTGAGGTACCGCCCGAGGATGTCGTCCTTCGAGTAGTCGTGCTCGAGGCGGATGGCGAGGGTGGCCTCGCGGATCTTGTCGTGCGCCGTGCGCTTGCGCCCGCCCACGAACAGCGTGTTCTTCACCAGCTGCTGGGTGATCGTGGAGCCGCCCTGGCTCAGGTTCCCCGCCTTCACGTCGCGCACGAACGCCCGCAAGATGCCCTTCACGTCGACGCCGCTGTGCTTGTAGAAGTTGCGGTCCTCGGTGTCGAGCACGGCGTTGATCACCTGGCTCGGCACCTGGTCGAGGGTGATCGGATCGCGGTCCTCGTTCGAGTAGAGCTGGGCCATCACGTTGCCGTTGACGTCGAGGATCTCGGATCGCTGCGACAACGGCGCGAGCGTGAGCGGCGGCGGGTGCCCGGCCGTGCTCAGGTGCACGAGTGGGCTTGCCGCCGGCACCAGGAGCAGCACGCAGCCCGCGACGGCACCCGCGCCGAGCGCGATCGACACCAGGAGAACCGTCAGAAACACGCCGATGCGACGCACCAGCGGCGAGGTTAGGTCGGATGCCCGCCCGCGCTCGGTCGGCTGCTCGCCACGCGCGGTGACGGCCCGGAACGACCGGACGAGATGGCGGGATCAGTCGGGGTTCTCGGTGAAGCGGATCACGCTGAACACCACGCCGACGGGGTCGGCCACGGTCACGAAGCGCCCAGGCTCGATGTCCATCGGGCCGGCGACGATCGTGCCGCCGAGCTCGGTGATGCGCTTCGCCGCGGCGTCGGCGTCGTCGACGGTGAAGTACACGCCCCAGAACGGCGGTACCTCGGCCGGCATCATCGGTGGCTTCGCCATCATGCCGGCGATCGACCGGCCGTCGACCGTGAGCTCGGTGTACGCGCCGGGGCCGTCACCGTGCGTGCTGGCACCCCAACCGAACACCGCGCCGTAGAACTCCTTCGAGCGTTCCACATCGGTGGTGATGAGCTCGCTCCAGCTCCACGTGTTGACCTCGTTGACGATCTGCGCGCCGGTGTGTGCAGCGGGCTGCCAGATCCCGATGACGGCACCGACGGGATCGGCGAAGATCGCCATGCGGCCGGCGTCCATCACGTCCATCGGCTCCATGAAGACCGTGCCGCCGTTCGCGGCGACGAGCTTCACGGTGTCGTCGGCCGAGTCGACGTTCACGTAGTTGGTCCACGCGGGTGGCGCCATCGGGTTCATCTGCGGGCCGACTCCGGCGACGGTGCGGCCGCGCAGCATCGCGAGCGAGTAGCCGCCTGCCTCGGGGGGACCGTCGGGGATCTCCCATCCGAACAGCGCCGAGTAGAAGGCCTTGGTGCGGGCGAGGTCGGGACTGGCCACGTCGACCCATGACGGCACGCCGTGCTCGTACTTGTCGATCTCCATGTGCGGCTCCTTCGGCGGGATCGTCACCCGACGCTACGGCGGAACGGCAGTCGCCGCCACGGCAACCTCGCGCACCGCGCCGTCCGCGCGGAGACGCCCCGCCGGAGCGGGGCGCCTCTGCCAGCAGGCAAGGAAGGTTGGGAGACCGGGCCGGTGGCCGTTGCGAGCGTGCCGCTGCAGCATCAGGTTTCGACGTGCGCGCCGTGCCGCTGGATCGCGCCGACGACATGCTGGCGTGACCTTTGCGAAACCCTTGAACACGCGACGTCAAGGTCAATCTGCGATCACCGTGGAAGACTGCGCGGTGTGCAGCACATCGACGTGACGACGGCGACGATCTCCGACAAAGCCGTCGTGCGCAGGCTGCTGGAGCTCTACGCGCACGACTTCTCCGAGTTCGAGGACTACGACGTCGACGAGCACGGACTGTTCGGTTACCCGTACCTCGACCACTACTGGACGGACCCCGACCGCCATCCGTTCCTGTTCCGCGTCGACGGGCACCTCGCCGGTTTCGCGCTCGTGCGCTCGGGCACCCCGCACGATATGGCCGAGTTCTTCGTGCTGCGCAAGTACCGGCGCGAAGGGATCGGCGCGCACGCGGCGCGAGACGTGTTCGCGCGGTTCCCCGGCGCATGGCAGGTGCGCCAGCTCACGGCGAACGCTCGGGCGACGTCGTTCTGGCGGGCCACGATCCCCGTGCCGTTCCACGAGGACACCAACGACGAAGGTCCCGTGCAGTACTTCACGATCGCCGCCGAAGCCAGTAGCAGCTCGGCTGAGCACCAAGTGTGACGCTCCGCATGCGTGCTTAGCGCCCCCGGGGCGCGTGTGCGATAAGACCGCAACCTCGTGCACCGAACGCCGCGCAGACGCTGGTCGAACGCTGGAACGGCGCAACCTGGTCGGTTGTCGCAAGCCCCAACCGCGGCGGCAGCCAGATCAACAACGACCTGCGCTCGGTCTCGTGTCTGAGCAGCGTCTG
>JADGOO010000073.1 GCA_017882905.1 Acidimicrobiia bacterium | reverse complement strand
TCGCCGTCGACGCACTCGAGCAGGTCGCTCAGCGCGAACCAGAGTGCCACCGGCTCGCACTCGTCGCGATAGATCGCCAACCTTCGGTCCACCGCGTCGGGCGCATCGTCGTCCCGGCCGCGGGCCCGCAAGCGCCGGGCCACCACCGCGGCCGAAGCCACGAACTCGAGCGCCAGCGTGGGTCGGGCCGCCGACGCCCAGAGCGCTTCGGCTTGGGCCACGGTGCGGGGGAAGCCGTCGAGCACGTAATCTGCCTCGCCCGCGAGCCGCGACAGCACCACGGAACAGACCAGCTCATCGGGGACCAGGTCACCCGCGGCCATGAGATCGCCGACTCGGACGCCGAGGCCGGTACCGACCGCCACCTCCGCGCGCAACAGCTCTCCCACCGAGACGAGCGGCGCCCGCAGCAGCGCGGCGATGCGCGGCGCTTGTGTGCCTTTCCCTGATCCTGGCAGACCCAACAGCACGACGCGTCGCGTTTGCATCATCGGCTCCATACTCCGGCCCGGTCGTGGAAGCCTCCACCGCCCCAGTGGCGGCGAGTAGGGCCGAAGGACCCGAACCCGACGGCGTCGATGTCTCGGATCGATTGGGCCGATCGACGGGCCGGACGGGACCTGTGCCGGGTGCCGGAGGCGCCTCCGTCACGTCACGCTCGGGTACAGAAGTCAAGGGAGGTGCGAGATGGGCGTGACGAGACGCGACGACGGATTGCTCGATGTGGGCCACTTGGGCACGCGTCGTGCGGTCGCCGTGCTGGAACGCACCCACGAGGCGCCCGCGGTCTCGATCATCTGCTCGCTCGGGCTCGATGGTTCCGGGCGCGACTGCGACCGGCGCAAGCTGGCCGCGCTCGCCGGCGCGGCGGTGTCACGTGTGCGCGCCCACCACGGCGAAGCTGTCGCCCACCTGGTCGACGCACGGCTGTCGGCCGCGCTCGACGACCTCGACCTCTCGGACCGTCCACCCGCGGTCGCGGTGTTCGCCGACACGCATCGCAGCGCACTGGTTCCCGTGACGCGCGCGTCGGCTTCGAGGTTCACCGTCGGCGCCGAGTTCGCACTCCAGGAGGTGCGCGACTCGCGTGCCGTCGAGTCGTGCCACCTCGCGCTCGTCGCGCCGTCACGCGATGGCTGAACCGGCCACTGAGGCGGTCGCCGAACCGCCCGAACCGCCCGAAGCGGCGTCGCTGCGCGCCTGGGTCGCCGATCGCGGTGAGGTCGTCGAATCGCTCGCGGTCACGCACATCTCCGTGATCGCCCTCACCGCCGCCCACGCCTACAAGATGAAGCGACCGGTTCGCTTCGCGTTCATCGACCAATCGACCGCAGCGCGGCGGCGCGACGCCTGTTTACGAGAGGTGGCGCTCAATCGGCGCCTCGCTCCCGACGTGTATCTCGACGTCGAAGCCCTGCACGACCGCGCTGGTGTGATCATCGACCACGTGGTCGTGATGCGACGCATGTCGGCCGATCACCGGCTGGCGAACATCGCCCGACGCGGTAGTGGCGTCGAATGCGTGACGCGCGTCGCCGAACAGCTCGCCGCCTTTCACGCCACGGCGCGCCGATCGCCGGAGATCGACCGCCTCGCAGACCGCGATGCGATCCGCGCGCTCTGGGCCGAGGGCTTCTCACAGTGGACGCCCTTCGTGGGTTCCCTGCTCGATCGGACGGTCGCGGAACGGGTCGAGGCGCTCGTCGATCGGTACCTCTCGGGGCGCGCGCCGCTCTTCGACGAGCGGATCGCGAAGCGCCGCATCGTCGACGGTCATGGCGATCTCCTTGCCGACGACATCTACTGCGAAGCATCGGGGCCCCGCATCCTCGATTGCCTCGAGTTCGACGACCGACTGCGCGGCGGTGACGTGCTCGCCGATTCGGCATTCCTGGCGATGGACCTCGAGCGCGTCGGTCGCGCGGACCTCGCCGAGGTGTTCCTCCAGTCGATCGCCGAGCTCGAACACGACCACTGGCCGCGTTCGCTCGAGCACCACTACGTGGCGTACCGCGCCCACGTGCGCGCCAAGGTGGCCTCGCTGCGCCATGCCGACCGGGGCGATGCGGCCAGCGCCGCCGAGGCGGCCGCACTCCTCGCACTCGCGCAACAGCATCTCGAAGCCGGTCGCGTGCGTATCGTGCTCATCGGCGGTCTGCCCGGCTCAGGCAAGACCACGCTCGCGGTCGACCTCGCCCACGCGCTCGGCGGCGAGCATCTGCGTTCCGACGCGGTGCGCAAGGAGCGCGCCGGCGTCGCGGCCGGTGAGCATCGGGCTGCTCCGTTCGGCGCGGGGCTGTACGACGCGGCCACCACAGAGGCGACCTATGCGGCGCTGCTCGATGAGGCGCGCCACCATGTCGAACGCGGGCGCTCGGTCGTGCTCGACGCCTCGTGGTCGGATCCACAGCGGCGCAACGACGCCGCGGCACTCGCCGCCGCCACGGCCGCCGACCTGGTCGCCTTCGAGTGCCGCGCGCCGCGATCGATCATTGCCAAGCGATTGACCGCTCGACTCGCAGCGGGAACCGACGCCTCCGACGCCGACCTTGCCGTGCACGACGCCATGGCCCGGCGCTTCGCGCCATGGCCCGAGGCGGTCGCGGTGGACGCGGGCGGGAACGCCGCCGACGCAGTGCGCGCCGCCGTAGCGGTGCTGGGCGGGTCTTGACGGCGGCTGGCGCGGTTCACACGTGCGGAAGTAGCGGCCCGCGCTCGGTGCGGTGCGAGAACGCACCCACGATGTCGTCGATCGCAACCACACCGACGAGCTTGCCGGCCGTGTTGAGCACCGGCAGCCGGCGGCAGCGGGCCGCGGCCATCTTGGCCGCCGCGTCGTAGACGTCTTCACTCTCGTGGATCACCATCACCGGCTTGGCCATCATGTCGGCCGCCGAGCATGTCGTGCCCAGCTCACGCGCGATCGCGTACACGAGATCGCGATCGGTCACGATGCCGAGCACGGCTTCATCGATGTCGGTCACGACAACGCTCCCGACCTCGCTCCACTCCATCTGGCGGGCCACCTCGATCATCTTCGCGTCGGGCGCACAGGTGATCGCCGGCGCTCGCATGCAATCCATCACGTGCATCATCGTGCTCCTTGGTCGTAGGCGGTGCTGACGCACCGTCGCTTCACTCGAGCCCCCCGGCTCCCGCCGCGACCCGAAGGGTGACGGCGTCGTTCTTGCGGATGTCGCCCGTGATCCGCCCGGCGGTCAGGGTCACGACGCGGTCGGCGGCCGCGAGCAGGCGGGAATCATGCGTCACTGCCAGCAGCGTCCCCCCGGCGGCGACGTGATCGCGCAACAACGCCACCACGGTCGCGGTGCTCGCGTCGTCGAGGCTGCCCGTGGGTTCGTCGGCCAGGAGCACCTGCGGCTCGTTCGCGAAGGCGCGCGCCACCGCCACCCGCTGGCGTTCACCACCCGAGAGTCGCGTCGGGACGTCCTTGTACTTGCCCGCGAGCCCGACCGCGTCGAGCAGCTCTCGCGCGCGAGCGCGGCGCTCCTGACGACGCCGGTGCGTACCGAACATGACGACCTCGAGGTTCGCGGCCGCGCTGAGGTTCGGGAGCAGGTTGTGAAGCTGGAAGACGAGCCCGACCGTGCCGCGGCGGTAGCGACCCGCGCCGATGCGGCGCGCCACATCGAAGCCGTCGATCACGATCGTGCCGTGGTCGGGTCGGTCGAGCGCGGCCAGCAGGTGCAGCAGCGTCGACTTGCCGCTCCCCGACGGGCCCACCAGGGCCACGAGCTCGCCGGGCGCAACCTCGAGATCGACGCCGCACAGCGCCTCGTCGGGCTCACCGCGGTACCGCTTGTGCACGTCGTGCAGCGAGATGCAGCCCGCCGACCCGGTGGTGTGCGCGGAGGAGTCGCGACGCAACACGATCACTCCTTTCGCAGTGCATCGAGGGGCACGAGGCGAGCCGCCTTCAGCGCCGGATAGAGCGCGCCGAGCAACGCCATCGCGAACGCAAAGCCGAGCGCACGCCCGAAGATCGCCGATTCGTAGGCGGGATGGAACACGCCGACAAGCTGCGGGAGGCGCATCAGCCCGCGCACTGCCACAAACCCGGCCAAGACGCCGAGCGCAGCACCGAAGAACGCGACGACCACCGCCTCACCGATCACCAGCGCACACAACCGCCGCCTCGTCCAACCGACCGATCGCAGCAGACCGAACTCGCGGATCCGCTCGTAGAACGACAGCAACGCGGTGTTCATCACGCCGCTCGCCCCGATGATGAGTGCCAGCAGCGAGCCGCCCGTCTGCGCGGCACGGATGAGCACGAGGTTGCGATCGGCCCGTCCGAACTCGGTGAGTGACTGCATCGTGGTCAGCTGCGGGTGGTTCGCGTCGACGCGGTGCCGGACGGCCCGGATCGAGGTGTTCGGTGCCACGCGCACGAACACGAGGGTGACGAGACCGGGCTTGCTGTGCCACGACTGCAAGGTCGGTAGCGGGAACATGGCGCCGTCGTCGCCGATCGCGTTGCCCGTGGTGTAGATGCCCACGACCTTGAAGCGGCGCTCCTCGATCTTGAGCACGGTGCCGATCTCAGCCCCGAAGTGCCGAGCCGCGCGGTAGCCCAGCATGATCTCGTTGGGCGCCGTCGGCGCGTACGAGCGACCGCGAGAGAGCGTCACGCCGAAGGGCGCCTGGTCGGCCGGCGCGATGCCGATCTCCAAGAAGAACGGCTGCGACGCGCCCAAGTTCGCGGTGGCGATGTACACCCCGACTGCGCTGTCGACTCCCTTGGTCTTCTTGATGCCCGCGACATCGGTCGAGTCGATCGAGCCGTTGAGGATGTCGGACGCGCCGAACTGCGCCACCGTGAAGTCGGCCCGGCCGGTCTCCATGATCGACACCGCGGTCTGTTGCAGCGAGTAGGTGAGCACGCTCAGTGCGACGACCGCGGCGACACCGATTGCAACCGCCGCGGCCGTGACGCTGCTGCGCAGGAAGCGCGACCGCAGGTTGTGCAGTATCAGCCCGACGTAGCTCACCTCGTCAGACTGGCCCGATCACGCTCGGAGCCTGCAGGGCCGAAGGTCCCGGGTCGCGGGTCCCTCGTGCTCAGATCGCGACGCGCGCCGGTGCCGGGCTCGCGGGCAGGCTCACGACCGCATCGACACCCCCGCCCGGGGTGGCGTCGAGCCGGGCGTCGCCACGACTTCGTGCCGCGAGACGCGCCACGATGGCAAGCCCGAGCCCGCTCCCGGCGCCGGGCGCGTCGGGTGCGCGCCAGAAGCGGTCGAACGCCTTGGCCCGTTGGTCGGCCGGCAACCCTCGACCGTGGTCGATCACGTGCACGTCGACGCGCCGGCCCGCGCGCGCCACCCGAACGGTGACGTCCGAGCCCGCCGGCGCCACATCGAGTGCGTTCGACAGGAGGTTGTCGAGCACTTGTTCGATCGTGCCGTCTTCGGCAACGATCCAAACCGGTGTGTTCGGCGCGTCGACGGCCAGCGTCACGCCATCCTCCTCGGCGAGCGGTGACCACATCGCCACCCGTTCCCGGGCCACCGCATCGACGTCCACGGGCCGCAGCTCCGGCTGGCCCGAGTCGGCCCGCGCCAACGCAAGCAGCGCGTCGACGAGATGACCGAGCCTGCGCACCTCCGACTGGATCGCATCGAGTCGAGGGCGGCTCGTCGCGGGCAGCTCGGCCGCGAGGTTCTCGAGTCGTAACCGCAGGACGCCGAGCGGCGTTCGCAGCTGATGCGATGCGTCGGCCACAAAGGCGCGTTGCGCGTCGACGAGCTCTTCGAGGCGAGCCGTTGTGGAGTTGAACGTGGTCGCCAGATCGCGCAGCTCGGGCGGACCACCCACCAGCGGTACACGGACCGACAGGTCGCCGGTGGCGAGCTTGCGCGTGGCTGCCCGCAAGCGGCGCACCGGACGCGTGACGCTCTGCGCGAGCACGAAGCCGACGATCACCACCGCCACCAGCACGATGGCCGAGAGCACACCGAGGCGCAACCAGTTACTCGCGATCCGCCGGTCGAGCTCGGCACTCGGGTACGTGATGCGCACCGCGCCGTGCAACACGCCACCCGACGCGACCGGCACCGCCACGTACACGAGGTCGGCGTGCAGCGTGTTCGAATGGCGCGTTCCTTCGGCGCGGCGACCGAGCAGCGCCTGGATGATCTCAGGACGGGTCGAGAAGTCGGACGCCCGGGTCGGCGGGTGCGCACTGGAGTCGAGCACGCTGTGTCCGTGCACGTCGACGATGACGACACGGCCACCAGGTTGCGCCGCGTACTTCTTCAGCACGGCGTCGAGCCCAGTGGGCGCCGAACCCGACTCCAGACCTTCCTCGGCCAGGCTGCCCACGACGACCGCGTCACGTTCGATGTCACGCAACAGCTGATCGCGCGAATGGGCCGCGAACTCGCGCCCCAGCGGGATCACCAACACGGCGAGGGCGAACAACGTGATGGAGAGGTACCCGACGAGGAGGCGGCGGGTCATCCAGGTACCTCGAGGCGGTACCCGATCCCGCGCACCGGCGTGATCTCGACCGCTCGCCGGAGCTTCCGGCGCAACGACGCCACATGCACATCGAGCGTCTTCGTCGGACCGAACCAGTGCGGATCCCACACCGAGTCGATGATCTCTTCGCGGGTTCGCACCACGCCAGGCTCCTGTGCGAGCAGCGCCAACAGGTCGAACTCCTTGGGCGTCAGGCTCACCTCGTCACCATCGAGTCGGACGCGGCGCGCGCGGCGTTCGATCTCCAGGCGTCCGCAGTGCTGCACGTCGATCGACGCTGTCGTACCCGCGTTGGAACGGCGCAGCAGCGCCCCGATGCGCGCCACGAGCTCGCGAAAGCCGAACGGCTTCACCACGTAGTCGTCGGCGCCGAGCTCGAGGAGCAGCACGCGGTCGATCTCATCGCTGCGCGCCGTGATCACGATGATCGGCACCATCGAGCGCTCGCGCAGACGCCGGCACACGTCCATGCCGTCGAGGTCGGGCAATCCCAGGTCGAGCAGCACGAGGTCGGCGTCCGGTGCAAGCTCGAGCGCCTCGCGCCCGTTGCTCGCGTGGATCACCGCGTAGCCGTGACGGGCCAGGCCCTCCTGCAGCGAGTCGGCCATGCCCGAATCGTCTTCGGCGACGAGCACGCGGCTTCCCGAACCTGCTCGCGACGCCGATGGCGGGGAGACCGTGACTGGTTCGAACGACATGAGACGACCTCCTCCTCACAGCGCCGCGGCGACGGTGCCGATGGCCAGGCCGCGGGCGTGAAGTCCGGCGATGATGGCGGGCAGCGCAGCAGCGTCGGTCGACTGACTCCCGACGTGGAACAGGTAGATCACGCCGTTGCCCGCACCGACGAGGCAACGGTCGGCCACGGCCGCGGCGGGCATGCCCTTCCAACCGAGCGAGTCCACAGTCCACAGCACGTCGTAGCGATAACCCGCTCGAGCGACGTCGACATCGGTCGCCGAGTCGATGTCGCCATACGGCGGCCGGAAGTACGGGCGCATGTTGACGCCGGTGATCGCCGCGACCGAGCGCTCGGCGCCGAGCACCTGCGCGACGCGCTCGTCACTCGACAAGGCGGCCGTACCCGTGGAACGACCGGTGAACGAGCGGTGCGAATCGGTGTGGTTGATCAGCTGATGACCGTCGGCGACGATACGGCGCACGAGCGCGGGGTTCGCGCGAGCCCAGTTGCCGGTGATGCCGAAGCTGGCGTGGATGTGATCGGCGGCCAGCAGGTCGAGGATCGCGGTGGTGTACCCGGCGTCGGAGCCGGCGTCGAACGTGAACGCGACCTGCGCCCGCGTGGTGTCGCCCCGCCACACGCGCTGTGCGGCGCCTCCGCCCGACGTGGTCGGGACGCTGGCCACCGTCGTGGTGGCCGGCGCCGTCGTGGTCGGTACCCGAGACGTGGTGGTCGTCGGGCGGGCTGTGGTCGTGGCAGATGGCGCCGCCGTTGATGCCGCCTGCGTGCTCGATGACGTGCCGACCCCGTTGCGCGCGCTCCCACACGCGGCAAGCAGCAGCGTCAGCGCGAGCGCACGCGGGACCATCTCGCTCGACCGCCTTCAGCGAAACGAGTCGACAGCAGCTTCGATCGCTGCGTCGAGATCGATCGTGGCGGCATGTACACCCTCTTGGATGGCCTGGCTCGCCGAGGACGCGTGCTCACGCAGATCGGCGAGGGCGTGACGGGCGTTCGTGGAGCGCAGCGACACATCGTCGAGGAGCGGCTGGACGCGGTCACGGGCGTTCATCCCGGCGAGATGCGCCTGCACATCGAAGTCCTCGACGCGGGCGCGGAGCGCGGCGACGTCGTAGCGCAACACGCGCGCGCGGTCGGCGAGACGCTCCCGGCCTTCGCTTTCGGCCTGTTCGACAACCGAATCCAGGCGAGCTCCGATCTGGGCGAAACGACTCTCGAGTGTTGGCTGCATGGCCGACCTCCTCATCTCGAACGGTTGCGGCGCAAATGGTGCACCCTCACCTTCCGCTGTGCCGGGTGGCGGCAACAGGGCCGACGGCCAGCACGCGACAGGACCAACGGCCCGTGCCATCCGGCGCCGGCGTCGGGCCGCCCCGCGGATCGCCGGGCACGTCTTTCACCTTCCCCGCACCTTCTTCGCAGCCGCCGCTGTTGCGCCCTTCCGTACCGTCGCACTTGCAACTCGACCAGGAGGACCACATGGAACGAAAGACGGCTTTGGCGACCGCGGCAATGGTCGCGCTCGTCGCCGGTTCGGCGTTCGCGGCCGTCGCGACCAGCTCGCAGATCCTGGCGGGCGGTGCGAGCCCGAACGAACCGGGCCGACTCACCCCGCTCACTCGCGCGATGGCTCCGACGCCGCCGCGCGTGATCGTGAAGATCGAGCACGCGCCGAGCACCACGACCACGTCGTCGTCATCGGTACCGAGCCGGGCCACCACGACGGCGCCAACGGTGACCACGTATGTGTCGGCGCCTCCCCTGGCGACGACCGCGCCGCCGGCCACGGTGGCGCCGGTGATCCCGCTGCACCCGGGCGAGCACCCCGACACGCAGCTTCCCGGACGGAGCAACGATGACTGACGGAATCGACAGCGACATCGACGACATGCGTGCGGCGCGCCTCGAGCGCCTCGCCGCGCGCCGCGGATCGGCGGCGGTGCCGGCGCGGGCGCCGGCGCCGCCGTCGCAACGGACACGCAGCCGGCACGCCGCAGCGACCAGTCGAGTCGTCGCCCTCGGCCTGAGCACCTCGGCGGCCCTGGCCATGATCGCGGTGCTCGGCCAACATTCCGCTCCGAGCTCGGCCAAGCCTGCCGCGGCCCCGGCCAGCCCACCGGCAACGAGCGGTCCGCCCACGATCGTCGTGCGCGTCGTCCTCCCCGACGCCTCGCCGACGAGCGTGACGAGCCCGCCGGCCGGCTCGCCGGCGGGCTCGACGGGGGCGGGTTCACGCTCGGCTGCGAGCCAGCCCGCGCAACAGTGGTCGGCCCAGCCGGCGCAGGTCGTGCGGGCGTCGGCACCCATCGCGGCTGCTCCCGCGCCGGTCGCCGCCAAGCCGGCCACGAGCTCGCACGGAAGCTGACATGTCGTCGCACCTCGCGTGGTACACGGCGCGGGCCACGGGCGTGTTCGCCTACGTCCTGGTGACTGCGGCGGTCGTGTGGGGACTGCTGCTCTCGGGCAAGCCCTTCGGCCGAGCACCCACCGCGCGGTGGGTGCTCGACCTGCACCGCTTCCTCGGTGGCCTGTCGGTCGTGTTCCTCGGAGTCCACATCGGCGCGCTCGTCGCCGACAGCTACACGCACTTCGGCGCGGCCGAGATCCTCACACCACTCGCGTCCTCGTGGAAGCCGGTGCCCGTGGCGCTCGGCGTCGTCGCCATGTACGGGTTGGTGGCTGTCGAGATCACGTCACTCGCGATGCGACGCCTGCCGCGACGCCTCTGGCGCGTGGTGCACCTCGGCAGCTTCGGCGTGTTCTGGCTGTCGAGCTTTCACTTCCTGACTGCCGGCACCGACGCTCGCAACCCGCTGCTGCGGGGCTTCGCGATCTTGGCCAGCTCGACGGTGCTCTACCTCACGAGCTACCGCGTGCTGACGGCTCGAGCACCGCGCCTTCGAGACGCCGATCGAGCAGGAGGGCCAACACCGCTTGCTCCGTACACAGACGTTTCGCAGCCTGCTTGAACACGAGTGATTGCGGCCCGTCGATGACGTCGGCCGTCACTTCGTCGCCGCGGTGTGCGGGCAGGCAGTGCAGGAACACGGCCTCACGCGACGCCCGGGCCATCACGGCGGCATTCACCTGGAACGGCGCGAGCGCGGCGGCACGCACATGCCGCTCCTTCTCGGGATCGCCCATCGAGACCCACACGTCGGTGTACACCGCGTCGGCACCGGTCACAGCGGCGAGTGCATCGTCGGTGACGGTGATGCTGCCACCGTGGGTCATCGCCGACGCGGCCGCAACACGCGTGATGTCGTCGTCGGGCGCGAACGCGGCCGGGCACGCGACGGTGATGTGCATGCCGGCGAGCGCCCCGGCCTCCATCAGCGAGTGGCTCACGTTGTTGCCGTCGCCGAGGTAGGCGACGCGAAGCCCTGCCAACGCGCCGAAGCGCTCCCGCAGCGTGAGCAGATCAGCCAGCGCCTGGCACGGATGGTGGAGGTCGGTCAAGGCGTTCACGGTCGGGATCGAAGCCGCGTTCGCAAAGCGATCGACGTCGTCCTGTGCGAAGGTCCGGATCACGAACGCACGCACGTACTCGGAGAGCACACGGGCGGTGTCTTCGATCGTCTCCCCTCGCCCGAGCTGGAGGTCGTTGGCACCGAGTGGCTCGGGAACGCCACCGAGCCGACGAATCGCGACCGCGAACGACACGCGGGTGCGGGTGGACGGCTTGGCGAAGTACAGGGCGACGATCTCGTCTTCGAGCAACGTGTGCAGCGCGTGCGGTTCCGTCTCGAGCGCCGTGGCGAGATCCAGCAGACGCACGAGATCGTCGGGCGTGAGATCGGAGACACGCAGGTAGTCGCGCAGCATGGCCGACCTCCTCAGACCGCGTCGCGTACGAGCGGGCAGCTCATGCACCGCGCGCCGCCACGACCGCGCGACAGCTCGAAGCCCTCGACCGTGATGACCTCGAAGCCGGCCTTGCGCAGCTTCGTGTTGGTGTCGACATTGCGGTCGTAGGCGATCAGCACGCCAGGCTCGATCGCCAACAGGTTGTTGCCGTCGTCCCACTGCTCTCGATCAGCCTCCATCGAATCGCCGCCCGTCGTGAACACGCGCACCGCGTCGAGGTCGAGCGCGCGAGCGAGTGCGTCGAAGAGCGACGGCATCGCGGTCACCACGAGATCGCTCCCCACGAGCGACGGCGACCCACCCACATCCACGGCACCCGGCGTGATCGACCAGGTGCGCGCGCCATCGACGACGCCTGGGTACATGAGGAACGCGTCTCGATCGATCATCGTCATCACGGTGTCGAGGTGCATGTAGGACCGTTCGCGCGGGAGCTCGACGGCGAGCACCTCGCGAGCCGCACCGCACGCGAACAACCGCTGGGCGAGCAGCTCCACCGCATAGGGCGTGCTGCGCTCTCCCATGCCGATCAGCACGGCGCCGTTGCCGATCACCAGCACGTCGCCACCTTCGAGCGTGGCGCGGCTCCAGTCGATCTCGACGCCGCCGAACCACACGTTGAAGTCGGAGCTCGCAAACCTGGGGAGGAACCGGTAGATCGCTTCGAGGTGCACGGTCTCGCGCTTGCGGGCAAGCTTGGCCATCGGGTTGAGGGAGACGCCGCCGTAGATCCAGCACGACGTGTCTCGGGTGAACAGGTGGTTCGGCAACGGCCCGAGCACGAGGTCGGCGGGCTCGAGCATGGCGCTCGCGAGGCCCGGACTCGTGCTGTGCAGCTGGGAACGAGTGATGCCGCCCAGCAGCGAGCGAGCCAGCTCGGGTGCGTCGAGGTCGTCGAGCAAGTGCAGCACGTCGGCCGCCAGCGCAGGGCCGAGGAGACGTTCGTGCACAGAATGCTCGAGCACCCACGCCCGCGCCTTCGGATCTGTGAGCGTCTCCGCGAGGAGCTCGTGGAGGTAGAGCACCTCCACGCCGCGGTCGCGCAGCACGTCGGCGAACGCATCGTGTTCCTGGCGGGCACGCTTGGCCCACAGAACATCGTCGAAGAGCAGCTCGTTGCAGTTCGACGGTGTCAGCCGGTTGAGCTCGAGACCCGGGCGGTGCAGCAGCACCGCCCGCAGCCTCCCGACCTCGGAATCGACGTGGAACGTCATCGTCCGACACCCACAGGGATCCGCACGGCCGCCGCTTCCACTGTGGGAACCGCGGGCACGACGGGCACCTCGACCTTGGGCTGCTGCGCCGACCGCCACTTCATGTAGAGGTAGACGGGGATGCCACCCATCAGCAGCATGAAGCCCCGGAACACCACCTGGTAGCCAGAGCCCGCGATCGTCCAGAGCGAGTAGGCGAAGGCGAGCGAAGCGATGATGGCATCCTTCGTGAATCGCGGCATCGAGAACGCGTCACGATCCGTGATGAACAGCATCAGCTCAGCCGCCGCGGAGAAGGCGTACGGCACGAGCGTTGTGAGCGTCGCCAACAGGATCATGAAGTTGAACTTCGACAGCAAGCTGGCGTTGAAGTACATGAACACCAAGCCGGTGATGAACACGCTCGACACGACGAGTCCGACCCAGGGCGATCCGCTCTCGGTCTTGCGCTCGAACGGCTTGGGGAACACGCCGTCGCGGGCAGCCGCGAACGGGATCTGGCCCTGCAGCAGGATCCAGCCGTTCAAGGCGCCGAAGGTCGCGGCGAGCGCGCAGATGGTGATGATGTGTCCACCCACGCTGCCCCACATGATCTTGGCGGCGTCGCTGAACGGCGCACCAGACTTTGCGGCCTTGGCCGAGCCGAGCACACCGAACACGACGAACGTGCCGAGCATGTACACGGCGGCCGTGACGACGGTTCCGACGATGGTCGACCACGGGATCGTGCGCTCCGGATCGCGCACGTCCTCCGCCGGAACGGTGGCCGACTCGAGGCCGATGAACGACCACAGCGTCAGCGCCGCTGCCGCAGTGACCGCGCCGTAGATCGAATCGTGACTGGCGTTGAACGGCCCGAAGTTGCCGCTCTTCACGTAGAAGAGGCCGATGATCGCCATGGCGAGCAGCGGGAAGAACTTCACGACCGTCGTGATCACCTGGGTGATCCCGCCTTGGCGAACTCCGGCGACGTTGATCGCGGTGCACACCCACACGGCGCCAACCGCAGTGAGCGCGGCGACGACGTTGTTGTGGCGCACCGTGCTCCAGTACTCGCCGAGATAGCTCACGAACGCGGTGGCGATGGCCGCGTTACCGACCCATGCGGCGATCCAATAGCCCCACGCCTGTTGGAAGCCGACGAAGTCGCCGAACGCGCGGCGGCTGTACGCGTAGGGGCCGCCGGTCTCGGGATAGGTGCGCCCGAGGCGAGCGAACACGAGTGCGAGCAGGATCGCTCCGACAGCGGTGAGACCGAACGCGACGAGGCTCACGGGTCCGTAGGAGCCCAGGCTCGCGGGGAGCAGGAACACTCCGGAACCAATCATGTTGCCGACGACGAGCGCGGTGGCCATCGAGAGGCCGAGCCCGGCCGTCGCCTTGGTCGTGGTACTTCGTGGTTGCATCGCCCACCTCACTGTGGTCGCCGCCATGCGGGACGCCCGAGTGACGTCCGGCTGACGTTGGCCCGATCATGGGCAGCCCGATTCTGCGTCTTGGAGGGCCGAAGGTCCTGATCCCGATCGCCACTGAGCCCCTGAGCAAAGGACGTTGGCCGCTGGTCGAAGGAGCCGCCGCGAGGTTGGATCGTCAGAGAGATGGAGGCGCTCTCATGATCCAGACGCAGGAAGTCGCAGCGTTCCTTTCCGGTCATCGGATCGCCGTCGTCGGGGCCTCCGACGACTCGAAGAACTTCGGGCGCACGATCGTCGGCGAGCTGCGCAAC
>JADGOO010000006.1 GCA_017882905.1 Acidimicrobiia bacterium | reverse complement strand
GGGTTCGGGTCTTGGATCGCGGCGCGCAGCAAGCCGTAGGTGTCGGCCGGTGTCGATGGCATCACCACGCTGAGGCCGGGGATGTGCGCGAGCAACGCCTCGAGGCTCTGCGAGTGCTGGCTGCCCGAGGAACGTCCGGCGCCGAACTGCGTGCGCACGGTCAGCGCCATCTCGGCGCGACCGCCCGTCATGAACGGCAGCTTCGCCGCCTGGTTGAGCAGCTGGTCGAGGCACACGCCGATGAAGTCGAGGTACATCAACTCGACCACGGGGCGCATGCCCGCCATCGCCGCGCCCACACCGAGGCCGATGATCGCGCTCTCGGAGATCGGTGTGTCGCGCACGCGATTGCCGAAACGCTCTTGGAGTCCGCGTGTGAGGCCGAACACGTTGCCGCCGGCCGCTACATCGATGCCGGCCACGAACACCCGCTCGTCGCTCTCGAGCTCGGCTTCGAGCGCGGCCCGGATCGCGTCCATCGTGCGGAACTGCGGGGCGTCGGCCGATGGTGCCGGCGGCTCGGCGCGCTCGGCTCGCTCACGGACCACGAAGCTGGCCAGCGTGGCGGTATCGGGTGGTGACATCGCGCGTGCTGCGTCGACGGCGTCGTCGAGCAGCCGGCCGACCGAAGTCTCCATCGCTGCGAGCACATCGTCGCTCACGCCGGCGGCGCGGAGCCGGCCCGCGTGCACGATCAGCGGGTCGCGGGCGTCCCACTCGCGTGCTTCGTCGGGTGATCGGTAGCGCTGCGGGTCACCTTCGTAGTGGCCGTGCCGGCGGTAGGTGGCGGCCTCCACGATCACGGGACCGCGGTCCGCACGCGCCGCGTCGACGGCCGCGCCCATCGCGGCGGCGGTGGCGACGACGTCGTTGCCATCGACCGCGACGTAGTCGACGCCGTAGCCGGCGGCGCGGTGCTCGAGTGGCGCCGCGTGCTGCGTCGACGCGGGCGAGAACTCGGCGTAGCCGTTGTTCTCGCAGAAAAAGATCACCGGCAGCTGCCACACCGCGGCGAGGTTGACGGCTTCGTGGAACGTGCCGTGCGCGACCGCGCCATCACCGAAGAACGCGACCGCCACACTGCCGTCGCCCCGCAGCTGCGCGGCGGTCGCGGCTCCGGCCGCGATCGGCAGGCCGGCACCGACGATCCCGTTGGCGCCGAAGATGCCGAGGGTCGGATCGGCGATGTGCATCGAGCCGCCGCGGCCGCGGTTCGTACCCGCGTCCTTGGCCATCAGCTCCGCGAACATCCCGAGCGGGTCGAGGCCCTTGGCGAGGCAGTGCCCGTGGCCGCGATGCGTGCTCGTGATCACGTCGTCGGCGCGAAGCGGCCAACACGCGCCCACGGCCGACGCCTCCTGGCCGATCGACAGGTGCACGAAGCCCGGCACCTCGCCGTCGCGGTAGAGCGCAGCCACGCGCTCCTCGAAGCCGCGGATCACGAGCATCCGCCGGTGCATCTCGAGGAGCTCGGCGTCGGCGAACATGAAGCGTGTATTGTACTGACCGGTACAAACAAGGACGTGCGATGCCGGACCAGCCCGGTCAGATCGACATTCCCGAGTCGTTCGCCCGCCCCTCCGAGGTGGCGGGCAAGCGGGTTGTGATCACGGGCGCGAGCCGTGGCCTCGGCCGGCTGCTGGCGTACGCGTTCTCCTCGGCCGGCGCCCGACTGGCGCTGGTCGCACGCACCGAGAAGGACCTCAAGGCCGTGGCCGAAGACCTCCCCGGCCCGTCGGTCGTGCTCAGCGGCGACGTGACCGACGAGGACTTCAACGAAGCCGTCGCCGACGCCGCCGTCGCGGAGTGGGGTGGCGTCGATGTCTGGATCTGCAACGCCGGGATCTCGCCGGTCGTCGCCGGACCGCGCAAGACCGATCCGTCGGTGTGGCGTTCGGTGATCGAGGTGAACCTCACCGGCGCGTTCCTCGGCGCGCGCGCCGCGGCCCGCGTGATGCAGGAAGGTGGGCGGCTGATCTTCACCGGGTCGGTGCTGGGGGAGCGGCCGCGCGCCGGGCTCAGCGCGTACAGCGCATCGAAGGCCGGGCTCGTGGGCCTGGCGAAGGCGCTCGCACTCGATCTCGCGGCTTCGGGCATCACGGTCAACGTGGTCGCGCCCGGGTGGTTCGATTCGCCGATGGCCGAAGCCTGGAAGACGAACGCGAAGCTCGCCGCCGGCGTGCTCGAACACACCGCGCAACGACGTTGGGGCGCGGCCAACGATCTGGCCGGCGCGTATCAGTTCCTCGCGTCCGACGCGTCGGCGTTCATCACCGGCACTGTGCTCAACGTCGACGGTGGATACCTCCTCGTATGAGCGACGAAGCCCGGCGCGTTGTCGTGATCACCGGCGCGGGTGGAACGCTCGGCGCCGCACTCTCATGCCACTTCGCCGCCGAGCGCGACACCGACGTGGTGCTGAGCGACGTGAGCGCGACGTCACTCGAGGCAACGGTCGACGGCCTCCCGGAGGAGCGCGGCGCGGTGGAGACGTTGCGGGCCGACGTGAGCGAGATCGCGGAGGTGGAAGCCGTGGTCGCGCTCGCCGTCGAGCGCTTCGGCCGCGTCGACGTGCTGATCAGCAACGCGGGCGTGCTGTCGCCGAACGGTCGGATCCACAACCTCGCAACCGAAGACTGGGAGCGTGCGTTCCGTGTGAACGTGCTCGGGGCCGTCAACGGCATCCGCGCCGCCATTCCGGTCATGCGCGCGCAGCAGTCTGGGTCGATCGTGCTCACCGCATCGGTGTCGGGCCTCACCGCCTGGTCGCACGCCGCGCCGTACTGCGCCACCAAAGCAGCTGTCATCCAGCTCGCGAAGGTTGCCGCCATCGAGTACGCCCGCGACGGGATCCGCGTCAACTGCGTGTGCCCGGGCACGTTCCGTTCGGGGATCCATGCCGACCTGCCGCCCGCCGCGATCGACGCGATCGCGGCCAAGCACCCGCTCGGGCTCGGAACGGCCGACGACCTCGTGGGTGCATACGCGTACCTCGCGAGCGACGCGTCGCGCTGGACCACTGGGTCGGCGATCGTGGTCGACGGTGGGTACGCGGCGCCGTAGGAGGTTCGGTTGACGGATCGTGACCAACTCGTTCCGCTGATGCAGCCCGACATGAGCTGGCTCGGGGTGCTCGAGCACCACGCGCGACGCGCGCCTGCGCAGCGGCTTGCCGTGTTCGGCGACGAGGTCGTCACCTACGCGGAGATGCTCGATTGGGCGGCCGCGCTCGCCGCGGGATTGCAGGCACGGGGCGTGGGCGCCGGCGACGTTGTCGGCCTGCTCTCGTACAACAACATCGAGTTCCTGGCGACAATCTTCGCAGCGAACCATCTCGGCGCGATCGCCATGCCGATCAACTGGCGGCTCGCCGCACCCGAGCTGCGGTTCATCCTCGAGCACTCCGAGGCGCGCGCGCTCGTGTGCGATCCCGCACTCGTCGACCTCGCCGACGACGCCACGAACGGCATGGCGGGCGCGCTCGTGCGCATCTGCACATCGACCGAGAACGTTGCCGGGTGGGAGCGCTTCTCCGACCTCGCGGCGGGTTCGGTGGCCGCGCCACGCGCCGCCGTGGAGGGCAACGACATCCACCGGCTGATGTACACGTCGGGCACGACCGGGCGCCCCAAGGGCGTGATGATCACGCACGCCAACCTGGCGTGGAAGAACTACGCGCACATCACCGAGTTCGGCTTCACGAGCGCCGAAATCGGCCTGGCTTGCGGGCCGCTGTACCACGTGGGTGCGCTCGACCTCATCACCACCACGATGATCGCGGTGGGCGCCACCACGATCATCCACCGCGTGTTCGACGCCGCGGCCGTGGTCGAAGAGATCGAGCGATCGCGCGTCACGTGCGTGTGGACCGCGCCGGCGATGGTCCGCGCGATCCTCGATCTCCCTGGCGTCGAGACACGGGATCTCTCGTCGGTCCGGCTGATCATCGCGGGCGGCGAGAAGATGCCGATTCCCTACATCGAGCGGTTGCGCACCACGTTCCCGTCGGCATGGTTGGCCGATGCGTACGGCTTGACCGAGACGGTGTCGGGCGACACGTTCCTCGACCGGGACAGCACGGTCTCGAAGCTCGGAAGCGTCGGGCGGCCGTGCCTGTACCTCGAGCTCGACATCTGGGACGAGCACGGTGCGTCGTCGCCGGCCGGTGAACGGGGCGAGGTCGTGCTGCGCGGCCCGAAGGTGTTCGAGGGCTACTGGCGCGATCCCGGCGCAACCAGCGTGGCGTTCGCAGGGGGCTGGTTCCACACGGGCGACATCGGCGTGCGCGACGAAGACGGCTACCTGTACATCGTGGATCGACTCAAGGACATGATCGTGTCGGGCGGCGAGAACATCGCCGGCTCCGAGGTCGAACGTGTTCTCTACGAGCACGAGTCGGTGGTCGAGGTGGCTGTTGTCGGCCGCCCCGATGACCGCTGGGGCGAGGTGCCGGTCGCCCATGTCGTGCTGAGTGCCGATGCAACGACCACAGCCGATGAGCTGATCGAGCACTGCCGCACGCAGCTCGCGAAGTTCAAGGTGCCGCGCGCCGTCACGTTCGTCGATGCACTCCCGCGCAACCCTTCGGGCAAGGTCCTGAAACGAGAGCTGCGCGATCGGAGCTCATGACGCGTCGGGTCAACGCGACCAGCGCGACCCGCGCGACGTGCTCACGAGCTCGCTGAGTCGCCGGTCGCGGGCAGGTGGGCCATGAACGCGGCCGACCATGCCATGAGATCAGCGGGCACGTAGTAGCCCGCCTCGTCGTTGATCGTGGCCCAGTGCTGCGCCACGTCTTCGATGGTCGGCGGCGACCCATCGTGCACGTACCCCTGCGTGGAAGCGATGAAGATGCGTGCGAAGCGGCCGAAGCCGGCCGCGTAGATCTCGCCACTGACGGGGCAGGCCTCGTGCGCGAGGAACGCAGCCATGGGCGCCACGAGCTCGGGCGACATCTGCGCGGCGGCGTCTCCGGCCGGCCCACCCATGCGCGTGGCGGCCGCCGGCGCGATGAGGTTGACCAAGATGTTGTGCTCGGCGCCGGCCGTCGCGAGGCTGCGCGCCAGACCGACGACGCCGCCTTTGGCAGTCGCGTACGAAAGGTTGTTCGCCAGCCCGAACACCCCCGCCGACGTGGTCATGACGATGCGCCCGTACCGCGCCGCGACCATATGCGGCCATGCGGCGCGGGCCGTGTTGAAGGAACCGGCAACATGCACGGCGAGGTGCTGCGCGACGTTGTCGGCATCGGCCTTCGGGAAGGCCGCCCATCGGACGATGCCGGCGTTGTTGATCAGGACGTCGATGCGACCGAACCGCGCGACGGCCGTGTCGACGAGTGCCTGTGCGCCGGCCGGGGAGGCCACATCATTCGTGTCCGCAACCGCATCACCGCCGGCGGCGAGGATCTCGGCCGTGACCGCCGACGCCGGCTCCGGGTCGGCGCCCGTACCCTGGATCGAGCCGCCGAGGTCGTTCACCACGACATGGGCGCCCCGCTCGGCGAGCAGGAGGGCGTACGCGCGGCCGATCCCGCGCCCCGCGCCCGTGATGACTGCAACGCGCCTTGCGAAGCTGTGTTCGTTCATCCGTCACCCTTCTGTGCGGTCGCGCCGCGGTACCGTCGGAGCCGATGCCGCGAGCCGCAACGAGCGACGAACCCCAACGCAGCGAGAAGTGGAAGGCGCGTCGCAACGAGATCGTCGACACGTCGGCGCGAGTGTTCGCTCGAGGTGGCTACCACGCCACGGGGATCGTCGAGCTGTGTGCCGCCAACGGACTCGGCAAAGGCGCCTTCTACCACTACATCGAATCGAAAGAGGAGCTCCTCGCCGCCATCCACGACCGGGTGATGGACGAGGTCATGGTCGGTGCCGATCGAGTGTCGCAGGCAAGCGGGTCGCCGTCGGCGCAGCTTGCCATGCTCGGCGACGAGCTGCTCGATGTGATCCATCGGTATCCCGATCACGTGTGGGTCTTCCTCCACGAGTTCCCCGCCCTCACCGCCGAGCGCGCCCAGCAGTTCCGCGTGCGCCGACGTCAGTATGAGCAACGAGTCGAGGCCGTCTTGCAGGCCGGCATCGATTCCGGCGAGTTCCGCGCCGTCGATCCTCGTCTCACGGCGCTCGCGTGGCTCGGCATGCACAACTACACGTACCTGTGGCTCAAGCCGGGTGGCCGGGTCTCGGCGCGCGACGCCGCCAAGCCGTTCGCCGACATCTTCATCCGCGGGATAGCGACGTAACTCCCGATCAGGCCGGCACCGGCGCTCTGAACCCGAGCAGCCCGCCCAGCGTGCCGCCGAGGATCGCGGCTCGCTCGTCGGCTGGAACACCGGCGAACTGCTGTGCGATCAGCTCCTGGCTGCCTCGGAACGTGCCTTCGGCGTGCGGGTAGTCATTGCCCCACACGATCGTCGACAGGCCGGTGATGTGCCGGCAGGCGATGGCCACGGGGTCGTCCTGGAACTGCACGTGGAACTGGCGCTTCACGTACTCGCTCGGCATGAGCGGGTGGATCCACTTCTCGTTGAGCTTGAACAGCTGCGCCATGTTCGGTTGGTCGTTCGCGGGGCGCGAGTCGTCCCACTTGCCGAGCCACCAGTCGGCGTCCTGGCCCGTGCCCGTGACCCAGCACTTGTCCATGGCGCCCACCAGCGACGACAGCCAATGCGCGTTGAACTCGATCAGCGCGAAGTGCAGGTCGGGGTAGCGCTCGGGCACGCCGCCACCGATCAGCTGGCAGATGAGCTGCTGGGGGACGATCGTGCTGTAGACGGCCTGTGTGATCATCCGCTTGGCGGCCGACTTCTCGGTCATCGGCTGGTTCACCTGCGCCGCGTTCTCCAGTACGACTTTGAGCGTGGTCGCTTCGGTGTCGTTCACCTTCACGCCACCGGTCTGGGTGTGGAAGAAGACGTGCATGCCGCTGGCCGATACCGCCGCCCACACCGGGTCGAGATCGCGCGTGTAGTAGTTCGTGGGCGGCGTCGCCGGAAGGAGGATCGCTCGGAACCCAGCCGCGGCCACACGCTCGATCTCGGCGACCGCGTCGTCGATGTCGGTGATCGGCACCGGCGCGGTAGGAGCGAGCCGCGAGAAGTACGGCGTGAACCGCTCGACGACGTAGTCGTTGTAGACGCGCGCGTGCGCCATCGACAGCTCGTGGTCGTCGGAGTAGAGCCCGAACAGACTCAGGTTCGGATGCATCACCTGAACGTCGACGCCGTCGAGATCCATGTCGCTCAGGATGTGCTCGGGGTCGCCTTCGGGCATGCGACCGCCGGTCTGGCGATACCGCGAGATCGTCCAGCCCTCGTAGCCGGGCGTGTGCAGCCGGCGGAAGATGCGGGCGCCACCCTCCACGAACGGCTCGATCTCGAAGTCTTCCTCCCACACCGCGCGGTCGCGCAGGTGCTTCGGCAAGCGCGTGCGGAACAGGTCGGTGGGCTCGAGGAGGTGCCCGTCGGCCGAGACCACGAAGTCGTTCGTCATGGTGCAACCTTCCCCGCGCGCGGCGGCAACGCGCCACTAGACCAACCGGTCGGTACAGTACCGCGACGGCCCTGGCGGGAAGAAGCCGCCCCGGCGGGAGGACAGAGCAGCGTGACGAAGCGGTGGACACAACGCCCGGCCGGCTCAACGTGGGGCGACTGGGGCGACGACGACGAGCTCGGCCGCATCAACCTGCTCACGCCGCAGAAGGTGCTCGAGGGCGCGCGCGAGGTGCAGGCCGGCGTGAGCTTCTGTCTGAGCCTGCCGCTCGACTATCCCGGCGGCACGTCGTTGAACCAGCGGCGCCACCCGCCCGTGATCGCGCCCACCGAAGACCTCGACGGCAACCCCGCCACGTTCTACAACGTGCATCAGAAGGACATCCCGAAGTACGGCCGCCCGCGTCATGTCGACGTGTGGGCCGACGACGTGGTGACGCTCTCGCTGCAGTACTCGACGCAATGGGACTCGCTCGCGCACGCCGGCGCCGAGTTCGACGTGCAGGGTGAGGGCCGCGACGAAGCCGTCTTCTACAACGGCTACCGGTCGGGGATCGACCTGGTCGGACCGAAGCCCGACGCGGCGGGCGACGGCAGTGACCACCTCTGTTTCGCGCACCATCTCGGTCTCGAGCACATGGCGTACCACGGGGTGCAGGGTCGCGGCGTGCTCATCGACGTCGCGCACCATCTCGGTCATGAGTTCCGCGGTGTGAACCTGCAGATGCTGCAGGAGATAATGGCAGCCGACACCGTGGTCGTGGAGCCCGGAGACGTGCTGTTGATCCACACGGGCTTCGCCACGAAGGTGCTCGAGTGGAACCGCGACCCTGATCCCGTGGAGATCCACCGGATGTGCGCGTACCTCGACGCGCACGACGACGCACTGCTCGAATGGATCGCCGAGTCGCAGATCGCCGCGCTTGTCGCCGACAACTACGCGGTCGAAGGCATGGTTGCGGGGAAGCCCACAGAAGGCCGGCACTCGCTGCTGCCGATCCACCACCTCTGCCTCTTCAAGCTCGGCGTGCCGCTCGGCGAGATGTGGTATCTGCACGAGCTCGCCGCGTGGCTGCGCGAGCACCACCGCAGCCGCTTCCTGCTCACCGCTCCGCCGCTACGACTGCCCGGCGTCGTCGGCTCGCCGGTCACCCCGATCGCGACAGTCTGAACGCCTTGTAGTCGTTGGCGATGACTCGATCGATCTCCTTGAACAGCTTGGGCCGGCCGCCCGAGTTCAGCAGGTACTTGCGCGGCTTCCCGGGGATGTTCGTGCCGAAGTAGTAGCTGGCCTCCGTGAACGACCCAGCCGTTGCATTGCGATCAACCATGTCAGTCCACCGCTCCTCGGCTGCGGGGTCGACTTCGATCGTGTCGTAGCCGTGGTCGCGCGCGTACACGAGGGTGTCGGTGATGAAGTCGACCTGATCGCCGTTGTACCGCGGATTGTTGCCGGCGGCGGCGTGCGGGCCACCGGGAAAGAAGAAGTTCGGGAAACCTGCGGTCTGCACGCCGAGGAACGTCTTCGGACCGTCGGCCCAGTGCTCGTTGAGGGCAAGCCTGCGCCGGCCGCGGATCCCCATGCGCGCGAGTGCGCCGGTGCCGAAGTCGAAGCCGGTCGCCCACACGATGATGTCGAATTCGCGCACACCTGCAGCGGTCTCGATACCGCTCTCGGTCACGCGCACGATCGGCGTCGCCTTGAGATCGACCAGTGAGAGCTTCGGGTTGTTGAAGGCCTCGTAGTAGCCGGTCACGAACGGCGGTCGCTTCTCACCGAAGCGGTGATCCTTCGGGATCAGCTCCTCCGCGGTCGCGGGATCCTTGACGATGCTGCGAACCTTCTCGGCGATGAAGTCGCACCATTCGGCATTGGCAGTCTCGTCGACCATGACGTCGGTGTAGTGGCTGATGAGCTTCGCGAAGCCCGGGCTGTTCCACATCTTCTCGTAGAACGCCCGTCGCGCCTCGTTCGAGTCGTCGAAGGTCGCGCGATCGTGCGTGCGGTGGAGGAATCCGTGCGGCGACGTGTTGAGCGTCTCACGGATCGCTTCGAAGTCGGCGCGGAGTCGCGCCTGTTCGTCGGAAGTGATCGGTGCGTTGTTGAGCGGCGTGCACCAGTTCGCGGTGCGTTGGTACACGGTCAGTGAGGCAACCTCGTCGGCGATCACCGGGATGAGCTGCACACCGCTCGATCCGGTTCCGATGACGGCGACGCGCTTGTTCTCGAAGTCGACGGGCCGCGCCGGCCACAGCCCCGTGTGGTACTGCTCGCCGCGAAAGTCGTCGCGCCCGGACACGGCGGGGAAGTGCGGCACCGAGAGCACGCCCGTGGCGGCGATCAGGAATCGCGCGCGCACCTTGGAGCCGTCACCGAGTACCACCGCCCACGTGCTCGATGCCGCGTCGTACAGGGCCGAGGTGACGTTGGCGTTGAATCGCATGTGGCGCCGGAGGTCGAACCGGTCGACCACGTGGTTGAGGTAGCGCTCGATCTCCGGCTGTTCGGCGAAGTGCTCGCGCCACTCCCACTTCTCGAAGAGCTCCTTCGAGAAGATGTACGCGTAGGTGTAGCTCTCCGAATCGAACCGTGCCCCGGGGTAGCGGTTCCAATACCACGTACCGCCGACGCCCCCACCGGCCTCGAGGAGCTGAGCGGTGAAGCCGGCCTCACGCGCCCGGTGCAGCTGGTAGATGCCGGTGATCCCTGCGCCGACGATCAGCACGTCGACATCGGTGGCGTGTTCCGCAGTCGTCACTCGGCACATTGTACCGACCGGTCGGTTAATGTGCCTCGGGTGCGGTACGCGATGGACGTTCCTGACCGCGTCCCCAAGGAGCGCTACTTCGACCCCGACTTCTTCCAGATGGAGGCCGAGCTGCTGTGGCCGCGCGTCTGGCAGATGGCGTGCCGGCTGGAGGAGATCCCCGAGCCGTACGACTTCGTGGAGTACGAGCTGCTCGATCAGTCGGTGATCGTGGTGCGCGGCGCCCCTCCGGGAGATGGCGGCGACATGGGCGTGCGTGCGTTCCAGAACGCGTGCCGCCATCGCGGTGTGCGGGTCGTCGAGGGTCGGGGCACATGCGAGCGCGGGTTCGTGTGCCCTTTCCACGGTTGGTGCTACGGCCCCGACGGCACGAACAGTCGCATCCCGCGCCGCAAGTCGTTCGCGGCGCACAACCTGCAGCCCGACGACATCAACCTCGTTCCCGTGCGTTGCGAGGTGTGGGGCGGCTGCGCGTGGATCAATCTCGACGACGACGCGCCGCCGCTGCGCGAGTGCATCGAGCCGGCCGCGAGCACGCTCGACGCGTGGATGGTCGAGTCGTTGCGGGCCGAGTGGTGGCTTGCGTGCCGCCTCCCCGTGAACTGGAAGCTCGCCGTCGAGGCATTCGTCGAGAGCTACCACGTGGTGCAGGCACATCCGCAGCTTGTCATCCCCACGCGATACGGGATGCGCGACAACGCGCCGTTCGATCCGCGTGCGTTCATCGATGCCGACATCCAGTACCTGCGCGCGATGAGCGAGGGCATGGCGGGGATGGTGCACGCCAACGACGTGCGCGTCGCCGAGAGCTTGCGCGACATGGAGCTGCCCGCCGATCCGCAGCTGGCGATGGCCACCTGGAACCGCACACTGAACGACGCGGTCACCGGCTGGCACCGCGACCGCGGGGCGAAGATGCCGAGCCTCAACGAGCTCGACGCGCAAGGGATCAACCTGGAGTTCTTCCAGCTCTTCCCGCACTACTTCGTGTTGCCCATGTACAGCAGCGCGTCGTCGTACCGGTTCCGCCCGTTGGGCCCGGAGGAGACGCTGATGGAGATCTGGTCGCTCACGAGGTATCCGGAGGGGGAGGAGCCGCTCACGCCGCCGCAGCCGGAAGCGTGGGAGAGCGACGATCCGCGGTGGCCGCCGATCCCGGCCCAAGACTTCTCGAACCTGCCGCGCCAGCAGCGGGGGCTGCACGCGAAGGGCTTCGAGTACATGCGCCTGTCGAGTGAGCTCGAAGGCCACATCTCCAACTTCGAGCGCACCATCGACGGCTTCCTCGCCGGCTTGCCGCACGACAAGCTGCTGCCCGCCGTGCAGTCGGTCAACGTGTATCCCTTCGACCGACCGATCCTCGACATCGGACTCTGATGAACATGGCCACCTATGCCGACGTCGTGGAAGGCGTTCGCGCCACGATCGCCGCCTACACGCACGCACTCGACGACGGCCGCACCGACGACGTCGTCGCGACGTTCTGCGCCGATGGCATGTGCGACATCCCGGGGATGGGCACGCACGTCGGTCACGACGCGCTGCACGAGGCCTACGCCGCGTGGAAACCGAAGCGGCCCCAACGCCACCTCGTGGTCAACACACTCGTCACCGACTGGAATGATCACGAGGCCACCGCGATCAGTGACGTGGTCTTCCTGCTGCAGGGCAAGGCCGGCTGGGCCGTGCAGGTCGTGGGCCGCTACCACGACACGCTGCACCATGACGGTGAGGCGTGGCGCTTCCACCGCCGGGCCGCCGAGTTCGTCACCTAGCGGTCACCAGGTCATGAAGTACCCCACGACCGGGGCTTCGGTCTCGCGAGTGGATGAACGACGGGTTGCCGCACGGTGAACAGCCGAGGTGGCCTGGATGGCCGGCCATGCTCATTCGTAGAGTGCGCCCCATGGGCGGAGAGCGACAAGACGAGCGACCCACCGACACGAACGACGCGTTGCGCGGCGATGCCCCCTCGGCAGAGGTGCAGGCCGCACTCGTGGAGCTGCAGCTCTCGGCACTGCGCATCGTCCGCGAGCGATAGGTCGGCGGATCATCCGGCCCCGCGCCCGCACGATCGGCGGGTCGCGGTCAGACCCGGCGAACGATCGTGTCGACCAACACGCCGGCGATGCACAACATGGCGCCGGCGCCGAGCGCGATGAGCGCGCGACGCATCGACGCGTACTTCGCTTGCACGAGTCGGCTCACGGAGAGCAGCTGCTCGACGAGCCGCTCTTCCTCGTCGTCGTCGACGGCGCGCAACGCGCGCGCGAGCTCGGCAACGGATCGATACCCAGCGACGTGGCCGAAGTAGAGCAGTCGATGGTCGGGTGCGCCCCGCACGTCGCGCGGGTACAGCGTGCTCCCCAGGCAGAACCCACTCAGGAGCAGACCCACGCAGCCGGCCCAGAAGAGCAGCTGCGCCGGGATGTCGAGGCGCACCGGCGACCAGCCCTGGCCGGCGAGGAGCCCGATGCTCAGCGCGGCGACCACGCCGTAGAAGCGGAACAAGGTGTTGGCCTTCTCGTCGGCCCGCGCCAGCTCGAAGCGGGCGACGTCGAGCAACGACTGCGCCCAGCGAGTCGCGGCATCGCCGAGCGCCGCTCCTGCTTCGTCGACGGACTGATGACGGTGCGCGGGCATCGGTGAGCCGAGCCAGTGCGCCTCCAGTTCGGTCATGAGAGGTCGATCTTGGCATGGGCCAAACGCGATTCTGCGACGCGTTCACCCACTGTTCATTCTGCGCCGCGAGACGCGGCGCGCATCACGTAGCCGGCCGCGCGCACACACGTGATCGACAAACCGAAGGGCATGAGCCGACGGCGCAACCGCGAGACGTGCACGCGCAATGCGCCTTCACTCGCGCCGGCGGGCCACGCCGCCGCGAGCAGATCGTGTTCGCCGACGAGCTCGCCGAATCGGTCGATCAGGGCGCGAGCGAGGCGTTGATCGAGGGGCGACAGGAACAACGACGCGTCTCGGTAGGCGAGCTGCCCGAAGTCGTCGAGCGTCGGGCGACTCGGGTGACACGCGGCGCGCCCCGCCAGCGTGACGAGTCGCGTCTCGACCTCGGTGTCGGGCGCGTCGGCCCACACCCAATCGCGCAGGCAGCTTCCCGAGGCCGGCGGGTCCGCACCGGCGTCGACGAGCAAGAGGTGCGGAACGCCAATGGCATCGAGCTGTCCCGCCTGGTCGGCCTCACCGGGCCAATGCAGCACGACGACGTCGCCGCTCTGTCGGAGCCAGGCGAGGCGTGCGCAGGCGCTCGAGCCGACGATCACACCTGAGTGTGTACGCCGTCGTTCGCCGTCAGGCCATGACCTTGACGCATTGTTGACGCGTACCCGCAGATCTCAACGCAGCCGTGGCGCTCGGCGTGGCCATCAACGAGCCGGCCGCGTCGCGCGCGGGTCGGTTGCTCAGCGAGCGAGCCAGTAGCGCGGGTTCAGCATGATCGGCCGGCAGCGGTGCCGGCCGACCACTCCCGCCGCGCAGAGGTACGAGCCGGGCTCGATGCCGGCGATGGCGCTCCGACCGAAGAACGCGAGCACGAGCTCGTGACCTTCGTCGCGGAGCGTCACCTCGAGCACGGGGCCACCCACCCAGCTCCGCACGGCAACGTCGGTCACCACGCCTTCTACGGCGCAGCTCTGGCGGCGCACGATCGCTGACAGCGGCGTGGTGCGCTCGGGTGGGGTGAGCCCGTCGGGCCGATCGGTGCGACGGGTGGGCGCCGCCACGGTCTCTGCAGGCATCGTGTTGGGTCGAACGGCTAGTGCGGTCATGCTCGTTGGATACACCCGGGCGTGAGCGCCGCTTCCTGTCCTGACGCCGACCTAACTCGATGCCGATGGTCGTAGCGCGACCTTGACGTGCGGGCGTCACAATGTGCGGATGCGAATGCTGTTTCCCGAGGCCGTCGACGACGTCGATCCCGCGGCGGTCTACGCCGACATGCCGCACAACGATCACCGGCCAGCGGTTCGGCTCAACATGATCGTGAGCGTCGACGGCGGAACGTCGTGGAACGGCGTGTCGGGCGCGCTCGGCGGGCCCGCCGACAAGGCCCTGTTCACCGTCTTGCGTTCCCTTGCGGACATGGTGCTCGTTGCGTCGGCCACGATGCGCGACGAGCACTACGGGCCGGCCGTGCTCGCGCCGGAGATCCAGGACGCGCGCCGGAAGCGAGGCCAATCCGCGGTGCCGCGCATCGCGGTCGTCTCGCGGGCGTGTCAGTTCGACTGGAGCGCACCGTTCTTCACGGCTGCGACCGAGCGCCCGATCGTGCTCACGGTCTCGTCGGCGCCGGAGGCGCAGCGAACCCGAGCCGCCGAAGTTGCCGAGGTGATCGTCGCCGGTGTCGACGACGTCGACTTCGACCACGCGATCGCCGAGCTCGGCGCGCGCGGCGCGCGGAGCGTGCTGGCCGAAGGTGGGCCGACACTCAACGGACAGCTCGCCAAGGCCGGACTCCTCGACGAGCTCTGTGTCACGCTCGCTCCGTTGCTCGCGAGCGGTGACGCGAAGCGGATCATTGCCGGCTCGACGCTCGAAGCCCTCGCGCCGCTCCAGCTGTGCTCGATCTGCGAAGACGGCGACTACCTGTTCTTGCGCTACCGGCCGTCTTGATCGGTGCCGGGGCCGATGAACGGTGCGCGCTCGCGGGCCCGCTACTTCTGCATGCCGCCGGACACGGAGATGTCGTCGCCGGTGACGAACGAGGACGCATCGCTCGCGAGGTAGAGCACAGGGCCGATGATCTCCCGCGGGTCGGCGACTCGCCGCATGAGGGTGCCGTTCGCGATCATGGCTTTGAAGCCTGGCGCATTGCGTTCGGCGCCGGCAACCATCTCACTCTCGAACGGTCCGGGCGAGAGCACATTGACGCGTACGTTCCACGACGTCCATTCCATGGCCATGCTCTTCGTGAGGTTCACGAGTGCCGCCTTCGACGCCGCGTACGCGCACACGCCGGGGCCTCCCGAGTAGGCGGCCATCGACGCGACGTTGACGATGCTGCCGCCGCCCTGGTCGCGCATCATCGGAGCGACGCATTGCGCCATTCGTAGTGGGCCTTCGACGTTGACATTGAAGATCTTGCGCCATATCGGAAGCTCCATGGTCGTCACCGTGAGTCGCGATGGCGTGATCCCCGCGTTGTTCACGAGCACGTCGACACGACCGAGCTCGGCGGCGACGCGCGCGACGAACTCGGGGATCGCGTCCCAGTCGCCGACGTGACACGCGAGCGGGAGCGCGCGCCGGCCCGTCGCCACCTCGATCTCGTGGGCGACCTCATCGCAGAGCTCCTGCTTCCGGCTGCTGACGACGACGGTCGCACCGGCTTCCGCGAGTCCCTCGGCCATCGCGCGACCGATGCCCTTCGTGGACCCGGTGACGATCGCGACTCGTCCGGTGAGGTCGAAACGTGCAGACGGCATCAGGAGGCTCCTCGAGTGGGTCGGCGTCGGAGTTCAGTTGATCAATGTGCGGAGATCGCGGAACGGTCCCGACGTCGTGGTGTCGAGCACGACCTCGAGCTCGCAGATGCGCAGCGCGCCGCGGTCGTGGCGCGCCGCACCGTTGACGATCGCGCTCGAGAGGTTCGTCACGTGACCGTCGACGATGTGCGTCACGTGGATGTACGACGCGAAGCTCGCTTCGTCGCCGCGTTGCTCGACGATGTGCACGTTGGTGCCGTTGTGGCGGAGGGGGTATGGACTCTCGACGCGGTGTGTCGACTGCCATCGCATCACCCCTTCGCGACCATGCACGTCGGCGCGCACGAACTCCTCATAGTCCGTCGTGCCCGTGTCGGTGCGGCAGGAGAAGTGCACGTCGTCGGTGACGAGCGAGGCGAGCACGGCGAAGTTGCCCTCGTCGTAGTTCCACCACCAGCGTCCGACAAGGTCGTGCAGGGCTCCGGGGTCGATCATCTGCGTTCCTTCCCTTGGTCATCGTCGCCGGTCGTTGCTCGGCGCGAGCTTCCGAGGCGGTCGACGTTCGACGGCGGCGCGTCGAGCGCGCCGGCGATGTGTGCGCGCATGCGCGCGATGCGCGCCGGAAGGTCGGCGGGCTGCCAGCCGTCGACGAGGGTTCGCCCGGCCAGATCGTGCACCGGCCGGTCGAGATCAACGAGCAGGTCGAGGCTCAGCGCGACCTGCCCTGTCAGCGTCGCAGGATCGCCGGTACAGAGCGCGAGGCAGGCTTCGGCCATCGTCTCGAGTGGCTCGTAGAGGTAGTCGGCGAGATCGGCGTACGCGAGCAGCATCTCGGTGGCCGCGGCGGCCTGCGGCGCGAGCGTGTTGACCGCGATGCCGCGGCCGAACACCTCGGCGGCGAGGCTGGTCGTCCAACGGTTCAAGAAGGCCTTCGAACCCCCGTAGATCGTGCCGCGCTCTGATGGGTGCGTCGCCGGGAACGGCGGGCCCACGGGCATCTCCGCCGTCTGCGATGAGACGTTGACGATCGCGCCTCGGCCGCGTTGAAGCATCCCGGGAAGAGTGCGGCGAACGAGATCCCACGGTGCGCGCAGGTTGAGATCGAGCACGTGCTCGATCTGCTCGTCGGTCCATTCGAGGAAGGGTCGGAAGCCTCCCGCCGCCGCGTTGTTCACGAGGATGTCGATGGGGCCGAGCGCATCTTCGACGGCGCGCACGAGCGCACCGCGATCGGCCGACCGGTCGCCGAGATCGAACGGCACGGCAACGACCGGCCGACCCGTGATCGCCTCGATGTCGGCGCGGGCTCCCGCGAGCGTGCCGAGGTCGGCTGCGCCGGGCGTGGGGCGGGCGCAGATCGCGACGGCTGCACCGTGCGCGGCGAGCCGAGTCGCGATCGCCTTGCCGATGCCACGGCTGGCGCCCGTCACGAGGGCGACGCGTGACGCTCCTGGCTTCCAGATCATGACGTTGTTATAATATGTGGATGCCGCCGCCGCCAGTCCGGAGCACCGCGCCGCCTCGGCGCCTCACGCCGAAGGCGCAGGCGACCCGTTCCCGGCTGGTCGCGCTCGCGGCCGAGGCGTTTGCCGAGGAGGGCTACGCCGGTGCTTCGGTGCGCGATCTGGCGAGTCGGTCCGGCCTCACGAGTGGTGCCATCTACGGCACGTTCCGGGGCAAGGCCGAGCTGCTCGCCGAGGCGGTCGACGCGAGCATCGCGGCCGACCTCGAGACGTTGCCCGGCGCCGTGCTCGCAGGTCCACTCCCTGCGATCGACGCCTATCAGTTCGCGACGCTCGACGATCCCGCGCGCGCCCGGCTGCGCGCGCTCCTGCTGGAGGCCGCGGTCGCGGCGCGCAGCGATCGACCGCTGCGCGACCGCTTGCGCGACACGGTCAACGGCCGGCTCGACGACTGGACTGCAGCCCACGACGCATGGCGGGCCGCACAGGGGATCGATCCCGCCGTCGACATGCGGGCCTTGGTCGTGCTGCTCGTGAGCGCAGATCTCGGCCTCGGTGTCCTCGGCGCGCTCGGCGCAGAGCTTCCCGATCCCGAGAGCTTCGCGGCGCTGATCGCCGCGCTGCTCGCGTCGCTCGAACGTGGGCACGAGCGAGACGGCGCGAGCTCGGGGGGAGCGCCGACGTGGCCGTGACCGCTTACCAACGGCAGCTGGCCCGCGTGCTGACGCCCGTCGCTCCACCGCGTGTCCTCGACGACGTCTACAGCGATGATCAACACGATCGGTTGCTGGGCGTGATCAAGCAGGCCGGACCGTGGCCGATCATCGCGGCCCATCACTTCGACACGGTCGATGAGCTCATCGCGACCGTCACGGGCGTTGTGCCCAAGGATCACGGGCTCACGCTCGACGACATCGCGAGCGCACACTTCCGTGGCTTCTACGCCAAGAACTCGGTTTGCTTCTATCCCGAGATCGAAGACATCTTCTACAACAGCCGATTCCTCGCAGAGGTCAAGTCGTACTGGGGCGTGCAGTACGCGAAGCCGACGATGATGCTGTTCAACATCTGTGGACCGCACAACAGCGGCCTCGACCCGCATCTCGACGCGACGACCTTCCGTGGTGTGCGCTTCGAGAACACGCCGGTGTGGATGCAGAACATCATGGCGAAGTCGGGTCTGTTCACCGACTACATCGTGAAGATGGCGCAGATCATCACGTGGTGGTGGCGCGGCGCCGAGGGCACGTTCACCTATTGGCCCGACGGGCCGCTGGAGCCGCCGCGGAAGCTCGACGGCCCGATGTGGAACACGGGTCTCGTCGTGCAGAACGAGCTCATGTTCCATCGCGGCGATCCGGTGGGCAGACCGGACGAGCGAGCGATCCCGAGTCTCAAGCATCGTTCGCTGATGGGCTACGACCCACACGCCGATGCGTGGGAGATCACCACGGATGGCGCCCGGATCCGGCAGTACGCGCCGTCTGAGATGCGCCTGCTCGTGCATTGGAACGCGGAGCTCTACGCCGACATGGACGAGTGTCGCAAGGTCATGGACCACACCGACGACCTCACGCACGAGCAGGTCGTCGACACCCTCCTCGCCGACCTGCGGAGCAAGGGCAAGAACGTGGTCGCGCCCGCCGATCCGTTCCACGACGTCGACTTCATCCACGCGCTCATGGACACGTACACGATCGCGCCCACGTCCGATTGGATCGAACGCTGACGCGTGCGACCGGCTGCGCCGCACCACGACCACGGGCTACCGTCCGGCCGTTCATCCGGAAGTGACGAGCAAGGGGTGGAGTCGTGCCGGTTGCGGGCCAGAGGGATCCGGAGCAGGTCAAGGGCGCCCTCGAGCACTGGCTTGCGCGACAGCTCGGCGCCGCGAGCGCGGTCGAGATCACCGACCTGCGGATCCCCCAGGCGTCGGGATTCTCCAACGAGACCTACCTGCTCGACGCGACGTGGCTCGCGGGCGCAACGCGTGTGGATGCCGAGCTCGTGTTGCGCAGTCAGCCCGCGGCGCACCGCCTGTTCCCCGAGATCGACCTCATCACCCAGCAGTACCTCTCGATGAAGCTGCTCGGCGAGCACAGTGATCTGCCCGTGGCGCGCATGCGCTGGGCCGAGCGCGACCCTGCGGTGCTCGGCGGGCCGTTCTTCGTGATGGATCGGCTGCACGGTCTCGTGCCCGGCGACTCTCCTCCGTACACGCAAGAGGGCTTCGTGGTGGAGATGACGCCCGAGCAACGCGCCCGATGGGCGTACAACGGTGTGGAGGCGTTGGCGCGCGTCGGCCGTGTCGACTGGCAGGCCGCCGGCTTCCAGCACCTCGATCTGCGCCACCACGGCACGCTCGGTCCGGAGCAACGCCGCAACTACTTCGCGAACTACCTCCAATGGGCATGGGGCGACAAGCCGCATCCGGTGGTGCGCCCGGCGTGGGATTGGCTGCTCGCGAACTGGCCCGACGACGGCGAGCACATCGAGCTCTGCTGGGGCGACGCACGCCCCGGCAATCAGATGTACGGCGGCGATGACCACACCACGGTGATCGGGATCTTCGACTGGGAGATGGTCTCGCTCGGCAACAGCGAGAGCGACCTCGGCTGGTGGCTGTTCCTGCAGTCGTACAGCCTCGAGGCGGGTGGCGCGCAGATGCTGCCCGGCATGCTCGACCACGTTGCGACCGTGGCGCTCTGGGAGAAGCTCATGGGCCGAGCCGCGAAGCACCTGAAGTTCTACGAGGTGCTCGCCGGCTTCCAGTTCTGCCTCGTGATGATCAGGCTCGCCGAAGCGTTCTCCGCGGAATCAGGTGACCCGGCCATGGCCGCGATGGCGATCTACAACCCGGTCGTGAACCTCACCGCCGACCTCATCGGGATCGATCATCCGGTGCCCGCCGCCTGAGCGCACGACGCGCGCCACGGTCCGCCTCGATGGCTCATCGCACGAGGAGGGGCATGCGCTCCCAGCCCCGCACCGTGGAGGTCGGCGCGAGCTTGATGTTGTCGTAGTCGACCTCCCACTCCGGGAAGCGGTTCAGCAGCTCATCGAGCGCGACACGTCTCGCACGGCGCCTACGCTCGCCGAACATGGCGATCTTTCACCGAGCGACGCTCACACCGACCAAGGCCGAGCTCGTTGCGAAGTGGGCCCCGACCCAACCGTGGGGTCTCGCCGCCGACGTCCCCATCGAGGTGATCGGCTCCTATCGCTTCGACGATCCCGATGGCCGCGTCGGCATGGAGACGCACCTCATCACCGCCGGTGGCACGCTGCTGCAGGTCCCGCTCACCTACCGGGATGCTCCCCTCGACGGCGCCGATGACGCGCTCATCACCGAGATGCAGCACTCCGTGCTCGGCACCCGCTGGGTGTACGACGGGCTGCGCGACCCCCTGTTCGTCGTCATGCTCGCCGCGGTCGCCATGACCGGACAGGGCGAAGCTGTCGGCATGGTGGTGCACGAAGGTCGCTGGTACATCGCGCCGAGCAACGTCCGCATCCAGGGAGGGGGCTGGACGCAGGAGCGAGTCGCGGTCGACGGCTTCGAGGCCGAACATGACGACGCGACGCACGTCGTGCTCCGCAACGACCGGTTCGAGCTGACCGCGTTCCGGCGGCCCGCAATGGGACCTCGCCCGCCCATCGGGCTCACCGCGACCTGGGACGAGCAGCCGAACCCTGTCGTGCTCGCCGAGGTGACGGAACGCTCGAGGTGACGATCGCGACCTTCGACGATGCTTCCCGCGCTGTCAGCGCGGGAACGCATGTCACTGACGCGGCTCGGGCGCTCGTCGCGGCCATGACGGTCGATGAGCGGCTGTGGTGCCTCGACGGTGACGCGCCGACATGGGCCGGCCTCGGCTTCCTCGCCCGCAACGGGTATCACAAGGCTCCCTTTCTCGCCGCGCAGGTTGAACGAATTGGCCTCGGTGGCGTCGCCTTCAGCGACGGGCCACGGGGCGCGGTGGTCGGGAATGCCACTTGCTTTCCGGTTCCGATGGCGCGCGGCGCAACCTGGGATCCCGAGCTCGAGGAACGCGTGGGTGACGCGATCGGCCGCGAGCTGCGCGCACTCGGTGCGAACCTCACCGGTGCGGTGTGCGTGAACGTGCTCCGCCATCCGGCGTGGGGCCGTGCCCAGGAGACCTACGGAGAGGATCCGCATCACGTGGGCGAGATGGGCGCGGCGCTCACCCGGGGATTGCAGCGTTCTGTGTTGGCGTGCGTGAAGCACTTTGCCTGCAACTCGATGGAGAACGCGCGGTTCTCGGTCGACATCGAAGTGGACGAGGTTGCCCTGCACGAGGTGTACCTGCCGCACTTCAAGCGCATCGTCGACGAAGGTGTCGCGTCCGTCATGTCGGCCTACAACGCGGTCAACGGAGAATGGTGTGGCCAGAGCAAGGCACTTCTGACCGAAGTGCTGCGCGACGAGTGGGGCTTCGAGGGCTTCGTCATCAGCGACTGGATCTTCGGTCTGCGCGATGCGGCGACGTCGTTGTCTGCGGGCCTCGACATCGAGATGCCGTACCGCATGGTCCGCGCCCAGCATCTGCGCGAGGCACTCGAATGCGGCGACGCGTCGTGGGCCGACGTCGACGCCGCCGTCGAGCGTGTCGTTGCGACGCTGTTGCGCTTTGACGACGTCCTGAGCGCGCCGGCGCCTTCCATCGAGGTGGTCGGTGCACCGCAACATCGTGCGCTCGCGCGGGAGGTCGCGAGCCGTTCGGTGATCCTGTTGCGCAACGAGGTGGTCGACGGCTCGCCGGTGCTCCCGTTCGACCGCGCGACTCGGGTCGCGGTGGTTGGCCGGCTCGCCGACCGCGTCAACATCGGTGATGGCGGATCGAGCGACGTGTGGGACCTCGAATGCCGCACGGTCATCGACGGTCTGCGCGATCGCGCCGACCACGTCGTGCACGACGACGGCAGCGACATCGACCGCGCCGCGGCGGTCGCGGCTTCCGCCGATGTCGCGGTGGTCGTCGTGGGCTACACCTACGTAGACGAGGGGGAGTACATCGGCGAGACCGATCCGTCGCTTCCCGCGATGTTCCCGCCCGGCGACGAACCCCACGTCGCCGACCTGTTCCAAGCCGCGATCTCCGAGCTCCCGCCCACGATCACACCCGACCGCATCGCCGAACGCCCTCGGGGCGGGTTCGGCATCGGTGGCGACCGCATCTCGCTGCGCCTGCCCGACGCCGACGTAGCGCTCATCCGCGCGGTCGCCGCCGCGAACCCGCGCACGATCGTCGCGATCCAAGCCGGCAGCGCGGTGGTGTGCAGCGAATGGATCGACACGGTGCCTGCAGTGGTGCAGGCGTGGTACGGCGGTTGCGAAGCCGGACCCGGTCTGGCCGATGTGTTGCTGGGTGTCATGAACCCGTCGGCCCGGCTGCCGTTCAGCGTGCCAGTGGACGAAGCTGATCTGCCCGCGTTCGAGCGACACGCGACGACGTTTCGCTACGACCGGTGGCACGGCTGGTGGCATCTCGCCCGTCAGGGCCGGAAGGCAGCGTTCCCGTTCGGGTTCGGACTGTCGTACACGACCTTCGCGCTCGATGGTGTCGAGGCATCCCTCGCACACGATGTGGTCGTGGTGCGTGCCACGGTGCGCAACATGGGGGAGCGCCACGGCGCCGACGTCGTGCAGATCTACGCCGAGCTTCCCGACCGGGACGCGCCGGCCCGACTCGTGGGCTTCGCGCGCGTCGAGGTCGCCGCTCACTCCGCGGCAACCGTGGCGGTCACCGTTCCCGTCGACCGGCTCGCCACGCGCGATGCCGAGCAACACGCATGGCGGCCGGCTGTCGGCGTGCATCGATTCGCAGTTGCACGATTCGCGGGCGACCCCGACGCGCTCACCGTGAACGTGGCAATCTGACAGGCGACGCCGCGGCCAGGCACCGTCGCAGCCGTCGAGGGGACGAGGATCACGGTGAGTGAGCGCAGCTACGCGAGCGGATCGAGCGATCTGCCGCTCATCGGGCGGACCATCGGCGAGGACCTCGAACGGACGGTTGCTCGCCAACCTGAGCACGAGGCGCTCGTCGACCTGCCGGCCGGTCGCCGCTGGAGCTACGGCCAGCTCGACGAGGCGGTCGATCGGGTGGCGACCTCGCTCATACAGCTCGGGATCGCCCAGGGCGACCGCGTCGGGATCTGGTCGCCGAACTGCGCCGAGTGGGTGTTCGTCCAATACGCGACCGCCAAGATCGGCGCGGTGCTCGTGAACATCAACCCGGCGTACCGGACGCACGAGCTCGAGTACGTGCTGAACCAGGCCGGCATTCGCCTGCTGATCGCGGCGCCGTCGTTCAAGACGAGCGATTACGCCGCCATGATCTCGCAGGTGCGCGACCAGTGCGCCGCGCTCGACGACGTGGTGCTGCTCGGCAGCGATCGTTGGTCGGGCATCGCATCGTGTGATGTCGACCACTCGGCGCTCGCAGCGCGCGCTGCGACGCTGCGCTTCGACGATCCGATCAACATCCAGTACACCTCGGGGACGACCGGGTTCCCGAAGGGTGCGACGCTCTCGCACCACAACATCCTCAACAACGGGTTCTTCGTCGGGAGTCTGCTCGGCTACACCGATGCCGACCGCGTCTGCGTGCCCGTTCCCTTCTACCACTGCTTCGGCATGGTGATGGGGAACCTCGGCGCCACGTCGAACGGCGCGACGATCGTCATCCCGGCGCCGGCGTTCGATCCGGCCGCGACGCTGGAGGCGGTGCAGAGCGAACGCTGCACGTCGCTGTACGGCGTCCCGACGATGTTCATCGCCGAGCTCGGCCTTTCCGACTTCGCGAGCTACTACCTCTCATCGCTGCGCACCGGGATCATGGCCGGCGCTCCCTGCCCGGTGGAGGTCATGAAGCGTGTCGTGTCCGAGATGCACATGACCGAGGTCACGATCATGTACGGGATGACGGAGACGTCACCCGTTTCCACGATGACGCGCCGCAGCGACGACATCGAGCACCGCGTCTCCACTGTCGGCACGGTCATGCCGCACGTGGAAGTGCAGATCGTCGATCCTGTCACGGGCTTGACCTCGCCGCGAGGTTCTGCCGGAGAGCTGTGCACGCGTGGCTACTCGGTCATGCTCGGCTACTGGGATGCGCCCGAGCAGACCGCGCAGGCCGTCGACGCGGCGGGCTGGATGCACACCGGCGATCTCGCCACGATGGACGACGACGGCTACGTCGCCATCGTCGGCCGGATCAAGGACATGGTGCTACGCGGCGGCGAGAACATCTATCCGCGCGAGGTCGAGGAGTTCCTCTACCGCCATCCCGCGATCGCCGACGTGCAAGTGATCGGTGTCCCCGACGACAAGTACGGCGAGGAGCTGATGGCCTGGGTGTGCCTGAATCCCGGCACCGCCCTGACCATCGACGACCTGCGCTCGTTCTGTGATGGGCAGCTGGCGCACTACAAGATCCCCCGTTATCTCTACCTCTGCGAAGCGTTCCCGATGACCGTCACCGGCAAGGTGCGCAAGGTGGAGATGCGAGAGCGAGCGATCGAGATCCTCGGGCTCGGCGATCCGACCGCCGTCGCCGGCGTGCAGGCCCGTACCGAGACGTAGGTCATGTTCCGTCCTGCCCGGCGATGAGCGATCGGTCGAGGTCGGCGACGCGGCCCACGCCGAGGAGGCTCATCGTGCGGACGACATCGGCGCGGAACCAATCGAGGACACGGTCGACGCCGCGCTCGCCGGCGGCGCCGAGCGCATAGAGGTAGGCACGACCGGCCATTGCCGCGTTCGCGCCGGCGGCGATGGCTTTGACGATGTCACTACCGCGGCGTACACCGCCGTCGCAGATGATCTCGGCGCGTCCGTTGACTGCGTCGGCGACGGGAGCGACGAGTGAGAACGCGGCAGGCGCGCTGTCGAGCTGGCGGCCGCCGTGGTTCGACAGTGCGATGGCGTCGACGCCGCGCTCCGCCGCGAGCACCGCATCGTCGACGGTCTGGATGCCCTTGACGATGATCGGTCCGTCCCAGACCGAGCGCAGCCAGTCGATGTCGCGCCAGCAGAGCGCGGGATCGAACTGCGTGTTGATGTAGTCGGAGAGGCTCACGGGCGACGCGCCGTCGCCGACGTCGCGGCCGACGACGTTCGCGAAGCGGATCGGCTCGGCGCGCACGAACGACCAGGTCCAGCCGGGGTGGATCGCGCCGTCGATGATGGTCCGGGGGCCGATCGTGGGCGGCAGGGAGAACCCGCGGCGCACGTCGCGCTCACGGCGGCCGAGCACCGCGGTGTCGACAGTGAGCACGAGCGCCTCATAGCCGGCGGCCGCGGCGCGGCTGACCATGTCGCTGACCAGGCCGCGGTCTCGCCACGCGTACACCTGGAACCAGAGCCGCCCGTCGCTCACCGATCGCACCTCTTCGATCGAGCGCGTGCTGAGCGTCGACAGCGTGTAGGGGAGCCCGGCCCGCACCGCCGCACGCGCCACGGCCAGCTCACCGTCGGGATCGGCGATGCGCGTGAAGCCCGTCGGCGCGAGGACCAGCGGGTACTCGAGGGGCCGGCCGAGCAGCGTCGACCCGACGTCGACCGCGTGGATGCCGCGCAGCACCCTCGGCCGGAACGTCGTGGCGGCGAACGCGGCTTGGTTGGCGGCAAGGGTCCGCTCGTCCTCGGCGGCACCGTCGATGTAATCGAACACGCCACCGGGGAGGCGGCGTTTGGCGATGCGGCGCAGATCCTCGACCGACGCCGCGTGCGCGAGCCGTCGCTCGATCGGGTCGGTCTCGATGCGCCCGAAGCGGACGACTGACCGAAGGGTCTTGTAAGGGTTCATGACAGGTCGTCCCTCGGCAGGTCGCTGTTCGCATAGAGGTCCCGAACGTGCACGACCTTCAGTGGTCGGCTTATTTGCGGCGTACCCGGTTCTTGGTGACGATGAAGATCATGAACGGTCCTTCGTGGGGGAAGGTGTCGGCCGGCCGCCGATCACGTCGTCGGCGAACAGAGCGTCGATCTCTGCTTCGCTGTAACCGAGCTCGCCCAGAACTTCGACAGTGTGCTCGCCTTGGGTCGGCGCGCTTCGCCGCACTGCGGGCAGCTGGTCGTCGAACTGCACGGGAGCGGCCGCGAGCCGGAGCTTTGGATGCATCGGGTCGGCCATGGCGTAGCCGTTGTCGATGACGGCCTGGTCGGCGAGGACCTCAGGTGGTGACGCGAAGAACGAGAAGATGCACCCTTCGGCGCGAAGGCGCGGCTCGAGCTCGTCGCGGTTCACGCTGCTGATCCGTGACGCGAAGATGGGCACGAACTCGGGCCAATGGGGCCGGCGCTCGCCGGCCGTCGGGTAGCGATCGATGAGCTCCGGTACTTCCAGCGCGCGGCACGTCGGCGCCCAGTAGCGCTCTTCGTCGAGCATGCTGAGCATGAGCCAGCGCGAGTCCTTCGTCCGGTGGACGCCGACGAGCGGCGACATCGTGCCGGCCGTGAGATTGGCTCGCGGCATCTCATGGCCGGTGATCGAGCTGTATGCCATGTCGGGGCCGAGGGTCCACATCGCCGAGTTCAGCAACGACGTGTCCACGACGCATCCCTTCCCGGTCCGCAAGGTGTGCACCAGCGCCGCGCACACGCCACCGGCGAGGAACATGCCCGAGGGGACGTCGCCGAGCGCCGGCCGTTGTCCGACGAGCTTCTCCGCGTCCGGGTCGGTCAGCATGTGCCCCATCCCGCCCCGCGACCAGAACGACACCGAATCGAAGCCGCCCGCTTCGGCGTCGTCGCCGCGCTGGCCCTGGCCGTGACCTTTCGCAAACACGAGCTTCGGGTTCAGTGCAAACAGATCGTCGGGCTCGGTCCGCAGCTTGCGCCGCACCCGTGGAAGTTGATTGGTGATGTAGACGTCGGCCCACTTCACGAGACGTTCGAACACCGCGCGGCCGGCGGGCTTCGTGACATCGAGCGCGATTCCGCGTTTGTTCCGGTTCGCCAGCTCGAAGAGGTAGTCAACGCCGTCCGCGGCAGGTGACAGGCCATTGCGGATGACGGACCGCATCGGATCGCCCTCGAGGCGTTCGATCTTGACGACGTCGGCACCCCAATCGGCGAGCGCGGCCGCGCCCGACGGCACGAAGCCGTGCTCCGAGAAATCGACGACTTTGATGCCCGAGAGCGGAAGGTTCATTGTTGAGTCTCCTGAATCGATTGCGAACGGAACAAGAACTGTTCCATCGGCCCGCGCAGCTCGGCGTTCACGAGCTCGAGGCGGACGCCGAGGTCGTCGCGGTGATACGTGAATGACGATGGCGGTGCGTCGCCGTGCCCGTCGAGGAGCTCGAGCGGACACGCCGCTGCGCTCAATGTACCGGCGTCGACGGCGAGCGCATCGGTGAAGAAGCCGATGTGGTGCAGGTTCGAGTGCTCGTTGCAGACCCAGGTCGTGCCGGGCACCTCCTGGATGAGCTCCAGGTACGGCGCTTCGGTCGAGTAGCAGATGCGATTCGGTAGTTCGAGGTCATTGCCGTCGCCGTCGCGAACCTGGATCTGGTTCTCCAGGATCGGGCCCCATTGCGTTCCGAGGAGCTCGCTGAACCGCGCGCGTCCGGCGTTGAGGTCGGGCACCACGATGCCGACGTGGAACATCGCACTGAGGCGCATGGAGAGATTGTGCCAGCCGCGAACTGCGGGCGACGACGTCAGGACGGTTCGAGGACGACGCGGATTGCTCCCGACGCCCTGTCGCTCGCGACGCGGAACGCCTCGACGGCGTCGTCGAGCGGGAAACGGTGCGTGATCAACGTGCGCGCGATGTCGGGTTCTGCCGCGAGCATCGCGGCTGCTTCCTCCATCTCGCGCACGCCATGATCGCCGCGGCAGTAGCCCAGCGAAGGCACCACGCGTGCCTCTCGGTGGAACAGCGTCATCCAGTCGAGCTCGACGCGCGCCATGTGCACGCCGACGACGACGATCGTGCCACCGCGACCGACGAGCTCGACGGCGCGCGCGATGCCTTCGGGTGTACCGGCGGCCTCGACGACCACGTCGTACTCGCCGTGCGAGCCGATGCGTGCACCGAGCCGCTCGCCCGCCTCCCGCTGGTGTGGATGCCGCGCAACGAGGGCGACCTCGTCGGCGCCCTGGCGTCGCGCGCCCGCGACGGCGAGCAACCCGAGCGCCCCTGCGCCGACCACCGCCACGCGTGTGTCGGGGCCGGTGCCTGCGAGCTTCAATGCATGCCACGACACCGACGCCGGTTCGACAATCGACGCGTCGCGCACGTCGAGGCCCGGCGGCAGTTCCACGAGGTTCTGTGCCGGCGCGCGGAACTGCTCGGCCATGCCGCCATCGACGGTGACGCCGAGGGCACGCTCGGCGTGGGTCGGGCAGAGGTTGTAGCGGCCGGCGAGGCATTGCTCGCACTCCATGCACCCGTACAGCGCCTCGACGATCGCGGCCGTGCCGTCGTCGCGCACGCCGGCAACCTCGTGGCCGAGGATCATCCGGCAGCCGTACTGGATGTAGAGGAAATCGGAGCTGCAGATGCTCGCCGACTGCACACGGAGCAGCTCGCCGCGGCCCGGCGGCTCGTCGAGCTCGACGACCGCGACGCCGCCCTCGGTCGCGCGCACGGCCTTCACGTCGTCGTCGGGTACTGGGCGGAACAGGAGATGATGGCGGGGAGCGTGTCCCATCCTCGGACGACGGACGCCGATGTCAAGCGAGCGTTGTCGACATCGATCTCCCATTCGGGGAAGCGCTTGAGCACTTCATCGAGAGCGACGCGGCCCTGGAGTCGTGCCAGCGCGGCACCAAGGCAGTAGTGGATGCCATAGCCGAACGTGATGTGCTTCTCGATGGTGCGATGGATGTCGAAGCGGTCGCCGTCGCGGAATCGTCGCTCGTCGCGGTTGGCCGCACCGAGGAGCACGACCATCACGCTACCTTCCGGCACGGTCGTCCCGTGGAGCTCCACGTCGTTGGTGACGTAGCGGGCGAAGTTGTGACCCGGAGGCTCGAAGCGCAGGATCTCCTCGATCGCGTTCGGTATCAGCGACGGATCCTCGACCAGCTGGCGCCGTTGGTCGGGGTGGTCGGCGAGCACCTTGCCGGTCCAGCTGATGAGGCGTGCGGCCGTCTCGTTGCCGGCACCGGCGATGAGGTTGCAGTAGGTGAGGATCTCCTCGCGGGTGAGCGCGCGGGCGGTGCCGGTCTCGTCTTCGAACTCGGCTGTGATCAGTGCTGTCATGAGGTCGTCGGAGGGATGGTCGGCGCGCCAGTCGATGTACTCGGCGTACATCTCCGGATGGCCGACCTCCTTGATCTGCATCGGCT
>JADGOO010000072.1 GCA_017882905.1 Acidimicrobiia bacterium | reverse complement strand
TCGCCCCCAACCTCGTCCCCACCTTCGGTGACCCGCTCGGCGCCCGGTTCGGCGCGCCGTTCGTGCCCCAGCTGCGCGTGTCGCCGCCGCGGCGTCCGGTGCCGCAGCCCCCTGCGCCACCGCGGCGCCTCGGTGGCGCCACGCCTGCTCGCCACGATCGCCCTCGCCGCGCCGTCTACTGGCGCCGGCGGCTGGTCGCCACGCTGCTCGGCGCGACCGCGCTCGTCGGGCTCGCCAACGGCGCGGGCGCAGTGTTCGGCGGCCCCACGCACGGGCTGGCTCGCAGCCCGGTGATCACGCGCTACACGGTGCAACCCGGCGACACGCTGTGGTCGATCGCTCGGCACCTCGAGCCGAGACGCGACCCGCGTGAGGTCGTCGATCTGCTCGCCGGCGCCCGCCACACCACCGTGGTCGTGCCGGGCGAGGTGATCGACTGGGCGGGCATGTGAGCGCGATCGCCGTAGGCCGGCGCCGTGCCCGTTGCGAGCGCCCTCGGTAGCGTGGTGATGTGCGGTGTCCCTTCTGTCGGTCGCTCGACGACAAGGTCGTCGATTCGCGCACCGCGGACGAGGGCGACGCCATCCGGCGCCGGCGTGAGTGCCTCCACTGCGGGCGGCGCTTCACCACCTACGAGCGGGTGGAAGACGTGCCGCTCCTGGTCGTCAAGCGCAGTGGCGAGATCGTGCCCTTCGATCGCGCCAAGCTCGTGGCCGGTATCGAGCGGGCCGCGTCGGGTCGTCTCGATCGGGAGGTCGTCGCCGAGCTCGCGCTCCAGGTCGAGGAGGTCGTGCGGGCCGAGGCGCCCCAGGTGCGCTCCGACGCCATCGGCGTCGCGGTCATGGAGCGGTTGCGGGCCCTCGACCAGGTCGCGTACCTTCGCTTCGCCTCGGTCTACAAGGGCTTCGAGGGCGTGGCCGACTTCGAACGGGAGATGGGCGAGCTGCGCGCGCGGGAGCTCCACAAGACCACGGCACCCAAGCCGCGGTCCTCGTGAGCCCGTTCACGAACGCGAATTCGCGCGAACGGCCTCCCATCTGCACCAACGCGAGGCGACAACCGTTGACACGGGTGTAATTCCGGTGCTGTAATGCACCTCTATCTCGCGGTCGGAACAGCCACGTACCACAAGATGTTGTGGTACACGTGCCGACAGAGCATCCAGCCAGCTCCAGCCACACCACGCGCCCCAGCAGGGCGCTTCGACATCCCCGGGGGGACCTAGACATGGCGATGACGCCCCAGCAGCTCGGCATCGGCATCCGGCGCCGCTTCACCACCGCCGACCGCCATCCCTACGAGCTGGTGGAGTGGGAGATCCGCGATTCGCGGATCCCGAACTTCAAAGATGGCGGTGACGCCTTCTTCCAGCCCGAGGTCGAGTTCCCGAGGTCGTGGTCGCAGAACGCCACGAACATCGTCGCCCAGAAGTACTTCCGGGGCACGCTCGGAACGGCCGAGCGCGAGCGCTCGCTGCGCCAGGTGATCGACCGGGTCGCCGACACAATCGTTGCGTGGGGCCGGCGCGACGGCTACTTCGTCGACGACGACGAAGCGGAAGCCTTCCGTGACGAGCTCAAGTACATCCTCGTGAGCCAGCGCGCGGCCTTCAACTCGCCGGTGTGGTTCAACATCGGCGTCAAGGGCGTGCCGCAACAGGCGAGCGCGTGCTTCATCCTCGCCGTCGACGACACGATGGACTCGATCCTCAACTGGTACCGCGAAGAGGGCGTGATCTTCAAGGGCGGCTCCGGTGCCGGCGTGAACCTCAGCCGCATCCGCTCGTCGAAGGAGCACCTGAAGGGCGGCGGCACCGCCAGCGGTCCGGTCAGCTTCATGCGCGGCGCGGACGCCAGCGCGGGCACGATCAAGTCGGGTGGCAAGACGCGCCGCGCAGCCAAGATGGTGATCCTCGACGTCGACCACCCCGACGTCGAGGACTTCATCTGATGCAAGGCGCGTGAGGAGCGCAAGGCGCGCGCGCTGCGCGAAGCCGGCTTCGACATGGACCTCGACGGCATCGACAGCCACTCGATCCAGTACCAGAACGCCAACAACTCGGTGCGCGTCACCGACGAGTTCATGCAGGCCGTCGCAGAAGACCGTGAATGGACCTTCCGGGCCGTCAAGACCGGCGATCCCGTGAGGACCGTGCGCGCCCGCGAGCTGTGGCGTCAGATGGCCACCGCCAGCTGGGAGTGCGCCGACCCGGGCCTGCAGTTCGACACCACGATCAACCACTGGCACACGGCGTCGAACACCGGCCGCATCAACGCCAGCAACCCCTGCAGCGAGTACATGCACCTCGACAACTCGGCGTGCAACCTCGCCAGCATCAACCTGCTCAAGTACCTCGACGACGAAGACCGCTTCGACGTCGACGCGTACAAGCACACCATCGAGGTGATGTTCACGGCGCAGGAGATCCTCGTCGGCAACGCCGACTACCCCACGGAGAGCATCGGCGAGACGAGCCGTCAGTTCCGCCAGCTCGGCCTCGGCTACGCCAACCTCGGTGCGCTGCTCATGGCCCAGGGCATGCCCTACGACAGCGAGCAGGGCCGCGCGTGGGCGGCCGCGCTCACGTCGCTCATGACCGGCCACGCCTACGCGACGAGTGCGCGCACGGCGGCACGCATGGGCCCGTTCGCGGGCTTCGATCACAACCGCGAGCCGATGCTGCGCGTGCTGGACCAGCACCGCACGGCGGCCGGTGCGATCGACGAGCGGGCCGTGCCCGACGACCTGCTCGTTGCCGCGCGCCAGGCCTGGGACGACGCGGTGGAGCTCGGTGCGGTCTACGGCGTGCGCAACTCGCAGGCCACCGTGCTCGCGCCCACCGGCACCATCGGCTTGATGATGGACTGCGACACCACCGGCATCGAGCCCGACCTCGCGCTCACCAAAGCGAAGAAGCTCGTCGGCGGCGGCACGATGTTCATCGTCAACCAGACGATCCCGCGTGCACTGAAGAACCTCGGCTACTCGCCGGCTGAGGTCGACGCGATCGTCGGCTACATCGACGAGCACAAGACGATCATCGGTGCGCCGGCACTGCGCGCCGAGCACTTGCCGGTGTTCGCCTGCTCGATGGGGGACAACGCGATCCACTACATGGGCCACGTGCTCATGATGTCGGCCGTGCAGAAGTTCCTCTCGGGTGCCATCTCCAAGACGGTCAACATGCCCGAAGACGCGACCATCGAAGACGTCGAGCAGCTGCACCTCGAGTCGTGGCGACTCGGCCTGAAGGCGGTCGCCATCTATCGCGACAACTGCAAGGTGGCCCAGCCCCTCTCCACCCAGAAGAAGGACGGCGCGGCCGACTCCGACGGCGCACCGATCGTGGAGCGCATCGTCGAGCACGTGATCGTGCAGGAACCCGTCCGCCAGAAGCTGCCGCGCACCCGCACGGCCAAGACGTTCTCGTTCCGTGTCGCCGACTGCCACGGCTACGTGACGGTGGGCGAGTACGAAGACGGCCGACCCGGCGAGCTGTTCTTGCAGGTGGCCAAGCAGGGCTCCACGCTCGCCGGCATCATGGACGCGTTCGCCATCTCGGTGAGCCACGGTCTGCAGTACGGCGTGCCGCTCGAAGCGTTCGTGCGCATGTTCACCAACATGCGCTTCGAGCCCGCAGGCATGACCGACGACCCCGACATCCGCTTCGCGTCGTCGCTCGTCGACTACATCTTCCGCCGCCTCGCGGTCGAGTACCTCGAGCCCGCCCACCGTGCCGAGCTCGGCGTGCTCACGATCGGCGAGCGGATGCAGCCCACCCTGCCCGGTGTCGACGAGGCAACCACGCCGAGCAGCGCGAGCCTCGACCTGCCGATGGAAGATCGTGCGCCGTCGGCGGTGCTCGACCAGCCGCCGGCCCGCCCGACGCCCACGTACACGTCGAGCCGTGAAGCCGAAGTCGTGCTCTGCCACAACTGCGGCGACATCATGCAGCGCGCCGGCTCCTGCCACGCCTGCCCGAGCTGCGGCAGCACGAGCGGCTGTTCCTAGCGATCGCGCTCAGACCATCTCGCCGGCCGCGGGGACGGCTTCGCGGTTCTCGACGAGCGTGAGGATGCGCTCGGTGTTGTCGTGGATCTCCGAGATGTTGCGGAACATCCACTTCGGTGGCGCATTGTCGGGCAACGCCTTGAATCGCTGTTCCCAATCGACGTTGCCGAGCTCGGAGGCAACGCGACGCGCGATGGCTCCGAGTGCGAGGAACAGGGCGACGGTGATGATCAGCTTCTTCATATCTTCACCGTGCGCGTCGGCCCCGCATGTGTGCCAGGGGCGAAGGTCATGCTGTCGGGTCAGATCGTCGCCTCGCGCCCGCCGATCTACCCGCTGGATTGCTAGATCTGCTACCTTACAAGAATGTCAGATAGTCAGGTAGCTGGACTGCACCGACCGCTGTCGGAGGTGAAGGCCGAGCTGTTCAAGGCGCTCGCCCATCCGGCCCGCATCCGTGCGCTCGAGGTCCTCGTCGACGGCGAGCGCTCGGTGAGCGAGATGCAGCCGCTCGTGGGCATCGAGTCGTCGCACCTCTCCCAGCAGCTCGCTGTATTGCGCCGGGCGGGGCTTGTGTCCACCCGGCGGGTGGGCACGTCGGTCGTCTATGCGATCTCGAACCCGGCCGTCGCGGAGCTGCTCGCCGCCGCCCGCCGGGTGCTGCTCGACGCGCTGGCGCACACCGAGGATCTGCTCGCCGATCTCCGTGCGGCGGGAGAGTGAGCACGATCAGCCGCTTCCTGCCCCGTGCCGACGACTACCGGGGCCTGGCGACCTCGTGGCGCGCCGACGTGGTCGCCGGAGTGACCGTCGGCGTGGTGGCGCTCCCGCTCGCCCTCGCGTTCGGCATCTCGAGCGGCATGGGCGCTACGACCGGGCTGGTCACCGCGATCATTGCCGGCTTCGTCGCCGGCCTGCTCGGTGGCTCGAACGTGCAGGTGTCGGGGCCGACCGGTGCAATGACCGTGGTGCTCGTGCCGCTGGTGGCGCGCCACGGCGTGGCGAGCGTGTACATGGTGGGGCTGCTCGCGGGCGTGATCGTGCTCGTCGCAGGTGTCGTGGGTCTCGGTCGCTATCTCGCGTTCGTGCCCTGGCCCGTCATCGAAGGCTTCACGGTCGGGATCGCGGTCCTGATCTTCTTGCAGCAAGTGCCGTCTGCGCTCGGTGTGACCAAGCCGAAGGGCGACAACACGGCGATCGTCGCGTGGCGGGCGGTGCGCGCCGCGTTCTCACACGGCAACGGCGCGGCGTGGGTCACGGTCGCGGTCGTGGTCGCCACGATGTACGTGGTGCCGCGCCTGCATCGCGCGTTGCCGGCGTCGCTGATCGCGGTGGTGGTCGCCACCGTCGTGGCGCAGGTCACGAACATGCACGTCGGCCGCATCGGCGCGGTGCCGTCGTCGTTGCCGATGCCGTCGCTCCCGCACCTCGCAGTCGGCTCCACGAGCGATCTGCTCTCGGCCGCCCTCGCCGTGGCCGCGTTGGCGGCGCTCGAGAGCCTGCTGTCGGCGAAGGTCGCCGACGGCATGGCCGACACCACTCGCCACGACCCCGACCGTGAGCTGTTCGGACAGGGAGCCGCGAACATCGCGTCGGCGTTCTTCGGCGGTATGCCCGCAACGGGCGCGATCGCGCGCACGGCAGTGAACGTGCGCGCCGGCGCGCGCACCCGCGTTGCCGCGTTGGTGCACGCCGTGGTGCTGCTCGGCGTAGTGCTCTTCGCCGGCAGCCTGGTGGCGCGTGTGCCCCTCGCCGCGCTCGCCGGTGTGCTCATGGTGACCGCGGCGCGCATGGTCGAGCCCCACAACGTGCGTGCAGTGGTGCGCGCCACACGCTCCGATGCGCTCGTGTTCGCACTCACCGCCTTCGCAACCGTCGCGTTCGACCTCATCTTCGCGGTCGAGCTCGGGATGGCCGTGGCCGCCGTGCTCGCGCTCCGCAACGTGGCTCGCAGCGCGTCGACGAACCTCGAGCCGGTCACGATGGAAGTCGGTGTAGATGAAGCCGCGCATCTGCGCCACGGCCGCATCGTCACGTACCGACTCGACGGGGCGCTGTTCTTCGGCGCCGCGCAGCGCTTCCTCACCGAGCTGACCGCCGTATCGGATGTGCGCGTCGTAGTGCTGCGGCTCCCGCAGCTGCAGGTGCTCGACGCCACGGGCGCACAGGCACTCGGCGAGATCGTGTCAGAGCTCGAGGCGCGTGGCATCACCGTCTTGGTGAAGGGCGCGCGCGCCGACCATCGGCGGACGCTCGCGGCGGTCGGCGCCCTCGACCGTCTTGCGCACGAGAACCACCTGTTCGACAACCTCGACGACGCGCTCGAGCACGCACGCCGACACGCCTGCACGTAACGCCGCACACCGGCAGTTGCCGAGCTCGCCGATCGGTGATCGAATCCGCGGTCATGGCCACACCGATCGTGTTCGTGCATGGAGTGCCCGAGACCGCTGCGCAGTGGGACGACCTGCGCGCGCTGCTCGGCCGTGAGTCGGTCGCGCTCTCGCTTCCCGGTTTCGCCAAGCCGCGCCCCGCAGGCTTCTCGGCGACGAAGGAGGCCTACTGCGATTGGCTCGTGGGCGAGCTCGACGCGATCGGTGAGCCGGTGGATCTCGTCGGCCACGACTGGGGAGCGCTGCTCAGCCTGCGCGTCGCCACGGCGTTCGGCGATCGACTGCACAGCTGGGCCGTGGACTGCGCGAACGTGTTCCACGATCGCTACGTGTGGCACGACTTCGCGCAGGTGTGGCAGACCCCCGACGGCGAAGCGGCGATGGAAGCGACGCGAGCCGTTCCGCTCGCCGACGGTGTCGCGATGTTCGTGGGCATGGGCGTGCCCGAGGCGCGCGCCGCGGCGATGTGGGAGGCGGCCGACAAGGAGATGGATGATTGCATCCTTGACCTGTACCGGTCGGCGGTGCCCAACGTGTCGAGCGATTGGGGCGACGCGGTTGGCCCGACGCACGCGCCTGGTCTGGTGCTGAACGCGACCGCCGATGTGTTCGGCGACGCGACGTTGGCCGCGGAGATGGCCGACCGTCTCGGCGCCGAGCTGGAGACGCTGGAAGGTCTCGGCCACTGGTGGGCGCTCCAGGATCCGGCCGGCAGCGCGGCCGCGCTCGAACGATTCTGGGCGCGTCACGTCTGAACGTCGCGCGCTCGCCGCGATGTCGGCTGGTCAGGTGGCGTCGATCGTTCCGATGCGTAGCGACGCGGCGTCGGTGAGCGCGGCATCGAGCGCAGACGCGACTGCCGTTCGCGCGAGCGACTGCAGCCGTGCGAGCATCGCGGTCGCTTCGTCGATCGTCGTTGCGTGCGACAGGTGCGTGTCGTACACGCGCTCGAACCGCTGCGCGATCTCACGCGTCACTGCCGCGAGGTGCTCCCATTCGTCGAGAACGACCTCGGCAGGGACCCCGAGATGGACGAGCGCCGCGTGCGATCGGCTGGTCACGAGGTGCTCGTGGCTGTCTGGAAGCCGTCCGCCTCGATGCGCCTCGATGGTCGATGGAGCCATTGCGAGTGCGCGCACTCGAGTCCGCGTTCTGGGACGACGCCAAGCGCTTTCCGCGCGGAGCGATCGTTGCTGATTCGGCGTTCCTGATGCGCGGCGTCGCTACTCGGTGGGAGTCGGTCGAGCACCGTCCGAGGGTCACCGGCGACGGCGTGCTCTAGCCGTACAGTGCGTGGCGGTGGCGCGGGAAGGGCGCGGTGAGCAAGCGGCACGGGGGAGCGCGGCGCGTCGACGCGTGAGCGTGGTGACGGCCGCGGTCGCAGTCATCGCGCTCGTGGCCGCCGCCGCCGTGCGTCACGAGCAGTCGTCGGCGCGCCCGGCGGGCGCGGAACCGACCAGCAGGCGTCTCGCGCCGACCACGATGATCGCGCCCACCAGCACCACGACGAGCGCCGTCACCACGACCACGCTGCCGCCACTCGCCGCGCCGTACTCGCGCGCGGTGCAGATCGAGAACACGCTACCGGGCACCGACGCCTGGCGCATCACGGGCGTGCAACAGCCGGGCGCGATCGAGGGCTACGCCGATCGGGTGAGCGCGCGACAAGGCGACACGGTCCGGCTCTTCGTGTCGACATCTGCGCCGACCTTCCGCATCGAGGCATACCGGCTTGGTTGGTACGGCGGCCATGTCGGACGGCTGGTGTGGCGCTCGGCGCCGCAACACGGCGCGTTGCGAGCGCCGCCGAGCGTCGATGCCACCACGCACATGGTCGAAGCGTCGTGGCCGGATCCACTCGCGTTGCGCCTGACGACGCGTTGGTTCCCGGGTGACTACCTGTTGAAGCTGGTGGGCTCCGGCGGCGAGCAGTCGTACGTGCCTCTGACAGTGCGCGACGATCACAGTCGTGCCTCGATCCTCGTCGTGAATGCCGTGGCCACGTGGCAGGCCTACAACGACTGGGGCGGCAACAGCCTGTACACCGGCGTGAGCAGATCGGGCTACCACGGGTTCTCGTACCGGGCCCGCGTCGTGTCGTTCGACCGCCCGTATGCGGAGGGCAGCGGCGCCGGCGACTTCCTCGGCAACGAGCTGCCGTTCGTCGTGCTCGCAGAACGGCTCGGGCTCGATCTCACGTACGAGACCGACGTCGACCTCGAGGCGCGTCCGGCGTCGGCCTCGGCGCACCGTCTGATGGTGTCGCTCGGACACGACGAGTACTGGTCAGTGAACATGCGCAGCGCGGCGGAGCACGCCCGCGACCACGGCACGAGTCTGCTGTTCCTCGGCGCGAACGCGGTGTACCGGCGCATTCGGTATGCGTCGTCGCCGCTAGGGCCCGACCGGTTCGAGATCGCCTACAAGTCGGCCGGCGAAGATCCGGTGCGTGCGACCGACCCCGAGAACGTCACGGTCAACTGGCGCGACGCGCCCGACCCTCGCCCCGAGAGCACGTTGCTCGGTGAGCAGTACGAGTGCAACACGGTGCACGCATCGATGGTGATCGCTCAGCCCGACTCGTGGATCTTCACGGGCACGGGATTGCGTCGCGGCGACCGCCTGCAGATGACGGTGGGGCCCGAGTACGACCGCTACAGCTCGAATGAGGCGATGCCACCTGGCGTCGACCATGTCGACGTGGTCGCACACTCGCCCGTCGTGTGTCGCGGGCGCCAGAGCTACGCCGACGCGACGACGTACGTCGCGCCGTCGGGCGCAACCGTGTTCGACAGCGGAACGAACTGGTGGGTGAGCAAGCTCGTGTTCGGGTGTCCGCAGGGCGAGCAGCCGTGCGTTGCCGATGCGGTGCGTCGCGTCACGGCGAACTTGCTCCTGCGTCTCGGCGCCGGACCGCACGCGCCGGTGCCCGTGATGCCTGCGAGCTTCCCGCTCCCTGCTCCGTGAGCCACCTGCACGACGAAAGGGTGCGCCGCCCCTGAAGGGACGGCGCACCGTTGTCGAATGGTTCCAAACGAGATCAGCGAGCGGTCGAACGCCTGCGTCGGTGGCTCAATCGTTCGGGTTCGTGTGATCCCCGCGGAGTTTGGGAGCCCACACGCACCGCGTCGTCGCGGTCGCTGTTTGCGTGGTCCGGTGGAGTGTCCTGATCCATTGGCCGCTCCTCGTTGGGTTCGGCAGTGGTGGTGTGGTCGGCGCTCAGCGCCTGAACCGACTCTGCGCCTCTCGCCGGGCGTCGTCAAGTCCCGGATCGTGGTGTGTGCGCCCGTTGAGGCACCAGTCGCTCACCGGTCGCTTCACCAGTCGCTCACCGGTCGCTTCACCAGTCGCTTCACCAGTCGCTTCACCAGTCAGGCATCGGTCGGAGTGTCTTCCAACGGGACGCGTCCGCCGATGCGCCAGTACTCGCCGTGTTCGCGCGCGAGGAAGTCGTTGTCGACGAGGTAGCGACGCAACGCGGCGGTGTCGGGATGCACGCGGCCGATGATGAGGTTCACCATGCGCTCGCTGTAGCGCTCGCCCGGTTCGAAGTGCTGCACGAGCCACTCGAGCACGATGATTCGCTTGGCGTGTTGGGCAGGGATCTGCACGATGCGACCGTCGCGCACGAACGTGCGCAGCACTCTTGCCTCGTCACGTGACACGTCGTCGTGTTCGGCGGGCGCGTCGTGGGCGCGCACAGCAGACGCGCGCGCCGCGACGTTGAACGCCGACGCGAGCAGCACGAGGTGCGTGCCATCGGTCGAGCGTTCCACCAGCCCGGCGTCGATGAGACGCGTGAGCGCGCGTGACGCGCCCCGCGCGTCGAGGCCGGTCGCTTCGCGCACTGTTGCGACGTCGTCGGCGCCGAGCACGAGTGCGCTGACCGCGCGGAGCCGGTCGGAGTCGGCGAGGAGCCCGACGAGCTCGCTCGCCTCGAGCAAAGGAGACGGCTCGTTGTCGGGCATGCCCGACGATCATCGCGCGCCGGTACATTGGGGGGATGCTCGATGACGCCGACGTGAGCCGCATCCTGGTCGTGACGGCCCACCCCGATGATGTCGACTTCGGCGCGGCGGGCAGCGTGGCGGCCTGGACCTCCCGTGGCATCGAGGTCACGTACTGCATCGCCACCGACGGCGACGCCGGCGGCGCCGACACGGGCATCCCTCGGGAGCGCATGCCGGAGATTCGCCGTGACGAGCAGGCGAAGGCTGCTGCGGTCGTCGGCGTCACCGACCTGCACTGGCTCGGGTTCCCCGACGGGCGCCTCGAAGCGACTCTCGACCTGCGCAAGGCGATCACGCGGGTGATCCGTTCCGTGCGGCCCGATCGCGTGGTCACGCAGTCGCCCGATCGTGTCCTCACCCGCATCTACGCGAGCCATCCGGACCATCTCGCGGCGGGGGAGGCGGCGATCTGCGCGGTGTACCCCGATGCCCGCAACGCGTGGGCGTTCCCGGAGCTCCTCGACGAAGAAGGTCTCGAACCGCATGCGGTGCCCGAGACGTGGCTGATGGCGCGTGAGTCGCTCGATCGGTTCGTCGACACCACCGCGGTGATCGATCGCAAGATCGAGGCGCTGCTCTGCCACCGTAGCCAGATGGTCGGCCGGGAGTCGGCGCTGCCCGAGATGATCCGGTCGTGGTCGGCTGCGATCGCCGACACGGCGGGCTTGCCGGCGGGTCGCTACGCCGAAGGCTTCCAGCGCATCGACACCGCCTGAGCGCCGCTTCGGCGCGCGCATCTGCGCAGTGTCGACCGGCCCATCTACAGTCGTCGGCATGGGAGCAATCGACCATCCGTTGGCCATGCTCACGGGCGATGAGATCACCCGCGCCGTCGAGATCCTGAAGGCGACCGGCGACGTCCCGAAGGGTGCGCTGTTCGCGCACATCGTGTTGCACGAACCCGACAAGGCCGTGCTTGCCGCGTGGCGAACGGGGGATCCGATCGACCGCGAGGTGCGGGCCCAGATCGTGCCCGGCCCCGAGCTCGGTGTGGTCGAAGCGGTGGTCTCGGTGAGCAAGGGCGACGTGCGCGAATGGCGTGTGGTCGAAGGCGTTCGGCCCGCTCTGCTCATGCACGAAGCGGCGAACGCGATCTTCACCACGAAGCAGCACCCGGAGTACATCGCCGCGCTCGCGCGTCGGGGCATCACCGACCTCGACACCGTGCAGATCGACCCCTGGCCGGCGGGCACGTTCGACTATCCGGCCGAGGACAATCGCCGCATCTCTCGCTGCATCTCGTTCGTGCGCGAGTACGCCACCGACAACGGCTACGCGCGACCCGTCGAGGGATTGATCGTGCACTTCGACATGGGGCGCAACGAGGTGATCGAGGTCATCGACCACGGCGTCGTGGCGATGCCGCAACAGCACGCGCGCTACTTCGCCGCCGACCACCAGCCGTTGCGCGCCGACCTCAAGCCGATCGACATCACCCAACCCGAAGGCCCGAGCTTCACCGTCACCGGCAACCTCGTCGAATGGCAGAAGTGGTCGGTGCGCGTGGCCTTCGACCCGTACGAAGGCCTTGTGCTGCACCAGGTCTGCTACGACGGTCGGTCGATCCTGCACCGCGCGTCGGTCACCGAGATGGTCGTGCCGTACGGCGACCCGGGCGAGCTCCACGGCTGGAAGAACGCGTTCGACGCCGGGGAGTGGGGTCTCGGTCGCATGACGCAGTCCCTCCAGCTCGGCTGCGACTGCCTCGGCGAGATCCACTACTTCGACGGCACGCTCGCGTCGGAGCACGGGCACGCCTGGGTGATCAAGAACGCGATCTGCATGCACGAAGAGGATTACGGCGTGCTGTGGAAGCACGTCGACCTCATGGGCGGTACGAGCGAGGTCCGCAGAAGTCGCCGGCTCGTGATCTCGAACTTCGCCACGGTCGGCAACTACGAGTACGGGTTCTTCTGGTACCTCTACCTCGATGGCAACGTCCAGCTCGAGGTGAAGCTCACCGGCATCATGTCGGTCGGCGCGATCCCTCCCGGCGGCGTCTGCGAGTTCGGCGTCGAGGTCGCGCCCGGCGTGTACGCGCCGAACCATCAGCATCTGTTCAACGTGCGCCTCGACCTCGACGTGGAGGGCACCGCGAACCGCGTGTACGAGGTCGAAGCGGAGCCGCTCCCCGAAGGCCCCGACAACCCGTGGCGCAACGCGTTTCGCGCCAAGCGCACGCTGCTCGAACGCGAATCCACGGCCGTGCGCGAGGTGAACCCGCCGATGTCGCGCACGTGGCGGGTCGTCAACGAGTCGGTGCGCAACGGTCTCGGGCAACCCGTCGGCTACAAGCTCGTGCCCACGATGAGCACGCCCACGATGCTGGCCCACGAGGAGTCGTCGGTCGGCCGACGCGCGGCGTTCTCGCAGCACAACCTGTGGGTCACCAAGTACGACCGCGAGGAACGGCGCGGCGCCGGCGAGTACCCGAACCAGAGCTCCGGTGGTGACGGCCTGCCGAGCTGGATCGCGGCCGATCGCGAGCTCGTCGACGAAGACATCGTGCTCTGGTACAGCTTCGGTGTCACGCACTTTCCCCGGCCTGAAGACTGGCCGGTGATGCCCGTGGAGTACACGGGCTTCTTGTTGCAGCCGGTCGGCTTCTTCGACCGCAACCCGGCGCTCGACGTGCCACCGAGCCCGGCCGGGCATTGTCACGACTGATCGCACTCCCGACGAAAGGCTTTCGAGATGGGCAAGTGGACGCGTGAAGAGCTGCAGGAGGCACACGATCGCTACGTCGCGACGGCCCAAGAGGCGGCGCGCACGGGGAACTGGCAGCTGTGGGCCGACCAGTTCACCGAGGACGCCGACTACAACGAGCACCACTACGGGTTGATGCACGGCCGCGAGCAGATCGCGACGTGGATCAGCGAGACGATGGCGCAGTGGCCCAACTCCGAGATGCGCGCGTTCCCCCACGACTGGTGCGTGTGCGACGAGGAGCGCGGCTGGTGGATCTGCCAGATCGAGAACCGCTTCGACGACCCGGGCGACGGTCAGGTGTACGAAGCCGCGAACATCACCGTGCTGCACTACGCGGGCGACCACCAGTGGTCGTACGAGGAGGACGCCTACAACCCGGCGAACTTCGCTCCGGTCGTGACGGCATGGGTCGAGGCCAAGCGCGCGCACGGCGGCTGATTCGCTTCGGCGGCGGGGAGCGGGCCCCTGCGAGAGGGTGCGTTCGCGGCTGGTATCATGGCTGGTTCCGCCGTCTTGCGGCACGTTTCGGGAGAGTCATGGGTTTCAAGGTCGGCGACCGCGTCGTGTACCCGCATCACGGTGCTGCGGTGATCGAGAAGAAGGAAAAGCTCCCGATCAACGGCACGAACACCGAGGTGTTCGTGTTGCGGGTCGCGAGCAGCGACCTCGTGATCAAGGTCCCGATCACCAAGGCGGAAGAGGTCGGCATGCGTCCGCCGATCTCCGCCGAAGACGTCGACGATCTGTTCCAGCTGCTCGGCAAGAAGGACGTGCGCGAGCCCACGAACTGGAGCCGACGGTTCAAGAACCACCAGGAGAAGCTCAAGTCGGGCGACGTGTACCAGGTCGCCGAAGTCGTGCGGAACTTGGCATTGCGCGAGCTCTCGAAGGGCTTGTCGGCCGGCGAGAAGTCAATGCTGATGAAGGCCCGTCAGGTGCTCGTCTCCGAGCTGTCGTTCGCGCTCGACGTGAGCGAAGACGAAGCGCTCGCGAAGCTCTCCGCCGCGCTCACCTGATCGCAGACCGCGCGGGTCAACGCCGGAGCGCGCTGACCACTTCCACGTGTGATGTGTTGGGAAGCTGATCGAGTGGCGTCGCCTGTTCGAGTGCGAACCCTGCGTCGCTGAGCAGGCGGATGTCGCGACCGGCCGCGGCCACGTCACAGCTCACGAGCACGACGGTCTGCGCGCCACTCGCGGCGATCACCTCGACTGCTTGCGCGCCGAGGCCGGCCCGCGCCGGATCGGCGATCACTACGTCGATGCCCCGCAGCCGCGCACCCTCGACGGCGACGGCACGCACCTGTGCGTTGGGGTGCGCGGCGAGGTTGTGTTGCGCATCACGCGCCGACGTCGTGTTCGACTCGATCGCTACCACCCGCCCGGCGGGCACGAGCGCCGCGAACAAGCCGACACCGCAGTAGAGGTCGGCGAGCGCGCCGGGCGTCCCCGCGTACTGGCGCACGATGCGTGCCAGCGCGGCGGGTGCGTCGGCATGCGGTTGGAAGAAGGCGCGCGCCGAGATGCGGAAGTGCACGCCATCGACGATCTCGTGGTACTCGTCGCGGCGCACGTCGGCGGCGAGGCCGCGGGCGCGCGCTCGGCCGCCGTCGATCGCGACCAGGCGCTCGCCGGTGCGCGCGCCGGCTCGAATCGTCACCTCGCGTGCGCCGGGAAAGCGCGCGTGAAGGATCACGTCGTCGACGAGCGGGTGCGCGACCAGACAGCTCGAGATCGTGACGGGTTCGTGCGATGCGGCACGGCGCAACGCGACGCGGCCTTCGCCGTCGACGAGGCCGCGCAGTGTGGTGCGGTAGCCGGTGGCGGAGAGACCGATCGGCGCGGCCACCCGCGCTTCGGCGTCGGGCACGCGGCCGAGCCGGCGCAGTGCGTCGATCACGATGTCGCGCTTGAGTCGGCTCTGCGCATCCGGCTGCACGTGTTGCCAGTCGCAGCCTCCGCAGCCGGCGGCCACGAACGGGCACGGGGGTGCGATCCGGTCACCCGATGCGCTCAGCACGTCGACCGTGTCGGCGAACACCACATCGCGTCGCGTGCGCGTGACGGTCGCGACCACGCGCTCGCCGGGGAGTGCGCCCGCGATGAGCACGACGCGCCCGTCGTCGAGGTGGCCCAGCGCGGCACCACCCGCGACCACCCGCTCGGCGTCGATCTCGATGGTCTCGGCGGGCTGCGGTGCGCCCGGCAGGACGTCGGCGTCGTCGGTCACGCCGCGGGGCGCAAGCGGTCGGCGAAGAACTGCAACACGGTCTCGAGCGCGTCGCGGGTGGGGTTGCCGGGCTCGTCGACGAGGTGCTCGGTGAGCACCGAGTGCGCGCTTCGGGGGAAGCCCCACGGGTTGCCCTTCGAGGAATCGATCTCTACCGAGATGAAGCGGTCGCCGAGCTCTTCGCGCAGACGTGCGAAGCGCTGCGGCGGCACTGCCGGGTCGTTGGTGAACCGCAAGCCGAGCAGGCACTGGCCGGCCTCGGCTCGTTCCTTGACGCGCGCGAGGTCGACCTCGGAGAGGTTGAGGTCGCGTTTGTGCGCCGCGCTCACGGGGAACGGCAACGACGGTTGCGACAGCACCGGCGCGAGCATCCGGTCGTCGACCATCATGGCGAGCGCGAAGTTGCCGGTGAAGCACATGCCGACCGCGCCGACGCCCGGACCACCGCAGCGCTCGTGCAGGTCGGCCGCGAGCGCGCGGCAGTACTCGGTCATGGGAGAGGTGGACCGCAGTGCGAGCGCGTGGAACTCGCGCGAAACGCAGGCGCCCGTGATGCTGCGCAGCACGTAGGGCATGCCCATCGGCTTACCGGGAGTGCCGAAGAGTGACGGCATCACCACCGTGAACCCGGCATCGACCACACGTTGGGCGAACTCCATGACCTTCGGCGTGACGCCGGGGACCTCGTGGATCACCACGACGCCAGGCCCCGAACCGCCTCGGTAGACAGTGCGCGTGACCCGTCCGTGCGTGAAGGTGTCGCGCTGCCAGCCGGAGAGCTCAGGTTCGGTCATCGCGGTGGAGCCTAAGGCGATAGAAGCGAGCGAGCTGCGTGCGCAGCGTCTCGAGGCCCAAGCCCCCGAGATCGAGCGCGAACGAGTGCCACGCCTTGAGGTCGAACTGATCGCCGTGACGGCGTTGCGCGTCGGCCCGGCAGTCGAGCCACACTCGTTCGCCGACCTTGTAGCTGATCGCCTGGCCCGGTAGGCCGAGGTAACGGTCGACCTCGCTGCGCATGAACGCCTCGGGGAACCGCGATCGCTCGAGCACGAACGGGAGCGCGACCTCCGCAGTCCAACGCGCGCCCGGTTCGTACGTGGAAGCCGCCGGGATCGTGAGCTCGAGGTGCATGCCGATGTCGACGATGACGCGCACCGCGCGCATGGCCTGCGCGGCCAGCATGCCGAGCTCGAACGCGGGGTCTTCCAGGTAGCCGAGCTCCTCCATGAGCCGTTCGGCGTAGAGCGCCCAGCCTTCGCCGTGGCCCGACACGAATCCGGCGAGGCGCTGGAATCGCGAGAGCGTGTCGGCGAGCAGCACCGTGCGGCCGATCTGCAGATGGTGGCCGGGAACCGCTTCGTGGTAGCAGATCGAGACTTCGCCCCAGAGTGGGAAGCGCGACTTGCCGAGCGTGGGATACCAGGTGCGGCCCGGGCGCGAGAAGTCTTCGCTCGGCTGCGTGTAGTACATGGCCGCGGCGCCGCCCGGCGGGCAGATCATTGCCTGGCATCGCCGCAGCGGTGGCGCGATGTCGAAATGGGTGCGGCCCAGCTCCTCGATCGTGCGGTCGATCAGGTCTTGATTCCAAGCGAGGAACGCGTCGGCGCCGTCGACGACGTACGCCGGGTCGGCTTCCAGATGCGCGACAGCGCCCGCGAAGTCGCTGCCCGGGAGGATCGCCTCGCACACCTCGCCGATGCGCGCTTCGATGCGGCCGAGCTCCGCCCAGCCCCAGTCGTAGGTCTCGTTCAAGTCGATGGTGGCGCCGAGGTACGCCCGCGCTTCGCGCTCGTAGCGCTCGGCACCGACCGCATCGCGCTCGCTCGCAGCCGGCGCGTACACGTCGGTGAGGAAACGTGCCGTGACCGCGAAGCCTTCGGTGGCCGCGTCGGCGGCCGCGCGGAGCTCGCCGAGCAGCGCGGCTGACGCGTCGGTCCGCTGCTCGTAGCGGTCGACGAGGCCGTGGAAGAAGGGGCGAGCGCCCTCGCCGCTCCAGGTGGCCGCCTGGCGGGCGCAGGCGAGGGCTTGGCGACGGGCTGCCACGAGGTGCTGCGCCATCCCGGCCGAGAGCGATCGGCGCCACCCGTCGAGCGCGTCGGGCACGGCCCGCATGCGGCGCGCCGCGGTGGCCCATTGCGCATCGTCGTCGAAGGCCATGAGATCGAAGCAGGAGCGGGTGGCGCCCATCGCAGAGCCGAGCACGCGTACGTCGCGCATGTAGTCGCCCGCCGCGAAGCGCTCGCGTGCAACCCCGAGTCGTTCCCGCATGAACGCCCGCGCGACCTCGTCGCGGTCGTTCTCGATCGGCGCCGCGTCGAGGTCGGCGATCGTGCGGGCTCGGAGCGCGTCGACGGCGGCGTGGCCGTCGGGTGACAGATCCGTCAGCCGGTCGTCGTAGCCCGCGATGCCCATGTCGGTGGCCTCGAGCGGGTCGAGTGCGGCGAGCTCGTCGATGTAGCCGTCGGCGATCGCGTAGACGGGAGAAGGCGACGCGGCCATGGAAGGCGACGCTAGTCGCACCACTAAGGTCGCCCTACATGGCTCATCAGTTCATCCTCACGATGCGGAACCTGCGCCGGGTGCACCCGCCCGACAAGGAAGTGCTGCGCAACATCAGCCTTTCGATGTACCCCGACGCCAAGATCGGCGTGCTGGGTGCGAACGGTGCGGGCAAGAGCACCTTGCTGCGGATCATCGCCGGCGAGGACGACGGGTACCAAGGTGAGTGCCGCGTCACTCCCGGCTTCCGCGTGGGCTACCTGCCGCAGGAACCGCTCCTCGATCCCGACAAGAACGTGCGCGACAACGTGATGGAGGGCGTCGGCGAGATCAAGGCGCTCCTCGATCGCTTCGACGAGGTCTGCAACGCGATGGGGGAGCCCGACGCCGACTTCGACAAGCTGCTCGCGGAGCAGTCCGATCTCCAGGACCGCATTGACACGGTCAGTGGCTGGGAGCTCGATCGCACGCTCGACATCGCCATGGACGCGTTGCGCCTCCCGCCCGACGACGCCGACGTCACCAAGCTCTCGGGTGGTGAGCGTCGCCGTGTCGCGCTGTGTCGCCTGCTGCTCTCGCGCCCCGACCTGTTGATGCTCGACGAGCCCACCAACCACCTCGATGCCGAGTCGGTCGCGTGGCTCGAGCGCTACCTGCACGACTACCCGGGTTGCGTCATTGCGGTCACCCACGATCGTTACTTCCTCGACAACGTCGCGGGCTGGATCCTCGAGCTCGATCGCGGCCAAGGAATCCCGTGGGAGGGCAACTACACGAGCTGGCTCGAACAGAAGGAGCAGCGCCTCGCGCAGGAGGAGAAGGGCGACGAGGCCCGCCGGCGCACTTTGGAACGAGAGCTCGAGTGGATCCGCATGGCGCCCAAGGCGCGCCAGGCGAAGGGCAAGGCGCGCATCACCGCGTTCGAACGACTCGTGGCCGAGTCGGAGTCGGCCGAGCGGCGCGCCGAGAAGCTGCAGATCACGATCCCGCCCGGGCCCCGGCTGGGCGATCTCGTCGTGGAAGCCGAAGGGCTCACGAAGGCGTTCGGCGACACGTTGCTGTTCAACGATCTGTCGTTCACACTGCCGCCGGGTGGGATCGTCGGCGTGATCGGCCCCAACGGTGCCGGTAAGACCACGCTCTTTCGCATGCTGGTCGGCGACGAGCAGCCCGACGCCGGTCGCCTCACGGTCGGCACCACGGTGCAGCTCGCGTACGTCGATCAATCGCGTGAGTCGCTCGATGCCTCCAAGACGGTCTACGAAGAGATCACGGGTGGTGTCGACCACCTGAAGGTCGGCGGTCGCGACGTGCACGGGCGCGCGTACTGCGCGAGCTTCAACTTCAAGGGCACGGATCAGGGCAAGGCCGTCGGCGATCTCTCGGGTGGTGAGCGCAACCGGCTCCATCTCGCCAAGGCATTGCTGATGGGCGGCAACGTCCTGCTGCTCGACGAACCAACCAACGACCTCGACGTCGACACGTTGCGGTCACTCGAAGACGCGTTGATCGACTTCCCGGGCTGTGCTGTGGTGATCTCCCACGATCGTTGGTTCCTCGATCGCATCGCCACGCATGTGCTCGCGTTCGAGGGCGACAGCGAGGTGCGGTGGTTCGAGGGCAACTTCTCCGACTACGAGATCGATCGCCACAAGCGCCTCGGCACCGATGCCGACCAGCCGCACCGGATCCACTACAAGCCACTGAGTCGCTGACGCGCCCGTCAGCTCGCGGGCTGCACGCTCACGATCTGGCTCACTTGGAACACGACGGTCCCGCACGTTCCTGCGGTTGCTGTCGTGTGGCCCGCGACGAACACCTGGTCGCGCGGGCGAGCCACGAGCCGTCCGTGGTCGGCGAGTCCTTCGGCCGATACGGCGAGGCCGGCCGGCAGGGCCAGCTGGTAGGTGCGGGCGCCCGAAGCAGGTGTGAGGCGGGCGCACCGGGCGTCGGCCACTGCGAGCACACCGCTGATCGTCTGCGGTCCGCCACTCGTGGTGTGCGGACCGGGATCGGTGCTGCCGGTGAGGTTCGGGCCCGGGTTGCTCACCGTGGAGTGTGGCGATCCGGCGCCGGTCGTTGCGTCACCATTGGTGCCCGAGCTCGAGCAGGCAGCCAGCGCAGCGGCGGCGAGCAATCCTACGGTCAGCAAGGCGGCCGTGCGTCGGGTGGCGGAACGGGTTCGGCGTCGGAGCATCGCACCTATTGTGCAACGCTCATGGAGACCGCGGGGCGCGTCGTAGCCGGTATCGCCGGCGCACTCGTGATCGTGGTCGTGATCGACGCCGCCGTGCGCACTTTCGTGCTGCCACGCGGCGCGGCCGTGCCGTTGACGCGCCTGGTGTCGCGAGTGTCGCGCTGGTGCTTCGATCTTCTGACTCGTCGAATCGACGACTACAAGCGCATCGACCGCGTGCTCGCGCTCTACGGGCCGGTCACATTGCTGCTGTTCCCGGCGGTGTGGCTGGTGGGATCCTTCACCGGATTCGCCTTGTTGTACGGCGCGTTCGGCGACGTCGGCACTCGTGCTGCGATCCGTGACTCGGGCAGCGCGCTGTTCACGCTCGGGTTCGCGACGCCGGGCGACCTGCCATCGACCGGGCTCGTCATCGTCGAGGCCGCGGCCGGTCTGGCGCTGCTCGCCCTGTTGATCGCCTACCTGCCCACGATCTACGGAACGTTCAGTCGCCGCGAGCTGATGGTGTCGCAGCTGTCGGTGCGAGCGGGCACGCCGCCGAGCGCCGTCGAGCTGATCGAACGTGCGTACCGAGCCGAGTTCAGTGACCAGCTCGACAACCTGTTCGAGCAGTGGGAAGGCTGGTTCGTCGAGCTCGGCGAGACCCATACCACCTTCGCGATCCTCAACTTCTTCCGGTCGCCGCACGTCGACCGTTCGTGGATCACCGCAAGCGGCGCGGTGCTCGACACCGCGGGGCTGCGACTCGCGTTGCTCGACCAGCCGTGGTCGCCGCGGCCCGCGCTGTGCATCCGCGCCGGTTCCGTCACGCTGCGCGAGATCGCCGACTACTTCTCGATCCCGCACGACGCGGATCCGGCGCCCGACGACCCGATCAGCATCGGCCGCGAGGAGTTCGACGAGCTCGTCGCACGGCTGCGGAAGTCCGATGTGCCGATGAAGGCCGATCTCGATGAGGCGTGGCGCAACTTCCGTGGGTGGCGCGTCAACTACGACACGGTGTTGCTCACCCTCGCCGGCTTCGTGAGCGCGCCCCCGGCGGTGTGGTCATCCGACCGCTCACCGCCGATCCGGCACCGCCCGCCCGTCCGCACGCGCAGAAACCGAGCGAAGTCGTCGAGTTGATGATGCCGAGCCTGGTTCGCGTGCGCGCCAGGTGGGACAATGTCGATGGGCGCCGGTACGGTTGGACCGGCGACGAGGAGGGTGGGAATGCAGCGCTTGTCGGGTCTCGACACGGCTTTCCTGTCGATCGAGTCGCCGTCGGCGCACATGCACGTGATGGGCGTTGCCGTGCTCGATCCGCGCGACCTGTCGCCCGAGCTCGACTTCGACCGGTTCTGTGCGCATCTCGCCGAACGGCTCCCGCTGATCCCTCCGTTCCGTCAGCGCCTCGTGACCGTGCCGTTCGGTCTCGACTATCCCGCGTGGGTCGAAGATCCCGCCTTCGACCTCGACTATCACCTTCGGCGCGTCGCGGTACCGGCGCCCGGCGGGCAAAAGGAGCTGGCGACGCTCGCAGCCGACATCGCCAGTCGCCCGCTCGATCGCGCCCGCCCACTCTGGGAGATGTACTTCGTCGAGGGTCTCGAGCACGGCCGCGTGGCGCTGGTGTCGAAGATCCACCACTCGGCGATCGACGGCATGTCGGGCGTCGACATCATGGCGCACCTCTTCGACCTCGAAGCTGCCCCCGAGCCGCGCCTCGCCATCGCGATCGCGCCCGACTGGTCGCCGGAGCGCGTGCCGAGCGACGTGGAGCTGCTCGCGCAGGCGATGGTGACGGCCGCGCGACGCCCGGTGCGCGTGGTGCGCACGGCCAGCAAGGTGGTGGGAACCGCGTGGCGGGTCGTGCAGCGAGTGCGCGGCGCCGACAACCACGGGGGCGTTCCGCTCACCGCGCCGAAGCTCACGATGAACGGCACGATCACGCCGCATCGTTCGATCGCGTTCTCCTCGGTCCCGCTTGCCGAGGTGAAGCGCTTGAAGGACGCACTCGGCGTCAAGCTCAACGATGTGGTGCTCGCCGTGGCAACCGGCGCGTTGCGCAGCTACCTCGTGGGTCGCGACGAGCTGCCCGACCGGTCGCTCGTCGCCACGATCCCCACGTCGGTGCGAGCCGTCGACGAAGCCAACACGATGGGGAATCGCGTGTCGGCGATGTTCGCGCAGCTGCCCACCGAGCTCGACGACCCGATCGCGCGCGTCGAGGCGATCAGGCTCAGCACCATCGATGCCAAGGACATCCACGACGACATCGGCGCGACCACGCTGCAAGAGCTCGCCGCGCTGGCCAGTCCGGCGATGCTGCGATCGGCGATGCGATTGGTCAGCACGTTCCGGCTCACCGACCGCATCGGCAGCGCGGTGCACAACCTCGTGGTCTCGAACGTTCCCGGCCCGCCGTTCCCGTTGTACCTGGCCGGCGCGCGGCTTGAGGCGATGCATCCGCTCGGGCCGATCTTCGACGGCGCGGGGCTGAACCTCACGGTCATCAGCTACCTCGATCACCTTGACTTCGGCTTCCTCGGCTGCCGCGAGCTGCTGCCCGACATCGACGATCTCGCGGCCGCGGTGCCCGACGCGCTTCGCGAGCTGGCCAAGGCGGTCGACGCGCGCAACGGACCGGCTGCGCCGCATCGGGCGAAACGAGCGACGCCACGGCCCGCGAGCGGTGGGCTCAACCGGGTCGCACCTCGATCGTGACCTTCAGCGGGTAGCGCGTCGCGACGCCGGCGCTCAGGCCTACGGGAACACGGTCGACGCCGAACAGATGCCGGAGCCACGCGGTGACCACGTGGCGGATGATCGGCCATGCAGTGCGCACCGGCGCGTCGGGCGGGAAGCAGCCGTCTTGACCGAGCTTGCGGAACTGCGGTTGCGCGTCGAGGAAGCCGCCGAGGCCCGATGCTTCGGCGAGGCCGATGATGCCCTTGCCGCCACCGAGCGTGCAGAAGTCGTCGAAGACGTTGTGGCCCGACTTGTCGATGATCCACAGCTCCGTGGGCGTGTGCGCGGCCGCGAACGCCGGTCGAGTGACGGTGGCGGGCGGCGCAACCTGGTCGTCGGCGCCGGCGACGAACAGCGACGGGACCGGCGCAATCGGCGCGGTGGTGGTGGACGTGGTTGCTGCCGTCGACGAGCTCGACGAGGTTCGGTTGGCGAACGTCCCCGACGCGAGGGAGACGTAGCCGTCGATGCCGGCGATCTGCGCGGCGGCCGCGGCCACGGTGGCCCCGCCCGCCGAGTGGCCGACGGCCGCGACACGCGCGGGATCGACATGGCCCTCGAGCTGCGCGTCGTGCTCGACGAGCTGCAGCGTGGCGCTGAGATCGGCGACGGCCGACGCGGCAGTGCCGAACTGGCCCTGCAACGCATGGAACAGATCGCGTGACGGATGGTCGGGTGCGGCGACGACCATGCCCCACGAGGCGAGGTGCGATGTGAGGTACGACGACTGGAGGCGCATGCCGGAGAACCCGTGGCTGAACAACACGATGGGGAACCGGCCCGCAGCGACCGGCGCGTCGCGGCCGGCCGCGATCGAGAACGTGGCGTTGAGGTTGCCCTTGATCAGCGCCTTGATCGCCGGCGCCAGGAAGTCGCGCACGTCGTAGGTGACCGTCCCGGTCGTGCCTTTGACCGCCGGATACCAGATCTCGACCTTGTTGCCGGTGGGCAGCGTGCGGGTCGTGACGCCCACCGGGTTCGGACCGGCGGCCTCGTAGGCCGTCGCGGCATCGATCGCCACGACCGGTCCGGGTTGGACCGATGTGGTCGGGGAGCCCGACGGGTTCTTGGCGCTGCTGCTGCACGCGCCGGCCAAGGCGGCGAGCGCCACGATCGTCGCGAGCGCGATCCTGGGAGTATGACGACGACCTGAGCGCATCGCGGTCAGCGTACGGCGGACCGGAGCGGAGCGAAGAGATCGTCGGCGAACGGCGCGCCGGCGGGCCGTGCATCGCCGACCCGGATGAACCACTCGTAGCCGAACGACTCCGCGAACACGTCGGGCGGCATCTGCAAGAAGAACGACTGCTCGGCGATCTGGCTGGCGTGGGCCACCATCGCCGCGCGCTTGGTGGCGATGTGCTCCCGGACGTCGACGCGGTGCGTGATCGTCCAGTCGCGCATCCCGAGGTTGAACTCCTCGATCGTCTCCGGCCGGTCGGGGGTGGTGTCGGCGGGCATGTCGTCGGGTCGCGAGGTGACGAGCTCCCAGATGTGGTCGCGGTTCATCGTTGCCTCGTACACGAGCGGCACGCCGGCGAGCTCACCCGCACGATTGGCCACGTGGTGCACCTGGACGTGGTCAGGGTGCCCGTAGTTCCCGAGCTCGTCGTAGGAGAGCAGCACGTCGACCTGTTCGTCGCGCAGGATCGCCGCGAGGCGTTCGGCGGCTTCGGCGACGTCGGCCGAGGCGAAGGTGTCGGGGTCGGCGTTGCGCGGATCACCCTCCATGCCGGAGTCCCTGTAGCCGAGGAACTCGACTCGGTCGATGCCGATGATTTCGGCGGCGGCGAGCGTCTCGGCGGTGCGACGTTCGGCGAGTGACTCGCCGGGCTGCAGATCGCCGGGTACTTCGCCGAGCTCGCCGCGCGTCGCCACGACGAGCACGACACGATGCCCGTGCGCTTTGGCCAATGCCATCGTGCCGCTCGTCGCGATCGCTTCGTCGTCGGGGTGCGCGTGCACGGCTACGAGTGTGTAGGGCATGGTGTGGTGCCTCCTCGACGTCCGCCGCGTGGACGGGGCGAGCGGCGATCGGTAGTGTCCCCCGCGAAACCTGACGTTAGCGTTAGGTTTCGCGAGAGGGGACTGCGGGTGGGGTGCCCGTAGGCGCCAGCGGACATCACACGACCCACACAACGATGATCGCGTCCGGGGGGACCAACATGCGTGCAGGGAGACTCCTGGCGACGAGTGTTGCGCTTGCCTTAGCCGCCGCGGCGTGCGGCAACTCCAAGTCGCAGTCGGGTTCCACGACCACGCAGAGCCAGGGCGGCGCACCCCAGACCACTGCGAGCGCGGCCAATCTCACGAAGTTCGTACCGAGCAACCAGGCCGGCGTCGACGATGCCAAGCGCGAGATCCGGGTCGCCGTCATCACGTCGAAGACCAACCCGCTCGGCGGCAAGTACGTGCAGTACACCGACGGGGTCAAGGCCTACTTCAAGCTCATCAACGACCACGGCGGCATCTACGGCCGCAAGCTCGTGATCGCCAAGGAGCGCGACGACATCATCGGTACGCAGAACGCGCAGCAGGTGACCGCGAGCCTCTCCGATGACAACGCGTTCGCGACCTTCGTCGCCACCCTGCAGTTCACGGGGGCCGACGCGCTCGCCAAGGCCGGCCAGCCCACCTTCATCTGGAACATCAACCCGGAGATGGCGAGCACCCCGCAGGTGGCCCACACGAACATCTTCGGAAGCCTCGGCGCCCTCTGCTTCAACTGCGGCGGCCATTTCCTTCCCTGGCTCGTCACGAAGGAGCACTACACGAAGGTCGGGATCCTTGCCTACGGCGTCTCCGCTTCGTCGAAGATCTGTGCTGCAGGAACGAAGAAGGGCTACCAGCTCTTCACGCCCAACGTGAAGGTGGCCTTCTTCGACGACACGATCCCGTTCTCGGGTGATCTTGCGGCCGACGTCGCGAAGATGAAGGCGGCCGGCGTGCAGTTCGTCACCACGTGCATGGACACGAACGAAGTTGCCAAGCTGGCCAAGGAGATGAAGCAGCAAGGTCTCAACGCCACGCAGAACCTCCCGAACGCGTACGACCATGACTCGCTCGGCGACCCGACCACGGCGGCGCTGTTCGAGAACGACTTCGTCGAGCCGCAGAACTCGGCGTGGGAAGACACGCCGCAATCGCCGGCGACGCAGGAGTACCTCACCGCGGTCAAGGCGATCACCACTCACCCCGTCGAGCTCACCGAGTCGGGCTGGATCATGGCCAAGATGTTCGTCGACGGCCTGAAGGGTGCAGGCCCCGAGTTCACGAAGCAGAAGGTGATCGCCTACCTCAACTCGCAGACGGCGTACAGCGCCGACGGCCTGATCGTGCCGATCGATTGGACGAAGCAGCACAACGACCCCCAGAGCAACCTCGCCATGCGCGGCAAGTACGAGTGCGCGACGGTGACGCAGATCAAAGCAGGCAAGTTCGTCCCGTTGTTCACCGAGCCCGGCAAGCCGTGGATCTGCTTCGATCCCAGCCCAAAGGCTCCGATACCGACGGAACCGCAACACATGTCATTCGCTCCCGGCGGAAAGGGGTAGCCAGCCGAGGCAAGCCCTCGCACGGCAGCTGAGAACGTGGACAACTTCTTCGGCGGACTCACCGATGGTGTCGCGTACGGCGCGGTCTACGCGCTGCTCGCGATCGGTCTGGTGCTCGCGTACAAGACATCGGGCGTGTTCAACATCGCGTTCGGCGTTCAGGCGTATGCATCGGGCGCGCTGTACTACACGCTTCACACGTCCCACGATGTCGCGATCATCCCGGCGTTCATCGTGTCGGTCGTGCTCCTCGCGCCGCTCATCGGCGTGATCCTCGACCGACTGCTGTTCCGATTCCTTCGCAGCGCGCCCGAGATGAGTCGGCTGGTGGTCGCGCTCGGCCTGCTCGTCGCGATTCCCGGCATCGTGCAACTGAAGTTCGATCAGACCTTGGCGATCAGCTCACAGGGCATCGTGCCGCACGGCGACACCGTGTACAACATCGGGCCCGCCGTGCTCAACCGTGACCAGCTCGCCATCATTGTCACCACGGCAATCGTGGCGCTCGCGGTCATCGTGCTCTTCCGCTACACGGCGGTCGGGCTCCGAATGCGCGCCGTCGTTGAGAGCTCACGCATGGCCGAGCTCAACGGCGTGAACAGCGACCGTGTGAGCATGCTCTCGTGGGTGCTCACGAGCTTCGTCGCAGGCCTGGCCGGCGTGCTGTTGCCGCAGATCACCGGCAACCAGGTCGTCGACGTGTACTACACGACCTTGGTCACCGCCGCGATCGTTGCGGCGGTGCTCGCGTCGCTCACGAGCGTGCCGCTCGCGCTCGCCGCAGGGATCGGGCTCGGTGTCCTCCAGGAGTGGCTGAACCGCTTCCTGCCCACGAACAGCGTCGTGGCGAGCAACATCCGGCCCGGCCTGCCGTTCATTGCGCTGTTCCTCGTGCTCGCGCTCGATCCGCGACTGCGACATCGGCGCGGCACGACCGACCCTCTCGCGAACGTGGATCCGCCGCCGCCGGCGCCAGTGGCCGGAACGCGCAGCTCCGAGCTCACGTGGGGAACGCGCATCTTCTGGTGCGTCATCGGCGCGATCTACCTGTACTACGTGTTCTTCCACGGCAACGACAGCGTGCTCGACGATGCCATCCGCATCGCCATCTACGCGATCATCTTCTGTTCGATCGTGGTGGCAACCGGCCTTGCGGGTCAGGTCTCGTTCGCGCAGGCCACCTTCGCCGGCATCGGTGGCGCCGTGAGCGCGCAGCTCGCCACCCAACAGGGCATGTCGGTGATCCTCACGATCCTCATCGGCGCGCTGGTCGCCGGCGTCGTGGGCATGGTCGTGTCGATCCCGGCGCTGCGGCTCGGCGGCATCTTCCTCACGCTGTTCACGTTTGCGTTCGCGCTCGCGTTCGAGAACGTGTTCTTGAAGTTCGGGTGGATCACGGGCGGCATCTTCCCGGAAGCCGAGCCCCGACCACAGCTGGGCTCGGTCGACTTCGCGAACAACAAGTCGTTCCTCGCACTGTGCCTCGTCGTGCTCGTCTTGGTCTCGGCCGGTGTCGTGCTCGTGCGCGGCGGCACGACCGGACGCTTCCTCGACGCCGTCCGCGGCAGCCAGGTCGCCGCCGCGTCGATCGGCATCAGCGCGACTCGCGCCCGCATCGTCACGTTCGGGCTGTCGGCGGCGATCGCGGGACTCGGTGGCGGGCTCCTCACGAGCTACGAAGGTCACTACACGCCGACCAACTGGGCCACGTTCGTGGGCTTGTTCTGGGTCGTGATCGTGGTGACGCTCGGTCCACGCACGATCGAAGGCGCGCTGCAGGCCGCGTTCGGCTTCATCTTGTTCGCCAAGCGTGTGCTCCCGGTCTGGTTGCCGTGGTTGATCAACCACATCCAGCCGTTCGGTCATGTGGGCACACTGCCGGCCGCCGTGCAGTACATCTTCTTCGGGTTGGGTGCGGTCACCTACGCCAAGCACCCGGAAGGCATCCTCGAGGCGAACAAGCGCAAGCCGATGCAGAAGATCCAAGCGCTCATCGACCGGCGCAGGAGCTCCGGCGAGCCGCCCGAAACGGCGACGTCGGGAGCAGCACCCGCATGACCCTCCTCGACGCGCGTGGCGTCACCAAGTCGTTCGCCGGGATCACCGCACTCGATGGCGTGGCCCTCGATGTGGACGCCGGCGAGATGGTCGGCCTGATCGGACCGAACGGTGCGGGCAAGACCACGTTCTTCAACTGCCTGCTCGGGATGCTGCGTCCCGACGGCGGCACCATCAGCTTCGACGGCAAGGATCTCACGCGCGTCCCGACGCACCGGCGGGCGCGGCTCGGCATCGGGCGCACGTTCCAGCGCATCGAGCTCTTCGCCGGGATGACACCGCGCGAGCACCTGTTCGTCGCCGAGCGCGCCCGGCGTGGCGACGGCCGGCTCTGGAAGGATCTGCTCGGTCTCGGTCGCCCCAAGCCCGACGAGCTCGCGCGCGTCGAAGAGACGCTCGAGCTGTTGAGCCTGACGGCCGATGCCGACCGGCCGATCGAGGCGTTGAGCTTGGGCCGCGGCCGAGTGGTCGAGATCGGCCGGGCGCTCATGACGAACCCGAAGCTGTTGTTGCTCGACGAGCCTTCGTCGGGTCTCGATCACAACGAGACGGCCGAGCTCTCGCAGATCCTGCAACACGTGAACGGGGAGCGGCACTGCGCGATCCTGCTCGTGGAGCACGACGTGCCGATGGTGCGCGCGCTCGTGACGCGGGTGTTCGTCCTCGACTTCGGTCGGCTCATCGCGTCCGGGAGCACCAACGACGTCTTCGCCGACGCCGCGGTCCGCAAGGCCTACATCGGAGATGTGGTGTGACCATCACGCCTGCGCCGCCCCCGTTGCTCGAGCTCGAGCACGTCGATGCCGGCTACGGGCCGTTCCACGCCATCTTCGACGTGTCGTTCGCCGTGGAAGCGGGCCGGGTGCTCACGCTCCTCGGCGCGAACGGCGCCGGGAAGACCACGATCGCCCGGGTGTGCTCAGGGCTGGTCGTGCCCACGAAGGGATCGGTGCGCTTCGCCGGCGAGGAGCTCGCCGGTAAGCCGGCGTACGTGTACGCCCGGCGCGGCATCGTGCACGCGCCGGAGGGCCGGTCGGTCTTCGCATCGCTCAGCGTGGAGGAGAACCTGCACCTCGCGCTCGGTCGTGGGCGCGACAAGGCCGACGTGGCGCGCCGTGTGTCGCGTGCCTATGAGCTGTTTCCCCGGCTCGGTGAACGGCGCCGGCAGCTGGCGGGCACGCTCTCGGGCGGCGAGCAGCGCATGCTCTCGCTGTCGCGGGTGATGGTCGACGAGCCGCGGTTGCTCATCGCCGACGAGCTCTCGCTCGGCCTCGCACCGATCATCGTCGACGAGGTCTACGCCACGCTCGCGACGATCCGCGACGCCGGGACCACGTTGCTCATCATCGAACAGCACGTCGACCACGCGCTCGGAATTGCCGACGACGCGCTGCTCCTGGCGCAAGGCGAGATCAGCGAGCGGGGCGACGCCCTGCAGATGCGCGCCGCCGTGCAACGCATGCTCACCAACCAATAGCAACCGGTCGCTACGAGGCCGTTCCGTACAGGGCGGCATGGGTGACGCGTGCGAGGGTGTCGATCACGTCGTCGCGCCGGAGCTTCATCTGGTCGGTGAGCACGTAGTACGAGAGGCGCTCGATCATCGCGAGCAGCGCCGCTCCGGCGACAGCGGCGTTGAGCTGCGTGGGTGCGGCCTGCGCGACGCGTTCGCCGAGCGTTGCGGAGAATCCGCCGAGCAGCTCTTCGCCGATGCGGCCCACGCCGTCGCCGGCGATCTCGGCTTCTGTCCAGGCCCGCACGACGGGCGCGTAGCGCGTGTAGAGGTCGGTGAACTGCTCGAGCCAGAGGCGCAGCACGGCCAGACCTTCGGGGCCCGGCGGCACCGTGGGCAACGAACCCGCGAGGCTGCGCATCTGCTCGGCGACTTCGGCGGCCAGCGCCGTGAAGAGCTCTTCTTTGTTCGCGAAGTAGAGGTAGAAGGTGCCGTGCGACGTGGCGGCGGCCTTCACGATGTCGTCGACGCGAGCTGCGTGGTAGCCACGTTCGGCGAACACGTCGATCGCGGCGTCGAGCAGGCGTCGCTGTGTGCGCTGTCCGCGGGCCCGCAGCTCGCGCCCGGCCGTGGCCGGCTCGGGGGCCTGACGCGTGGCGCGCCGCCGCGTGCTGGGGGTGTTCCTCGGCGGCACGGGTCCACGCTAGGCCGAACCTGACTGGCGCGTCATGTTTGCGGCGCGTGCCGCACTCGCGCGGCGGTGGGGCACTGCGTTACGATCCCTGACGTTCCTGTCAGTGAGCAGAGCCACAGCGTGGAGGTAGTCCGGTGACGGTTTCGGTCGGTGAGGAGCGCAGCATGGAGTTCCCGGCGCTCACCCGCACGATGTTCGTGAGGTACGCGGGCGCCTCTGGCGACTTCAACCCGATGCACCACGACGACACGATCGCCACGCAGGTGGGCAACCCGTCGGTGTTCGGCCACGGCATGCTCACCATGGGGCTCGCCGGTCGGCTGCTGAAGGACTGGTTCGGAGCCGAGGGCATCCGCCGGTTCCAGGTGCGCTTCTCGAAGCAGGTCTGGCCGGGAGATGTGCTCACGGCCAAGGCGGTCGTCAGCGCGGTGCGCGAGGAAGGCGGCGAGACGCTGGCCGACGTCGACCTCGTGGTCACGAGCGACAAGGGCAGCGAGGCCGTGCGCGGCGCCGCGACCTGCGTCGTCGCCTGAGCGTCGCGCCACCGATGGGCCTCCTCGAAGGACGCGTCGCGATCGTCACCGGTTCGGGTCGCGGCATCGGCCGCGAGTTCGCGCTGTGCCTCGCCGCCGAAGGTGCCGCGGTCGTGATCAACGACGTCGGCGCCGCGCTCGACGGCAGCGCCACCGGCGAGACCCCTGCCGACCAGGTCGTGGCCGAGATCACGAACGCCGGCGGTCGGGCCGTCGCGAACGGCAGCTCGGTGAGCGACTTCGCCGCCGCCCGCGAGATCGTGCAGACGGCCGTCGACGCGTTCGGCCGCCTCGACATCGTGGTCAACAATGCCGGCATCGTGCGCGACAAGTCGCTGCTCAAGATGGACGAGAGCGACTACGACGCCGTCGTCGCCGTGCACCAGAAGGGCACGTTCAACGTGACGCGCCACGCGGCCGCGCTGATGAAGGATCAGGGCTATGGCCGCATCGTGAACATCACGTCGTCGGCGGGATTGCGCGGCAACTTCGGCCAGACGAACTACGGCGCCGCCAAGGCTGCGATCATGGGCATGACGTTCGTGTGGGCCTTGGAGCTCGGTCGCTATGGCATCACCGTCAACGCGGTCGCGCCGGCCGGTGCTACGCGCATGACCGCGTCGCTGTACGAGCGCAGCGGCAAGGAAGTTCCGCCCGAGGAAGACCCGTCGCTCAACGCGCCGCTCGTGGCATTCCTCGCCTCCGAGCAGGCCGCCCACGTGAACGGACAGATCCTCGGTCGCACCGAGTACTCGTACACGTTGTTCCAGCAGCCGAAGCAGATCGCCTGGATGTGGCGCGACGGCCCCTGGACGCCGCAGCTCGTGGCCGACAAGTTCGATGCCTGCCTCGGACAGCACCTGCAGCAGGTCGGCATGGTGATGCCGAAGTCGATGTCGAGCTGACATGACGTCGGCATCGTGACGGCGACCGCGACACGAGGGCTCGCGTGAGTCGCCCGCTCGGTGTCGTCGACGTCACCTACGCACGAGAAGGCGACGTCGTGGCGCGTGCCGCGCGCGCCGCGGCCGACGGCTTCGCGCACATCGACCCGCTTGTCGGCGTCGATCCCGCCACGCTCGCGTTGCCGATCGGTTGCCCGACCGCCTTCCCGAAGCCACTGCCCGGTTGGTGCTCCACGCCGGCGCCGGCCGACGGCGTGCGCGACGACATGTGGGACCGTGCGGTGCGCTGGTGGCGGGCCGCGCCCGGCGCGCTCTGCGAACCGTGGGCGGGCGCGGTGGTGCACTCGGCCGAGACGATCCGAGCCTTCGCCGCGGCGGTGCCTGGCGTGCGGTTCCTCATCGACACCGGCCATGTGAGCGACTGGGGTGGTGATCCGCTCGAGCTGCTCGAGTGGGCCGACCACGTGCAGGTCCGCCAGGGCCGTCCCGGCCACACACAAGTGCATGTCGACGACCCGGCGGGCGTGGTCGACTTCGCCGCCCTCTTCAGGCGCCTCGACGACATCGACTACCGAGGCCGGCTCAGCGTGGAGTACTTCGACCTCCCCGAACAGGGGTGGGGCCTCGACGACCCGCGCGCGTGGGCGCTCGATCTCGCCGGGCGCCTGCGCGCGCTCGGCGTGGTGCAGTCGAGCTAGACGCGCCGAGCGGCGATCGTGCTCGCGGCGATGGCGGGTGCCTTGTTGGGCGCCGGTTCGCCCGGACCGTGCGTGAGGTCGATCAGCTCGGACACGCCATCGGTCGTCGTCACGGTGCGCACGACGTCGTCGTGGTGCCGGCGGTCGACCTCACCGCGCAGTGTGACGCGCCCCTCGGCGTCGACGTCGACGTTCACATCGACGACCCCCTGTCGGTGGATCTCGCCGCGCAAGTGCTCGCGCAGGTCAACGAAGCCATGCTCGCGGTACCGGCCCTTGCCCCGAGCGCGGGCTTCCTCGCCCGCGACGACGCCGGCCTCGTAGCGATCAGCGCGCTCGGCGGCGCGCTCGATGCGCTTGGCTCGCGACCGCACCTTGTCGCGCGCCACGGCCCGGCGGCGGTGACCTTGCGCGGGATCGAGGAACCACATCGCGGTGGCTCCGGCTGCGAACGTGGCAATCCGTCGGATGTGCATCTCGACGTCCTACCCCGAACCTGGCCTGCTGACGCCTCGACGGCGACCGGCGGGCTCAGGCGAACGTCGGGTACTCGTCGGTGAGCAGCAGCCCGTACGCGGTGGTCTGCAGGTTGTAGCGCACTGCTTTGCCGATGAACTCGTGCAACGCGGGCGGCTGGACACCCGTGAACAGGATCATGAACCACGACACCGTCGCGCACGCGTTGGCCGCCAAGTTGAGGAAGTAGGCGATCACCGCGGCCGGGATGATCCAGATGAAGCGCAGGCCGTTCGTGAGGCGATCGGCGGCGGGATCAAGGCCGAGCGAGTACTGCACCGGACTGGTGGGGTCCTCCAGACCGAACGCGGGGAACTGATCGTGCTGCAGCTGCTGGTACGCCGAGACGCGCGCCAGGTACCCGAGCACCTTGTTGCTGAACTCCCACATGCCGTCGTTGCGGGCGCCGGTGAACACGATGGTGAACCACTGCACGATGGTGGTGACGTAGGCGGCGAGCAGCAACACCACGAGCACGATCGCGTGCGGGATCACGAAGAGGAGCCGGAGAGCGACGTTGAGTCGATCCCGTTCGGCCGGGGCTGCGCAGGAGTACTGGACCTGGCTCACAGGCACCTCCAAGGGGCGTGGCATCGGCCACCGTACGGGCCCCGGCGCCCGCACGCGTGGATTCCCGGCGCCGGTTCTGTCACGCTGCCGGCCAATCGCGACGGATTCGGTGTCGCCCGGACGACAAGTTGGTGTGGAGGCGTTGGACCCGGTCGAAACGGCACCGGACGGTGGGGACAGCCCGGCCGGCGATGGCGGTGCAATCGGCGATCCGTTCGCCGACCTGGAGGCCGTGGTGCTGGGCTCCAGATCATCGTCACCGTTGCCTGAAGCGAGCGCCGCCGACGTCGAGGTCTTCGTCGCGGCGTACCGCGCCACGCTCCCGGCCGTCTTCGGCTACGTGCTGCGCGCCACCGGGGGCGATCGACCGCTCGCCGAAGACGTGTGTGCCGACACCTACCTCGATGCGCTCGCGGCGTGGCGGGCAGGACGCGCGCCCGCGCTGTCGGCGGCGTGGTTCACCGGCATCGCACGCCACAAGATGATCGACGCGTTCCGCCGTGCCGAGCGCGAGCAGCGCAAGCTCGCGCTGGTGCACTCGAGTGAACCCGAGGAAGCCCCCGACGGCTTCGCCGCGGTTGACCGCGCCGAGCTGCTCGCCTGTGCCCGACGCCTCCCGCCGTTGCAACGAGCGGTGCTCGCCTTGCGCTACGGCGACGATCTCGCGGTGGCCGAGATCGCGCGCCGCCTCGATCGTGACACGGCCGCGATCGATTCGCTCTTACGCCGCGCCCGGGCCGGGCTGCGGCGGATGCTCGCAGGAGAAGAGGACCACGATGGATGACGAACAGCTTCGCGACGCGTTCCGCGACAGCGATGGCCTGCCCGATGACGCGTTCGCCGACGCGCTCGAAGATCGGCTGCGCAGTGCCGCGGCACACGGCACGGTCGCGGTGGAGATGGCCGACGAGGCGGAGCTGAACGCGGCGCGCCGTCGGCGCGCCCGCGGCTGGCGCGCGGTCGTGGCGATCGGCGCAGCGGCCGCGCTCGTCGGTGCCGTCGCGGTCGTGCGCGGTGGCACGCACACCGGCAAGGCCACGATCGCCGACATCAGCAAGGCGACGGCGGGCACCGCGCACATCGAAACCACGGTCCACGAGACGATGACCAGTGGTGGGCCCACCGACGGAAACGGATCGTTCGACACGACCAGCTCCGGCGACGTCGACTTCACCCACCACGCGGCGCGGCTCACGACGCACAGCAGCTTCTTCATCAACGACAACGTGACTGGGCCGGGAACGAACTACGGTGCCGGTCCGAACGCCGCGACGAGTGGCGCCGACATCGTGGCGCTCTACGCTGATGGCCACCGCTACCAGAGCCTCCCGAGTGCGCCGTTCGCTGGGATCGCGCCGACGCCGGTTTCGTTGCGGGGGAAGCACTGGCTCCTCATCGACATGCCGGTCCGTCCTGCTGGATGCTCCAAGACGTCGAGTGCAACATCGTCGCCCCCGGCACCATCGACGTCGACATCAGTCGCAACACGCGGCCTGGTCGGAACCAGCCTCGGAACTGCGTGCGTGGAGAGCACCGGGATGAGCGGAGTCCCCTCGCTGATGGGCTCGTTGTCGGGTCTGGGCTTCGGTCCGGGGGTCGATCCGTCGGCTGTGCTCGACGAGCTTCGCAAGCAAGGCGCGACCATCTCGTTGCTGGGCGCGGGCGTGGTGCGCGGCACGACGGTGCATCGCTACCGGGTCGTGGTGAAGCCGTCGTCGTTCCCAGCCTCGATCGAGATCGATGTCGACGCACAGAACCGACTCCGCCGCTCGATCGTGACGTTTGACCTCGCGGCGATGTACGGCTCGATCGCGCACAGTCTGCCCAAGGGTGTGACGCCGCCGGCGATCACCGGCACGATGCGCGTGCAGTCCGACCTCTTCGACTTCGGCACGCCCGTCATGATTCAGGCGCCCGCGCCGAGCGAGGTCGTGTCGATGGCCGATTACGAGAAGGCCATGAGCGCCTCCTCGTCGAACCCGGTGGTGCCGCAGGTTCCGACGAAGCTCACGACGCCGTGGCAGCGGATCGGCGAGAGCAGCGACGGCTCGTGGAGCGTGTACCAAGGCGCGGCCAACGACTGGACCTGTTTCGCCGTCACGGGAACGGCGGTCGACACGACGGGCACGCCGTTCGGCGCCGGCGTCTTGATCGGCATGCCCACGCAGCTCGACGGCAAGCAAGCGATGTGCGTGCAGGGCTCCTCCATCTCGACGCTGCTGGCCCACCTCACGAAGGGTCGGGAGACGTTCGTCGGCGTCGCCTACACGCCGGCCACGGTGACCGTGGAGCTCGCCAAGGGCGCACCGGTGACGCTGGGCGTGCCGACTGCCGGCGTGTTCGAGTGGACGGCGCCATCTGGTGCCACGCCGACGAAGCTCACGATCGCGCCCAAGGGCGGGAGCTCGATCACGTGCCGTCCGCTCGGCGGGAGTGACTTCCAGATCAGCAACAACAAGGTCACCGGGGGAGCGCCGTCGGGTCTCTTCGGTTCCGTGTGGATGTGCGACGCGGTTGGCGGCATCGGCGGCCTGGTGCCTTAGGCGCCCCGTCCTTCCGAGTGCGG
>JADGOO010000071.1 GCA_017882905.1 Acidimicrobiia bacterium | reverse complement strand
GTCGATCGGGCCACCGACACGCCAGGTGGTGAGCGAAGCCGCCGGGACGGAGGTCGCGACGTCGAGCCCGGCGAACGTGTCGCCGATTGGCGCGCTCATCGACGCGCCTCGTCGCGCTCGGCCCACAGATCATGGGCTTCGGTGATCGTCCCGCAGCCGAGCGTGACCACGATGTCGCCCGGTCCGGCATAGCGCCACGGCACCTCGGCGAGCGCGTCCCATTCCGGCAGGTACGCAAGCTGCGTGGCCGGGTGCGCGTTGAGCACTGCTTCCACGACGAGATGGCCGTCGACACCGGGGATCGGGGTTTCGAACGCGCCGTCGAGCCCCGTGACCACCACGGTGTCAGCATCGGCGAACGCGTCGGCGAAATCGGCCGAGTGCCGGCTGATGCGCGAGTAACGGTGTGGCTGATACACCGCGATCACGTTGCGCCACGGGCCCTCCTTGGCCCGCGCGAGCGTGGCCGCGACCTCGGTCGCGGTGTGCGCATAGTCGTCATAGCAGTCGGCGCCGTTGAGCGTCGCCTTTCGCTCGAAGCGCCGCGCGACCCCGCCGAATTCCGCGAGCGCGGCGGCGATCACCGACCAATCGAGTCCGAGCTCGGCGGCGAGCGTCGCCGCGCCGAGCGCGTTCGCCGCCATGTCGCGACCGCGCAGGGCCAGATCGAGGGGCTCCAACGCGCCGAGTGTGTGGTGCACAACGCCCACCCGTGCGCCGCGCGGCGTGGGCTCATAGGCGACCATCCGGTAGTGCGCGCCGACGTGCGCGCCGTAGGTGACGACATCGGGACGCACGTCGACCAAGGCCGCGCTGCCCGCGTCGTCGGCGCACACCACGACGGGGCCGGTCGCCTCGACCACGAACGTGGCGAACCCTTCGTGCAGGTTGGCGACGTCGTCGCCCCAGCGATCGAGATGGTCGGCTTCGATGTTCGTCACGAGGGCGGCGTCGCGCCGGAAGTCGAGGAACGAGTGGTCGCTCTCGTCGCCCTCGACCACGATCCAGTCGCCGTCGGGGTCGAAGCGCGCGCCGGTCCCGCCCACCGGCGTGCCGCCGATGAAGCTGCTCGGATGCCGACCCGCGTGCGCCAGTATGGCCGTGAGCATCGACGTCGTCGTCGTCTTGCCGTGCGTGCCCGAGACGACGGCCACATGCGGACGCGACGCGACGATCGCCGCCATCGCCTCGCCCCGCCACAACACGGGTATGCCGGCGGCCCGGGCCGCAACCAGCTCCTCGTTGTCGTCGCGCACCGCGGTCGACGCGACTACATAGTCGACATCGGCGATGTGCGCGGGGTCGTGGCCCACGTGCACCTCGAAGCCCTCGGCCGCGAGCGACTGCACGGTCTTCGCACCGCGCGCATCGCATCCGCTCACCGTGTGACCGAGCTGGCGGAGGTACCGAGCGATACCGCTCATTGCGGCGCCACCCACCGCCACGAGGTGCACGCGGCGTGGCGCCGACAGGTCGAGACGGGAGCCGGGCACGGTCACCGCGCCACATCCTCGACGAGCTGCGCCACACGATCGGCCGCGTCGGGACGAGCGAGAGCCCGGGCCGCGCCCGCCATCGCGTCGAGGCGCTCCGGATCGCCAAGCAAGGCGCTGAGCTCTGCATCGAGGTGCGCGGCATCGCACTCGGGCTCGGGCAGGTGACAGGCCGCGCCCGCCGCCGCGAACGCACGCGCGTTGGCACTCTGGTGATCGTCGGCCGCACCCGACCACGGCACCAGCACCGACGGCACTCCAGCCGCAGCGAGCTCGGCAACCGACCCGCCCGCGCGTGCCACGACGACCGACGCTCGGCCGAACAAGCCCGCCTGGTCGTGCTCGTAGGCGACGAGCTCATAGTCGAGTCGGTCATCGGGGCGGCGCGCCGCAGCAAGCGACGCGTCGCACTCTGCGAAGTAGCGCGTGCCCGTCACGTGATGTACGGCCACATCGTCACGGTTCCGCCAACGGTCGTAGAGCCCCAGCGCACCGTCGTTCAGCACCCGCGCGCCGAGCGATCCGCCCACGAACGCGACAAGAGGCGGCACGGCCGGTCGGCGAACCACCGAAGCGATCTCGGGGCGCACCGGGTTGCCGGTGACGAGGGCGCCGCGCAACGGCGTCGCGGGCAGCGACACCGCGGCGCGCGCACCGATCCGGACCGCGAGCCGGTTGGCCAGCCCGGGCAGCCCGTTCTGCTCGTGCACCACGACCGGCACGCGCAGCATCCGCGCGGCGATCACCATGGGCAACGACACGTAGGCACCGAACGCCACCACGACCTGCGGGCGATACCGCCGCACCAGGCGCAACGCGGTGAACCCGGCCCGGATCGAGTGCGCAACCACGGCGAGGTTCGCGACGCGGGCGCCGCGCTGCAGCCCGTGCTCGATCGGCAACACGTCGGACGCGAACTGGGTGCGGGCCACGGCCGCGAGCACGACGTCGCGCGTGTCCGTGACGAAGCGCAACCCTGACGCGTCGTGCCCGCGCGCCACGAGCGCCTCCGCGACCGCGATCGCCGGATACACGTGACCACCGGTGCCGCCGGCCACGAGCAATGCGAAGGTGGCCGACCGGCGGTCGCGGCTCACACTGTTGCCCGTCACGTTGTTCCCCGTCACACTGGGTTCGGGCGCAGCACACGCGGCGCCCGGCGGTGCAGTGCCGGATGCGAGGCCGACTTCGGGGCGGCCGCGAGCACACACTGGCGGGCCACGTTCGCGAGCAAGCCGGTGGCGCCCATGAGCACGACGAGGGACGAGCCGCCGGCCGAGATGAACGGCAGCGGCGTACCCGAGACCGGGATGAGACCGACGACCATCGCGATGTTGATCATCGCCTGGCCGCACACCCACGTGGTCACGCCCGCGGCGATGAGCATGCCGAAGCGATCCGGGGCACGCAACGACACGCGGCATCCGACGAACGCGAACAGGGCGAAGAGCCCGAGCACCGCGAGGCAGCCGAGCAGACCCAGCTCTTCGGCGATGATCGCGAAGATGAAGTCGGTGTGCGCGGCCGGCAGGAACTGCCACTTCGCGTGCCCCGCACCGAGGCCCACACCGTTGATGCCCCCACTGCCGATCGCGATCAGCGACTGGTGCGTCTGGAACGAACGGTTGAGCGGGTCACGGTCGGGGTGGAGAAAGGTGAGCAGGCGACCACGCCGGTACGGCGCCGCGATCGCGAGCACGAGCGTGCTGAACGCGCCGGCTGCACCGAGGCCGAGGAGCTGACGAACCGGAACACCAGCGACGAACAGCACGGCGGTGGCGATCATCACGATCTCGATCGCCGCGTCGAGGTCGGGTTCGAACATCACGAGCGTCGCCATGAACAACGCCAGGCCGAGCACCGGCAGCAGCGCCTCCCGCCAGCTCTCGACACGAGCGGCACGGCGGGACAGCACGTGCGCGGCGAACAGGATCATCGCGAGCTTGGCCACCTCGCTCGGCTGGTACCCGAACGCGCTGCCGAGTCCGACCCAGCGGCGCGAACCGCCCGCCTTCAGGCCGACGTGCGGGATGAGCACGATCACGAGGCCACCCACACCGACGGCGAGGACCCACCGAATGTGCCGCGCCCACTGGTGGTAGTCGATGCGCGCCATGATCAAGTAGGCCACGAGGCCGAGCCCGGCCCACATCACCTGCCGCTCGAACAGGTACCACGCCGACTGCTGGTTCGCGATCGCCATCACCGACGATGCCGAGAGCACCATGAGCAGCCCGACGAGGGTCATCACGCCGATCACCAGGCTCAGCGTCCAGAACAGCGGAGCACCTTCGGCGGTCGGGGGCGGCCCGAGCACCTTGCGCACGGACGGGCGCACGGTCGTGGGCATGTCAGGCCTCCTGCTGCACGGTGTCAGCGTGCTGGGTGGTCGGGAGCGTGCCGAAGAGCAAGGCGCGCACTTCACGTG
>JADGOO010000070.1 GCA_017882905.1 Acidimicrobiia bacterium | reverse complement strand
GTGGCGGGCGTGCTCGGCGCGACCGGCGTGGCGGCATGGCAGCGCCTGCGCACGACACGGTCCCGGCGCACGGCTCGCCTCGCGGCCTTGGGTGCGCGCCGCGCCGCGGCGGGCGCCACGCACCGTGCTCGCCGCACGTTCGCATCGGCGCAGCGTCGCGTGGCGCTCGATGACGCGCATCGGCTGCGCAACGCGGCCGATGTGGCCGGCGCGCTCGGCGAGATGAAGGGCGCGCTGATGAAGCTGGGTCAGATGGCCAGCTACATCGACGAGACGATGCCGGAAGAGCTCCGCACTGCACTCGCCGCGTTGCAGCAGGACGCACCGCCGATGAGTCGCGAGCTCGCGGCCGAGGTCGTGCAACACGAGCTCGGCCGGCCACCGGAGGCGCTGTTCGCCGAGTGGGATCCCGATCCGATCGCCGCGGCGTCGATCGGTCAGGTGCACCGCGCGATCACCCACGACGGTCGTGCGGTCGCGGTGAAGGTGCAATACCCGGGAGTCGATGCCGCGATCCGCGCCGACCTCGACAACACCGACCTGCTCTTCCGGATGCTCGGGTTCGCCTTCCCGGGCCTCGAGCCCGCGCCACTCGTCGCCGAGCTGCGCGAGCGCCTCTTGGAGGAGCTCGATTACACGATCGAAGCAGCAAACCAACGCTTGTTCGCCGACTGGTTCGCGGAGCACCCGTTCATCCACATCCCGGCAGTGATCGACGAGCTCTCGACGCAACGAGTGCTCACCACCGAGCTCGCCATCGGTGCGCGGTTCGACGAGGTGGCCAACGAGTGGAGTCAGGCCGAGCGTGACCTCGCCGCGGAGGCGATCTTCCGCTTCGTGTTCCGCGGCATCTACCGCATCCACGCGTTCAACGGTGATCCTCATCCGGGCAACTACCTGTTCAGGCCCGGCGGCCACGTGACGTTCCTCGACTTCGGCCTCGTGAAGCGCTACACGCAAGACGAGGTGCAGGTGTTCGAGGACCTCATCATCTCGATGGTGATCGACCACGACATCACGCGGTTTCGCGCCGTCGCGGAACGGGTCGGGCTGCTCCGACCCGACCCGTCGATCACCGACGACATGGTGCGCGACTACTTCGGCCACTTCTACGAGTTCGTGATGGACGACGCGCCGGTCACGTTCAGCGCCGAGTACGCATCATCGACGGTGCGCCAGATGTTCGATCTCAGTGGTCCGGGCGCCGCCGTGTCGCGGCGGGCCAACGTGCCGAGCGCCTTTGTGATCTCGCAGCGCATCAACCTCGGGTTGCACGCCGTGCTGGCCCAGCTGCGCGCCACGGCACGGTGGCGCATGATCGCCGAAGAGCTGTGGCCGTTCGCGGCCGGGCCGCCGTCGACGCCGCTCGGCGAGCTCGAAGAGGCCTGGCTCGCCAGGCACCCGCGATCCTGATCCGCCGCGGTCTGCGCGGCGCGCACTTCCGCCGGCGACCGTCAGGCGAGCGTGTCGGGCACCCAGTTGCCGTGGAAGCCGTACGGCACGCGTGTGGGCAGCATCACCTCAGCCACAGGCGACCCGGCGAAGTCCTGCGCGTCGAGCACCACGAGCCGCGTGCGCATGGTGGCGTCGTCGTGCACGAGACCCATGCACCATCCGCCGTCTTCGGCCGACGCTCGTTCGGGATCGGCCACGAACACGAGCTCGCCCGGATGGCAACCCGGTCCGAAGTCGTGGTCGGCGCGGGTGGCGGCCACGAGGTCGTGCTTGAACACCCGCGTGCTCGCGTACGGCATGTCGTCGGCGCCCATGCCCGTGCCGATCGTGTAACCGAAGCGGTGAGGCGACCCGAGGAGCGACTCGTTCACGCGGCAGAACTCCTGCGGCGTGTCGTCGAGCACTGTCTGCTTCACGAGACCGGCGTTCAGATCGACGGTCCACCGCTCCAGCGAGAGCTTGTTCGGCGTGGGCGCGGCGCCACTCCCCACTCCGTCCATCTTCGGAACGTCGACAACGATCGTGTTGTCGGCGCCTTCGTACGCGTTCATGGGATGGAAGCAGTAACAGGTCTCGGTGTCGAACCAACGGATGTCGGCATCGGTTCCGGTGCGGGGCAGCACGCCGAGGCGGGCGCCGTGTTCGGGCGCCCATCGGAACGGGAAGCCCTGCTGCATCGCGATGTCGAGATCGAACACGTACGGCTGATCGAAGAAGAGCACGTGGTCACGCGTGATCGCGAAGTCGTGCATCGACACCGACCGCGGCAACGTGATCGGCTCACTCACCGCGACGGTGCCGTCGGGTCGGATCACGTGGTAGTAGAGGTACGGCTCGACGAACCAGTACGAGAACCCGTGCAGATCGCCGGTGACCGGATCCACCTTGGGGTGCGCAGTGAGACCGTGCGGGAGGTCGCCGGCGGTCGGCATGAAGCGACGCAACGTGTCGAGCTCGCGCGACAGCTCGTAGGGATAACAGCCCTCGGTGAGCGAGAGGATGCGACCCGCGAAGCCGAGCACGTTGGTGTTGCTCGCGTCGTACATCGGCTGCGCGGGGCCATCGACCGCGGGTGCACCGAGCTTCGTCGTGAGCTCGCCCGTGCGCACCCACCGGTTGCGGTACCAGCCGGCTCGACCACCGGCGAGCTCGATGCCGTGGATCATGCCGTCGCCGAGGAACCAGTGGTACGGCTGCGGCGGCGCGCCATTCGGGTTCGGTCCGGTGCGCAAGTAGCGCCCGGTGAGGGCTTCGGGGAGCCGGCCCCGCACCTCGAGATCGGTGGTCGTGATCTCCTCGGCCACCGGCCCGTAGTTGCCGGCCAGATAAGGGTTCGCGGGCGCCGTCGTCGTCATGCGAGCAACATATAACGCCGTTATAAGGCTGGTCAACCCCCTTGCTCGACGCCTCAGCGGGCCGGGGCGACTCCGGCCGCGCGGCGGCGAAATCGAACGACGACGATCGCCGCGAGCAGCAGCGCGACCAGCACGACGAACCCGACGAACGCGCCCGTCGAGCCGCCGCCTCCATGCACCACGGGCGCGCGACCGGACGCGAGGCGCGCCGACCGTGTTGTCGACGTGGCGGGCGACCCCGATGTGGTGGCCGTGGAGCCAGACCGCCCGTGTCCCGTTGTCGCACGCGTGGTCGGCACAGTCGGCGCCACCCGACCCGGCGCAACGGTCACGCGAGCCGTGCTCGTGGTGGGCGTGAAGCGGCTCGGCACGGTCGTGGTGCCACCTGCGACACCGACGCTTGGCGCCGTGGTCGCCGACGGCGCATTCGTCGTGGGCACCACGGGTGGCGGATACACCGACGTGTAGCTCACGAACTGCGGCGCGATGCCGGGCCCCCAGCGCCACGCTTCGACGCTGCCGTTCGTGACCGACGTGGATCCCGCACCCACGGTCGAGTACGCGTAGCGACGCGCACCGGGCCCGGCGCGGAAGTACGCCCAGTAGTTCGGCGCCGCGCACGTGAAGCACGACGAGTCGGTCGGGCACCCGAGCTGCGTACCGTGCGAGTCGGTGAGCGCGCACACCGCGCCGCCGTTCCCGCCGAACGCGCGCACCGCCGGCGCATACCCAGCGAGCTGGAGTGCGGCCAGCCCGCTGATCGACGAGCTCGCGAAGCTGATACCGGCGACGTGCGCGTGGCCGTCACCGAAGTCGACCACCACGACCGCATGTCCGGTACCGGCGGCACCCGCGGTACTCCCGCCCACCGCCGCGAGTGCGAACGACAACGCGGCCGCGCTCACCACGAGCGCGGCCGCGAGGCGTCGGGTCACTGCGGGCCGAGCACGCGCCGCCGACCCACGAGCGTCAACGCGCCGCCGGCCACGAGGAGCAACGCGGCGAACAGTGCGCCACGCGAGCTGCCACGGCCGGTGAGGGGCAGCGTGCCCGCTCCCGTGGAGGTGGTCGTCGTCACGCCCTGACCGGCCACGGTCGTGTTCGAGCCGGCCGTGGTGGTCGGAGCCGCGGTGGTCGTCGTGGTCACCGGTGGTGTCGTGCACGGTTGCGGCGCGGCGCGCACCACCGGCTGATAGCCGGGCACGACAGCTTGCACGCCCTGCGCGGTGGCGAAGGTGTTGATGCCGAAGCTGTCGTTCGGGCTCGCGAAGCGACCGTCGGACTGCTGGGTGGCGAGGATCGCGTGCTGCGGGCTGGCGTAGGCAAGACCGGCACGTGCGGGCGCGAGCTGATCGCGCCAGCACCGCGTCGCGGGGTCGTACCCCGCGGCGATCACACCGAGCGCACCCAGCGCGGTCGAGTTGGGGTTCTCCGCGTGGGCGAACGCGTCGCTCCACGCGCCGTCGGTGGCTTGGGAACCGGCCAGAAACGCGACACCGCGCTGCACGGCGGCGTCGGTCGGCGACACCCCCGCGGCGATGAGCGCCTCGATGGCGAGCCCCGTTGTGTCGGGGTCGATGTCGGTGCCCTTCGGGTCACCGGCAAAGTTCCACGCGCCGTTCGCCTGTTGCGCGGCGTCGATCGCGGCAACCGTCGACGCGTCGATCGAGTGGCCCACGGCGCGCAGCGCGAGCACGGCGGTCAGTGTCGTGTTCAGCGCACCCACGCCCCACGTGCCGTCGGGCTGCTCGCCGGCGCTCACCATGCTCACGAGGTTGGCCGCGCCGTCATGGTCGGGATCGAACGAGGCCGGGTCGAGCCCGAGCGCTACGGCTACGACTGCGATGCGCGCAGCACCGCCCGCGTTGATCGCGCCGAAGGCACCGTCGGCCCAATCGTCGAGGTAGTGCAGGCCGCTGTGCCCGTTGTTCCTGACGGCTTCGACGGCCGAGCGCGCCTCCCCGGCGTTCCATGCCGAGCCGGTCTGGGCCGCGGCGCCGATCGCGAGCAGCGCGTCGGGGGTCTCGAAACCGGGGAAGCCTGCTTCGCTGGAACCGAACCCGCCGTCGCTGCGCTGCTGCGCCGCGATGAACGAGATCGCCTGGGCGACGGCGGTGCTCGGGCCGGCCGCGCCGGGAGCGCCCGACGCGGCCGATGCGAGGAGCACGACGGGGCTGGTCGCCAGCGCGGCAACGCCGGCGCACGAGAGCAACGACAACACGAGACGGGAACGCATGCAACACCTCCGTGGGCCCCTCTCCTCGAGGGCCCCATGAGCGGCCGGAGCCGCGGGCAACGGGGACACGCCGCCGCGCGAGCGACGCCGTGAGCTGCGGCGGGCATCCTGGCTCACGGTGGTCTCACGGCCACCGCTCACAGTTGCGGGTCAGCGCCGGTCTCGCACCGGCTTCCCCCGTCTCCACCCCAGTGACCGGCCCACCCACACGGATCACCGTGTGCACGCACCTGTCGCTGGTAGTTGGGACCGCACCCGACGTCCGGGTCGGGTACGACCGCAGCCGGCACGACCATAACGGAGGCGGGGCGATGATGCACAACCCACCGTGGCGCGCGACCCTGGATCGCATGCCCTCGGCGGACCGCTCACGCCTGCACGCGCTGGCGTGGACGGCATGGGCCGCGTCGGCCGCGGTGTGCGTGTACGCGGCCCCGAGCGCCGTGTACGGCACGGTGATCCTCCTTGCGTGCACGCTCGTCGTGGAGTCGTGCGGCCGCACCGGCGCGCTCGGCCGTACCTACGGCCTGTTCGTCGCGATCGGAGCCATCTTCGGCGTGGTCCGGGTTGCCATCACCACGCTCACGACCCACGGCGTGGGCGTCACGCTGTTCCGGTGGCCGTTCGTGTTCACGCTGCCGCACCTGCTCGGCGGCTTCACGGTCGGCGGCACGTTCGAGCGCGACGTGCTGCTGCAATCGATCGCGGAGGCGTACACGATCACGGTGTTCATCGCAGTGTTCGCGGCATGGAACGCAGTCGTCTCGCACCACGAGGCGCTGCGTGCCGTGCCCCGCGCGTTTCACGAACCCGCGCTGGTCGTGACCGTCGCGATCGCGTTCGTGCCCTCGACCCTCACCACGTTGCGCGCGGTGCAGGAAGCCGAGCGGGCCCGCACCGGCGGTGTCGTGCGCCGCCGTGGCGCGCTGCGCCGGCGGGTGATCCCGGTGCTCGAAACGGGTCTGGAACGCGCAGTGGCGTTGGCCGAATCGATGGACGCACGCGGCCTCGGGCACTCGACCCCGAGCCGCGAGGAGCGCACCTCGGCATGGACGATGCTCGTTGCTCTGCTGGCCGCCGCCGGCGGCCTCGTCGCGCTCATCTCACGCGCTTCCACGGCCGCCGTCGCCTTGTTCGTGGTGTCCGGGGCGGCGGGCACGGTCGCGATCGTCATCGGATCACGGGCGCAACGCCGCGTGCGCTACCGCCCGCGCCCCTTCACGGGGACCGACCTCGCAGTGATCGCGGTCAGCGCCATCGCACCGCTCGCGGTCGGTTGGGCGGCGATCGCGGGCGAGTCGTCGCTGCACTGGACGCCGACGCGCCTCGAAGTGCCGCAAGTGAGCGTGCTGCTCGTCGTGGCGCTCACGTCGCTGTTGGCACCGCTGCTCACGTTGCGCCACGCCACCGCGCGCAGCGCGACCGCGCCTGTCGACACCGCGATGGATCGCCACGAATCCGTCGCCCGGGAGCCCGCGTGGACGCGTTGACGCACACGCTCACCTACACCGGCGTGCGCTTCGCGTATCCCGACCGCGCCGGCGCGGCCATCGACGACGTCGATCTCGCACTCAGCGCCGGCGAGCTCGTCGTGCTCGCAGGCGCGTCGGGCTCGGGCAAGAGCACGTTGCTGCGCGCCGCGAACGGTCTCGTCCCTCACGCCACCGGCGGCCGCTTCGCCGGCGAGGTGCTGGTTGCCGGCCGGTCCACCCGCGCCCACGAGCCGCGCCGCCTCACCGATGTGGTGGGCTTCGTGCACCAAGACCCCGAAGCCCAGTTCGTGGTGGACCACGTGGAGAGCGACATCGCCTTCGCGCTCGAGAACCTCGGCCACGACGCCGCGTCGATGCGCCGACGCGTCGAAGAGGTGCTCGACGCCCTCGCGATCGCGCATCTCCGCGATCGTGATCCGGCCACCTTGTCGGGTGGCGAGCGCCAGCGCGTGGCGATCGCGGGCGCACTCGCGGCCGCGCCCGGCGTGCTCGTGCTCGACGAACCCACGAGCCAGCTCGATCCTCAGGGCGCCGACGACGTGCTCGCCGCACTGGCCCGCCTCAACGCCGACCTCGGCACCACAGTGCTGCTCGCCGAGCACCGTCTCGACCGCGCCGCACCGCTCGCCGACCGAGCGCTCGTGATGGCCGCGGGTCGGATCGTGGCCGACGGACCTCCCGTCGAAGCCCTCGCCGACTACGACGGCGCGCCCGTGGTGCTGCGACTCGGGCGGCTGCTGGGCTGGGATCCGCCGCCGATGACCGTGAAGGACGCGCGGCGCTACGCCGTCGGACTCGGTCCGTTGGGCACACCCGAGACGCGCCGCGCGACCGGCGCGCAAGGCGCTCCAATCGTGCGCGCCGAGCACGTCCGGGTCCAGCTCGGGGGCCGACGCGTGCTGCACGACATCGAGCTCACGCTGCACGAAGGCGAGGTCGTGGCGCTGCTCGGCCGCAACGGCGCCGGCAAGTCGACGTTGCTGCGCGCCCTCACCGGCTTCGCCAACCTTGCGCACGGCACGATCGAACGTCACGCGCGCGTCGCCTACGTTCCCCAAGACCCGAACGCACTGTTCTCCGCCCCCACGGCCCGCGCCGAAGTGGCGGCGACGCTGCGCCTGCTCGGCCGCCATGAACCCGAGCGCGTCGAGCAGTGGCTCAACCGGCTGCATCTCGACGCCGTCGCCGAGCGCCATCCGCGCACGCTGTCGGGCGGCGAACGCCAACGCCTCGCCATCGCGGCAGTCGCAGTCGGCGGCGCGGAGGTTCTGTTGCTCGATGAGCCCACGCGCGGCATGGACACGCCGTCGCGCACGGCACTCGAGCACGCCGTGCACGAGCACGCGGCCGCCGGGGGCGCAGTGCTGCTCGCGACGCACGACGTAGAGCTCGCCGCGCGCGTCGCGCACCGCGTCGTGGTGCTCGGCGCGGGCGACGTGGTCGCCGACGGCGACGCGGCCACAGTGCTCGCCGGCTCGCTGTTCGCACCGCAAGTGCTACGCGTGCTTCCGCCGCTGCTCACCCTCGCCGACGTAGAGGCCGCGCTATGCATGCCCTGACCGCGCCCGAAGCGGCATCGGTGACACGCTCGTCGTCACTCGATCGAGCACGGGTCGCGCTCACGTACTCGCTCGTCGTGCTGATCGGAGTGGCGGCCTTCGGCTGGCCGTTCGTCACGTCGAGCCAAGCCCTCCCTGGCGCGGAGCACGGCGGCGACGCGTGGCTCTGGGCCGCGCTGCTCGGCGCCGCTGTCGTAGGCGCGCTCGTGATCGAGGTGCATCGCGGTGCGATGCGGGGCGCGCACATCGCCGTGCTCGGTGTGCTGTCCGCGATGATCGGGCTCCTGCGTCTCGCGCGGCTCGCGGGTGGCGGCAACGCCATGTGGTTCGTGCTGATCCTCGCGGCGGTCGCATTCGGCCCACGCTTCGGTGCGCTGCTCGGGCTCAACGCGATGGCGGCGTCGGCCGTGATCACCGCCGGGATCGGCCCGTGGCTGCCGTTCCAGATGCTCGCCGCGGCCGCGCTCGGCGCGCTCGCCGGCCTCGTGGGCCATGCCACCCGAGCGCTGTCGCCGCGCCCTCGATTGGTGGTGCTCGCGGCGTACGGCTGGGTGGCGGCGTTCGTGTTCGGGTTGCTGATCAACCTCTGGTCGTGGCCGCTCATCCAGGACGGCGGCGCGCTCTCCTACGCACCCGGACTCGGCGTGGCCACCACGCTGCACCGGTACTGGTCGTTCTACGTGGCCGACTCACTCGCCTGGGATGCGGCCGGCGCGCTGCTCAACGCGGCGTGCATCCTGGCCCTCGGCGCTCCCATGCTCGCCGCGTTCGACCGGGTCGCGCACCGCCTCGCGCCCGTCACCGTCTGGGAGTGACGGCCCGATCCGCCGCGTAGGGTTGCGCCATGAGCGGTGGCGTGACGGTGGCGTACGACGGCCCGATCGCGAGGGTCACACTCGATCGGCCGGCACAGCGCAACGCGCTGTCACTGGCGACGATGCGCGAGCTCATCGACGAGCTGCGCGCGGTGAGCCACACACCCGATGTTCGAGTGGTCGTGCTGTCCGGCAACGGCCCCGCGTTCTCGGCCGGCCACGACCTGCGCGAGATGACCGGCGAATGCGGCGACGCGTTCTACGACGAGCTGTTCGGCACCTGCGTCGAGCTCATGACCTGCATCCACGACGTGCGCCAGCCCGTGATCGCACGCGTGCACGGCGTCGCGACCGCGGCCGGCTGCCAGCTCGTGGCCGCGTGTGATCTCGCCGTGTGCAGCGACGACGCCCGCTTCGCCACGCCAGGCGTGAACATCGGCCTGTTCTGCTCCACGCCGATGGTTCCGATCACGCGCGCCGTCGGCCGCAAACGCGCCATGGAGATGCTGCTCACCGGTGAGATGATCGATGCGCCCACGGCCGCGGCCTGGGGGCTCGTGAACCGCGTCGTTCCCGCGGCCGAGCTCGACGCCACCGTCGATGCGCTCGCCGAGCGGATCGCCACGGCGAGCCCGGCCGTCGTCGCGCTCGGCAAGCAGGCGTTCTACGCGCAGATCGACGCCTCGGAGCGTGAGGCCTACGAGATCACGGCACCCGTGATGGCGGCCAACGCGCAACGGGCCGCCGCTCGAGAGGGCATCCAGGCCTTCCTCGAGAAACGGGCCCCGAACTGGCCGGAGTGACGCGATGAGCTGGCCGGCGTCGTTGGCGCCGATGCGCCACCGCGCGTTCCGGGCGGTGTGGTTCGGCTCGTTCGTGTCGAACGTGGGCACCTGGATGCAGGCCGCCGCGCTCGGCTACTACGTGGCGAACCTCACGCACAGCGCGGCGTGGTCGGCAGTGACCGCGGCGGCCGAGTTCGCGCCCACGGCACTCCTCTCACCGATCGGCGGTGCGCTCGCCGACCGCATGTCACGGCGTGCGCTGTTCCTCTCCGGCACGATCGCGCAGACCGTTCTCGCCACCGTCACCACGATGCTGATGGTGGTGACGCGGCCCGGCGCGCCGGTGATCGCCGTGTACGCGCTCGCCAACGGGTGCGTGTTCGCGCTCGTGTTCCCGGCGTTCAGCGCGATCCTGCCCGACCTCGTGCCCGCGGCCGAGCTGCCGAGCGCAATCGGTCTCAGCAGCGCGCAGTGGAACCTCGGGCGCGTGATCGGCCCGGTGCTCGGCGCCGGCATCTACCAGCTGCTCGGCATCGCATGGGTGCTCGGCTTCAACGCGGTGAGCTTCCTCGCCGTGGTCGTGGCATTGCTGCTCGTGCAGATCCCGCGACCCTCGGGTGACGCGGGCCCGATCTTCGCGGCGATCCTTCAAGGTTGGCGCTTCGTGCGCCGCGATCCGGGGCTGCGCGTGGTGCTCGGTGCGTTCACGCTCACCACGTTGTGCATCTCGCCGTTCATCGGCTTGATCCCCGCCATGGTCGTGAAGGTGTTCCACGAAGGCAAGGGCAGTGTGGGCGCGCTCATCACTGCGCAAGGGCTCGGCGCGGTGGTGACCGGCTTCGCGTTCGGCAACGCCACGCGCCGCTTCGGCGTGCGCTTCGTGATGCTCGGCGCGCTCGTCGGTCTGCCGTTCTGTGTGTCGGCGTACGCGCTCGCACCCAACGCCGAGGTCGGCTGCATCGGCTTGTTCTTCACGGGAATGCTCTACTTCGCCGCGCTGTCAAGCTTTTCGACGATCGCGCAGCTGCGCTCGCCTTCCGATCTGCGCGGCCGCGTGCTGTCGGTGAACCAGGTCGTGCTCGGCGTCGGGTACACGATCGGCCTCAACGTGCAGGGCCCGCTCGGCGACCGTTACGGGTTGCGCAGCGTGACGATCGGGGCCGGGTTCGTCGCGCTCGCCGTGCTGTTCGTGGTGTGGATCGCGCGGCGCGGTGTTACGCGAGTGCTCGACGGCGCAGCTCCGCCGGCGCCGGCACTCGTTCCGGCGCGGGCCGCCCACTGACCACCATCGCCCGCAGCACGATCGCCAGGAACACGAGCGCGCAGCCGAGCTCACCGAACCAGGCCAGCGTCACACCTTCTGGTGTGGCCGACGGCACCAGCGCGGCAGCGACGGCGAACGACAGCGCGCTCAGCAACGCGGCGAGCAGCGCCACGCGCCGGCGCCGCAGCACGCCCACGGCCGTCCCGCACGCGCCCGCCCAGAAGAACAAGGCGAGCAGCTGCGCCCACCAGCTGAGCTCCACGCCCGCTCGCGCGCGCGGCTCGAGCAGCGTGCCTGCGGTGCACAAGCCGAGGCCCGCGCCCACCACGAGCGCGCCGAGGCGGCCGTCGAGCGGCGCCACGCGCCACCGCGCCACCACATTGGCGTGCTCCGCATCCATCGCTTGGTTGTCGTTCCCACTCGGGGTCTCCTGGAGGCCCAACTTCGTGTGTGCGGCACCGGCTCGGGCGGATACGGTGCCGCGCCATGGCAGTAGTGGAGCGAGAGACCCGCGGCCCGGTGGCGATCCTGCGCCTCAACCGGCCCGAGGCGAAGAACGCGATCAGCCCCGAGGTGAGCCAGACCATGGCGGCACTGCTCGACGAGATCGAGGCCGATCCGGCGATCCGCACGGTCGTGGTCGCGAGCACCGGCGACGTGTTCTGCGCCGGGGCTGATCTCAAGGTGGTCGCGCAGGGTCGCGGCCTGGAGATCGGGCGCGGCAAGGGCGGTTTCGCCGGCCTCGTCACCCGAGACTTCCCGAAGCCGATCATCGGCGCCGTGCAGGGTGCGGCCCTCGCCGGCGGCTTCGAGATCGTGCTGTCGTGCGATCTCGTGGTGGCGGCCGACGACTCGCGCTTCGGGATCCCCGAGGTGTCGCGCGGTTTGCTCGCCGCCGCCGGCGGCCTGATCCGCCTGCCGAAGCGGGTGCCGATGGCGCTGGCACTCGAGCTGGCGATGACGGGCGACCCGATCAGCGCGACCCGCGCGTTCGAGCTCGGGCTCGTGAACCGGCTCGTGCCCAAGGCCGACGTGCTCGACACGGCCGTCGCGCTCGCCGAGCGCATCGGCGAGAACTCGCCGATCGCGGTGCGCTTGTCGCGCAAGCTCGTGAAGGAGGCCGCCGAGGTGAGCGAGGCCGAGGGCTGGAAGCTCACCGACGCCTACGCCGTGGAGGTGTTCTCGAGCGGCGACGCCATCGAAGGGTCCACGGCCTTCGCCGAGAAGCGGGCCCCCGTCTGGAAGAGCTAGCCCTCGAGCCCCGCTTGCGAACCGTGGGAGCGAACGCTCCTACAATCACTCGGCGTGAGCGACACAGCCGGCGACCGGGTGCGCGTCGAGGAGCTGGCCCGCTTGTCGGGCACGAGCGTCGACACGATCCGCTTCTACCAGAAGCGCCGCCTGCTCCCCCCGCCTCACCGCGAGGGGCGCATCGCCTGGTACGGCACCGAGCACCGCGAGCGTCTGGCCCGCATCCGTGAGCTGCGCCTTCGGGGCCTCACCCTCGCGCTGATCGGCCGCCTCGTGCGCGGCGAGCTCGACGCCACCGACGAGCCGCTCGCCGCCGCGGTCGTGGCCGCGGCCGGCGACCACACCAGCGACGACGAGTCCGAGGAGTTCCTCACGCTCGACGAGCTCGCGCAACGAACGGGCCTCCCGGTCATGCTGCTCGACGAGGTAGTGGCGAGCCGCCTGCTCGTGCCGCGCCGATTCGAGGGCGAGGCGCGCTTCACACCGGCCGACGTCGAGATCGTCGCCACAGGGCTGCGGCTCGTGGAGACCGGCCTGCCCATCGCCGAGCTGCTCACGCTCGCACGCGAGCACGACACTCGCATGCGCGACACGGCCGAGCAGGCGGTCACCCTCTTCGACGCGCACATTCGTGCACCGTTGCGCGCCAGCGAGCTCCCTGACGTCGAGAAGGCCGAACGGCTCGTGGAGGCGTTCCGCGTGCTGCTCCCCGCGGTCGGCGGTCTCGTCGCGCATCACTTCGAACGGCTCCTGCTCACAGTCGCGCAGGAGCACCTCGAAGCCGTCGGCGACGCGACGGAGATCGCGGCGGCGACCGTCGAGGCGAACCGGCGATGAGCGCGCTCCCCCCGCCCGAGACCAAGGCTGCTGCCGTCGAAGCCATGTTCGATCGGATCGCGCCGCGCTACGACCGGCTCAACCGGCTGCTCACGTTCCGTCTCGACGTGCGCTGGCGGCGCGTGGCCCTGCGCAACCTCGATCTCCCGCCCGCGAGTCGCGTCGTCGACCTGGCGTGCGGCACGGGCGACTTCTGCCGCGAGCTCGAGAGCTCCGGTCTGCGCGCCGTCGGCGTCGACTTCTCCGCCGGCATGCTTCTCGCGGCGCGCACCGAAGCGCCCCTCGTGCGCGCCGACGTGCTCACATTGCCCGTTCCTGCGCAGGCGTTCGACGGCGTCACGTGCGGGTTCGCGCTGCGCAACCTCACGGCACTTCCACCGTTCTTCGCCGAGTGTGCCCGGGTGTTGCGTGCGGGTGGCCGGGTCGCACTCCTCGACGTGAGCGAACCCGAGTCACGAGTGCTGCGCGCCGGTCACCATCTCTACTTCCACAAGATCGTTCCGCTCATCGGCGGCCTGCTCTCCGACCGCCAGGCGTACTCATACCTGCCCGCTTCCACGTCGTACCTACCGCCGAACGCCGAGCTGCTCGACATGGTGCGCGCCGCGGGGTTCCGCGACGTGCGCCGGCGCACCCTCGGCCTGGGCGCCGCGCAGCTCATCGTGGGCACGCGGTCGTGACGATCACCGCGCCCGCGGCGCGCACGCGACGGATGCATCGCGCGCTCGACCCGCTCGACGCACTCGGTCACGACGGGTTTGCCTGGTTCGACGGCGAGCGGGCGATCGTCACGAGCGGCTGCGCGGCGCAGGTGGCGACCGGCGATGTGGCCGAGGCGCTGGCTCAGCTCGGACCCGACGCGATCGCGTGCGGCGCACTCCCGTTCTCGGCAACGAGCGACGGACTGCTCGTGGTGCCGGCGCGCGTTGTCCGCGTCGATGCGAACGGCGCCCGCGTCACCGAGATCGACGGCGCCGAGATCGCGCCGCCCGCACCGCTCTCGCGCGTGCCCCGCCGGTTCAGCGTGGAGGCAGCCCAAGACCTCGCCGACTGGGACGCGGCCGTCGCGGCGGCCCTCGAGCTGATCCGGGCCAAGACGCTCCGCAAGGTGGTGCTCGCGCGTGAGGTGAACATCGGGGCCGACACGCCGTTCTCGGTTCCCGCCGTGCTGGCCAGGTTGCGGCGCACGCAACCCGGTTGCTTCGTGTACGCCGCCGGCGGTTTCGTCGGCGCGAGCCCGGAGCTGCTCGTGCGCCGTACCGGCACGGCCGTGATGGCCCGACCGATGGCGGGCACCGTGGCGCGCCAGGCCTCGCGCCAGGCCGACGACGACGCCATCGCGCGCCTCCGCACGTCGATCAAGGACAACGAGGAGCACGCGCTCGTTGTCGACGCCGTCGTGGAGGCGTTGCACGCATCGTGCACCGACATCGATGTGCAACCGCCCGAGCCGGTGCGCCTCACCACGGTCACGCACCTCACCACGGCCATCACCGCCCAGCTCGCCGGCGGTCGACCGACCACGGCGCTCGACCTCGCGCTCGCGTTGCATCCCACCCCCGCGGTGGGCGGCGCGCCGCGTGCCGCCGCGCTCGCCGCGATCGAGCGACTCGAACCGTTCTCACGCGCGAACTACGCGGGCCCGGTCGGTTGGGTCGACGGCCGCGGCGATGGCGAATGGGCAGTCGCGTTGCGCTGTGCCGAGCTCGACGGACCGCGAGCCCGCCTGCTCGCCGGCGCGGGCATCGTGCGCGGGTCGGACCCCGACGCGGAATGGGCCGAGACCCAAGCGAAGCTCGAACCGATGCTCCGCGCGCTCGTCCGCCCGTAGCACGATCAACGCCCGCACTCCGTCGCCTCGCGACCCGACGCAGTCTCGACGCCGACGCGTTCGCGATGTGACACCTCACGCAACACGGTCGCTCACGACCCCCATTAGACCTTTGGCCCTACTTGCGCCTTTCTGCGCTCCGTACCGTCGGATGCAGCGACGCAATGATCCGCAGAGGCAGAAGGGTCGCCTCCGCTGCGGGGAGCGAATGGCGAAACCGGCGCTGGAGTCGAGCATCCTCGACGGAAGCGCCGCCCCGTGCGACCTCCGTCGAACACACGGAGGTCGTCATGCGGATCTACCGATCGATCATCACCCTGCTGATCGTGCTCGCCATGGTCGCGAGCGCCGTTGTCGCATCGACAGCGGCAGCGAGCGCGGCAGGCCTCAGCGTCGCGGGCGCGACACCGTCGGGTTCCGACGCCTCGCGCACCGCCCAGATCGACGTGACGTTCAGCGAGGCGATCGTGCCCGCGTCGTTCGCAGGGACGATCAACGGCGCGGCGATGGTACGAACGCAGATCGTCGTGTCGGACGCGACGCATGTGCGCGTCGATCCGGGTGAGCTCGCGTACGGCGCTACCTACGACGTCGTCGTGGCGCGCACCGTGCAAGCCGTGGGCGGCTCCACGCTCGGTAACGACTACAGCTTCGCGTTCACGGTGCAGGCCAATCCGGCATCGAAGCGACCGACAAGCAGTCTGGTCGTGCCGTCAGGTCCTTTCACTGCGGGCCAGAGCTACACGATCTCCGGACAAGCAACAGGATCGATCTGGCAACGCGACGCGAACAATCCGCTCGAGCTGCGCCACTGGGACCACAACGGCAACGATGTGGGTAACAGCCCGATGCTGCATCCCTCGGCTCTGTACTTCCCGTCGGGCATCGACGGTTACAAGTTCTACCTGTACTACACGCCGTACCCGGGCGCGGAAGACCCCGTCGTCATGCGCTCGAACGACGGTGTGCACTTCGACGCGGTCGGCGTGACAAACCCGATCGTCACCTACGGCATGCAACCGCCGTTCGACATGCAGAACCTCGCCGACCCCGAAGCGATCAAGGTCGGCAACACGTGGATGCTCTTCTACGAGATGGAGACGCCCGCAAGCACCGCCTCGTCGATCGGTGCCTTCATGGCGGGTGGTGGCTACATCGGCCTCGCGCTCTCCACCGATGGCATCAGCTGGACTCCGTACGGCGGCACGTACACCTACGACCCTGCGAACCCGCCCGCCTCCATGCCGGCGAACGGCAACCCGATCGTGGCACCCGACGCGGCGTATGACTTCGAGAACGATCCGAGCGCGAAGACCGGTGAGCCGGCCGTCGTGTTCAAGGACGGCCTGTACCACATGTGGCGCACCGTCTTGCACAACGGCGACGTGCTCGTGGTGCACGACACCGCCAACGATCCGCGCGGACCGTGGACGAAGCACGGCATTGCCGTTGACTTCGGCGCGTACAACTACGGACCTCATGTCGACGTCGTCTACGACGCACAGCGCGACATCTGGACGATGCTCTATCTCGACCCCGCAGGCGCCGACATGGCGACCCTCGGCACGTACAACGCGCCGAGCCCTGACGGCCCGTGGACTGCGAACCCGGCCAACCCCACGTTCCAAGCGAACGGCGGGTGGGAAGGCAGCACGCTGTACCGCTCGTCGATGGTGCTCGTCGACGGCCAGTGGTACATGTACTACTCGGGTGAGGTCGGCGGACAGATCGGTCTCGCACGCGAGGTTCCCGGTGTGCGCCGGGTACAGGTCTCCACCGACGACGGTGCGACGTGGCATGCAACGACCGTTGCGGCTGACGGCACCTGGGCCTACTCGTTCACCCCCACCCACAACGGCACATTCAAGATCCGCGCCCGTGTCGCCGACGACTTCATGCTCGGCGACGCAACTGCGTCAACGACGGTCAGCGTCGGCGGCGGCGCATTGCAGCCCGCGGCGCAGCCGATCCTGCTCATCACCGACAAGCTCAACACTGCGAACCCCTTCAACGGCTACCTCGCGGAGATCCTGCGGGCCGAGGGCGTGGTCGAGTTCCAGCAGATCGAGCTCGACGCACTGACGTCGTCGGCCGACCCCGCTGCCTATCTCGCGGCATTCGATGAAGTCGTGCTCGCCGACGGGAACCTCGACACGACGGCGCAGCAGCAGATGCGTGATTACGTGAACGCCGGCGGCCACCTGCTCGCCATGCGGCCCGAGGCCAGCCTCGCCGATCTCTTCGGGCTCACCTACGTGAACGCGCGTCCCGAGCAGCTGCTCGAGTTCTTCGGCATCGACACCACACAAGGTCCGGGTGCCGGCATCACCGCGACGTCGTTGCAGTATCACGGTGACGCCGACAACTACACGCTCAACGGCGCGACAGCGCTCGCGAGCCTCTACGACTCGATCAACACGGCCTCGACCCGTCCCGCGACGAGCATCGCAAACGCCGGCTCGGGACGCGCCGCCGCCTTCACGTTCGACCTCGCCAAGAGCATCGTGCTCACCCGCCAGGGCAACCCGGCGTGGGTCGGTGAAGAACGCGACGGCCTGAGCAGCTACCGGCCGTCCGACTTGTTCGCCGGACCGGTGGGTTCCAGCTACCTGGCGCCCGAGCGCACCCGCATCCCACAGGCCGACGAAGCCCAGCGCTTCTTCGCCAACGTCGTGTTGAGCATGCTCGACACTCCCGCGCCGCGCATGTGGTACCTGCCCGGTACGCACACCTCGGTGATCGTCAACACCGGCGACGGTGAAGACGACGGCGAGAGCGCGCTTGCGCCGGTCATCAACGACGCCAATTCCTACGGTGGCGCATTCACCACCTACATGCGTGAGTCGGGTATCCAGAACACGTCGGTAGCAACCGAAGCCGCGTGGCGTGCAGCCGGCAACGAGCAGGGCGTGCACGTGTACGGCGACCGCACGCTCGACGGCATGACCGCTGCGGAGGCCGCGATCGTCGCACAGTTCGAGGCGAAGTTCGGGCACAGCGCCCGTACCGCTCGCAACCACACCATCGCGTGGACCGGTTGGGCCGACATGGCCGCGATCGAAGCCGCGAACGGCGTGGAGCTCGACACGAACTATTACCACTACATGAACTGGCTGTTGGGTTACGGCGACAACGCCAACGGCTACTTCACGGGCAGCGGACTGCCCCAGAAGTTCACCGACGAACAGGGCAACGTGTTGCCGATCTACCAGGCACTCACCGAATGGCCCGACGAGTGGTTCGCCGACAACGGCTTCAGCGCACAAGCAACGTTCAACATCATGAAGTCGATGATCGAGTCGGCCGACAGCGGCTACTACTCCGCGTTCGTCGCCAACATCCACGCCGTGCGCTACAACGGCGTCGACGCGATCACCCACGCGTGGGCGAACATGCTGTGGGCCTACGCGCGTGACCACGACATCCCGATGTGGTCGGCCGAACATCTCGCCGACTTCGTCGAAGCTCGTGACGCTTCGCAGTTCCGCAACGTCGCATGGAACGGCACCAACCTCACGTTCGACTTCTCGACCACCAAGGCCGGTCAGGAACTCACGATCATGGTGCCGGCCGAGCAAGGCAGCTCGCAGCTGCTCTCCGTGACCGTCGGCGGCACGCCGGCAACCTTCACGGAAAAGACGGTTGCCGGCCGGAAGTACGCGATGGTCACGACCACGGCAGCGTCGGCGCAGGTCGTCGCGGCGTACGGCCTCGATACGACCGCACCGCTCGTAGCTGCCGTGACCGCCACCGGCGTCACCGACACCGCGGCGACGATCACGTGGACCACCAACGAGGCAGCCGACAGCACCGTCGACTACGGCACCACTGCAGCGTACGGCACGACCCACTCGACGCCGAGCCTCGTGACCAGCCACTCGGTCACCCTCACGGGCCTCACGCCGAAGACCGCGTATCACTTCCAGGTTCGCAGTGCCGACGGTGCGGCGAACGCGACCACCTCCGACGACGCCACCTTCACCACCGGCGCGCCGCGATGGATCGAGACCACCGCCGCCGATTTCGCCGACGGCAACCTCACCGACACGGTGGTACAGCAGCAGGGCGCGGTCGCGCTCGGAACGACCGGGACCTTCTCCGATCAGTTCGACGGCACCGCGCTCGACACCGCCGCCTGGACGCCCGGGGGCTGGGCCGGTGCGCCCGCGGTGACCGTGGCCGACGGCCAGGTGACCATCACCGGCGCCTCCTACATCAAGAGCCAGGCGACCTACACGCGCCAGACACTCTCGGCCCGTGTCACACTCAACGACGGATCCAACGCTCACTTCGGGTTCGCCACCGCGCTCAACGCGGGCGATGACGGCGTGACCGACCCGCACTGGATCATCTTCACGGCCAAGAACGGCCAGCTGCTCGCCCGTACGCGCATGAGCGACGGTCTCGGCATCGACGGCGGCCAGATCGACATCGCGATCCCGGGCGTGGCGCTCGGCGTGCCGCACGATCTCCAGATCGTGTGGAAGAGCGACGACACCGTCGAGTTCTACGTGGACGGCTCGCTCGCCGCAACACAGCACCGCACGTTCAGCGATGCGATGCGCGTGTACGCGGCCGGCGCCCAGACCTTGTCGGTCGACTCCGTAGTGGTCAGCGGCATGTATCCCGCGAGCGGCACCTACGTATCCTCGGTGTTCGACGCGGGCACCACCGCCGGGTTCCAGACGCTGACCTCGGTCGGCGTCACCTCGGCCGCGACAACGATGTCGTTCGCGACGCGCACCTCTCCTGACGGCACCACATGGTCGCCGTGGGAGAACGTGGCCGCCGACGGCACGATCGTGAGTCCGGTCGGCCGCTACGTGCAATACCGCGCGACGCTCGCGACGACCGATCTGTCGACCACGCCTCGCCTCGACGAGGTGTCGGTGGCCTTCGACATGGCGACCGACAACACACCGCCCGCGTTCACCGGCTCGGCGCCCGTCAACGGAGCCACCGACGTGAACCCCGATGCGCCGATCACCGTCGACTACGACGAGGTGATCGTGCCGGCCACTGTGATGGCAGGCATCAGCGGCGGTGCGGCCGTGACGACATCGTTCGCGAACGCCAACCGCCGGATCGTACTCACCCCGACCTCAGGTCTGAGCGAACACCACACCTACACCGTGACGATCGCCGCCGGAGTCAGCGACCTCGTCGGCAACACGACGACCGCACCGCGCACGTTCTCGTTCACGACCGGCGCGCGCTTGCACGACGCCACCGATACGACGCAGGCCGACTTCCTGGCCGGCGTCCACGCGGGCACCGTCGTGACGGCCGTCGGTGACGGCGCCGTCGCGCTGGCCTCCTCGGGCGTCGCCGACAGCTTCGATCAAGCCGACGGTGCCGCCACGAACTGGCAGGCGTGGAACGGTCTCGTCAGCACGACCCCGCTTCCGGTGTGGGACGTGCAGAGTGGCGTCTACGTGCACGAGCTCAACAGCGACCCGCCGAGCTATCACCCGGCTGTGCTCGCCAGCTCGCTCACACCGTCGGGCGACTTCACGATCACTTCCCGGCAGCGCATCACCCAGGTGGGCACCGGGTCCGGCGACGGACCTTCGCTCGGCTTCGTGTGGGGCGCCACGAGCGACCGCGACTACTGGTGGATGCAATACGCACCCGGCGCCTACGGCGGCCTGAAGGTCTACCGAGTCACCGCGCCACTGAACATCCGCAAGGTCGGCGAGAACCTCTCGCTGCCCTTCCCGGTGCTCAACCAGTGGTACAACCTCAAGCTCGAGGTCAGCGGCACCACGTTCAAGGTGTACGTCGACGGCCTCCTGCAGTTCACGGGTAGCGACGCCACCTACGTCCCTGCGCGCATCGGCCTTCTCGCCTACGGCGGCGCACGCCAGGAATACGACGACGTGACCGTCGCCGGCAACTACACGTCGCCGGGCACGTTCCTCTCCCGGATCGCCGACGCAGGGAACGGCGCCACCTGGAGCACGCTCTCGGCCGTGACGACAACACCCGCCGGCACCTCGCTGGCGTTCGAGACCCGTACCGGCGACACCGTCGTTCCCGACGGTTCTTGGTCGGGCTGGTCGGCCCTCGGTGCCAACGGCGCCGTGACGAGCCCTGCCGGTCGCTACCTGCAGTACCGGGCGAGCCTCGCCACCACGAATCTCGCCGTCACGCCAGTGGTCGAGGCGGTGACCCTGCGCTACGCGTTGGTGAACCACGCACCGGTCGCAAGCGATGACAGCGCAGCAGTCGATGAGGACGGTCAGCTGACCGTGGCGGCACCGGGTGTGCTGAGCAACGACAGCGACGTCGACAACGACGCGCTGACGGCGGAGGTCGTCAGCCAGCCGGCTCATGGCGTGCTCGCGCTGGCAGCCGATGGTGGCTACACGTATGCACCGTCGGCGAACTGGCACGGCACAGACAGCTTCAGCTACCGCGCCAACGACGGCGCACTGGCGTCGCAGACTGTGACCGTGACGATCACGATCAACGGCGTGAATGACATCCCCGTCGCGCACGCTGACAGCGCCACCGTGGCGGAAGACGCACTGCTGACCGTGGCGGCACCCGGCGTGCTCACCAACGACACCGACCTCGACGGCGACGCACTTGCCGCCGAAGTCGTCGCGCAACCTGCCCACGGCACGCTGCAGCTCGATGCCAACGGCGGCTACACCTACCAACCCGCCGCCAGCTGGCACGGCACCGACACCTTCACCTACCGCGCCAACGATGGCAACGCATACTCGCAAGCCGTCGCCGTGACCATCACCGTCACCGCCGTCAACCACGCGCCGGTTGCGCATGAAGACACCGCGACCATCGCCGAAGACGGTCAGCTGAGTGTGGCAGCACCCGGCGTGCTCACCAATGACAGCGACGCCGACAACGACGCGCTGACGGCCGAAGTCGTCAGTCAGCCGGCACACGGCGTGCTCGCGCTGGCAGCCGACGGCGGCTACACGTATGCACCCGCGGCGAACTGGCACGGCACCGACAGCTTCACGTACCGCTCGTCGGACGGCACGGCGTCCTCGCAGACCGTTGCCGTGACGATCACCGTCACGAGCGTCAACGACACGCCGGTTGCATCCGCTGACAGCGCCGCCGTGGCGGAAGACGCACTGCTGAGCGTGGCGGCACCGGGCGTGCTCACCAATGACACCGACGTCGACGGCGACGCACTTGCCGCCGAAGTCGTCACGCAACCCGCGCACGGCACACTGCAACTCGCCGCCGACGGCAGCTACACCTACCAACCTGCCGCCAACTGGCACGGCACCGACACCTTCACGTACCGGGCATCGGACAACACCGTGACATCGCAACCCGCCACCGTCACCATCACCGTCACCGCCGTCAACGACACCCCCGTCGTGACGAACCCGGGTGCGCAGTCCGGCACGGTCGGTGCCGCTGTGATCGTGGCGTTGTCGGCGACCGACGCCGACGGCGACGCGGTTGTCTTCTCGGCGATCGGCCTGCCTGCCGGCCTCACGATCAGCTCGGCCGGTGTGGTCACGGGCACGCCGACGACGGCAGCCGGGAGCCCGTTCCGCGTGACCGTGAGCGCGGACGACGGACACGGCGGTGTCGGCACCACGACGTTCGACTGGACGGTCACCAGTGCGACAACGACGTGCCCAAACGGACAGTGGCGCGCCTCCTACTACCCGAACCGCACGCTGAGCGGAAGCCCAGTGCTCACACGCTGCGAGTCGGCCATCAACAACAGCTGGGGCTCGGGTGCACCGGCCGGGGTGCCCGTCGGCGCTGACAACTTCAGCGTGCGCTGGACCCAGACCACCAGCTTCGCCGGCGGGTACACGTTCGGCGCCACGGGCGACGACGGCATCCGGCTGTTCGTCGACGGTGTGAAGCGCCTGAGCATCTGGTCGGATCACGCGGCGACCATGACCACCAGCGCGCCAATGTTCCTCACCGGTACGCACACGATCACGGTCGAGTACTACGAGCACACTGGTATTGCCACCGCGAAGGCCGGCTGGACCGCGCTCAACACGACGACGAGCTGCCCGGCCGGGCGTTGGCTCGCGGCGTACTACCCGAACCGGACCCTCAGCGGACCGGCGGCGGTCACGCGCTGCGAGTCGGCCATCAACAACAGCTGGGGCTCCGCCGCTCCGGCGGGCGTGCCGGTCGGCAGCGACAACTTCAGCGTGCGGTGGACCCAAACGGCTGCTTTCAGGTCTGGGCGCTACACGTTCCACGTCACCGCCGACGATGGCATCCGAGTGCGCGTCGATGGCGCGATCGTGCTCAACGACTGGGCCGATCACTCGGCCCGCACCCGGACAGCCGGCGTCGTGCTCACCGGCGGCAATCACACGGTGACCGTCGAGTACTACGAGCACACCGGCACCGCGACGGCCAAGGCGTACTGGTCGGCCGGATAGCCCGGAGCACCGTGGCCGCCGAACTCGTTCAGAGCGACGCGGCCACGGCGTCCCAGATCCGACGGTGCGCGGCAACGTTGGCCACGCGATCCGACGGCACGACGATCACATGCACACCGCCCGCGGCGAGTGCCTTGCGCACCGCGCGGGCGGCGTGCTGTGCCGCCGCGACCTCGACGTGCACGCCGTACGCGCTGGCGACGGCGGCCACGTCGACCGTCTGCGGTGTGCCGAAGAGGCGTTCGAACTCGTCGGGTGCGCACACGTCGGGATCGGCCTGCGGCAGGAACGAGAAGATGCCGCCGCCCGCATTGGCGATCACCACGAGCGTGCAATCGACCGAGAGCGTGCTCGCGCCCAGCAGGCCACCCGCATCGTGCAGGAAGGCGAGATCGCCGAGCACTGCGACGGTCGGCGCGTCGCTCCCTGTCGCGATGCCGAGTGCTGTCGACACGAGCCCGTCGATCCCGTTGACGCCGCGATTCGCGTGCGCGTGCACGCCCGTGCGGCTGCTCGCGAACCATTCGAGGTCGCGCACGGGCATGCTCGACGCCACGAGCAGCCGCACCTCGTCGGGAAGTGCCCGCCACACCTCGCGCACTGCGAGCGGCTCTCCGTCGGCCACCGCATCGATCGCACTCGAGGCGCGATCGTCGGCATCACGCCACGCCGCGAACCAGCTGTCGGCCCCCTCGGCACCTTCGTGCGGCGTAGCGCCGAGCGCGGCGAAGAACGCCGCCGGCTCGCACTGCACTCGCATGGCGGCACTGCCCTGCGGGTCGAGCCACACGCCGGCGGGATCGACGAGGATCTGCGGGACGCCATTGTCGAGCCATTGCCCCAACGTCTTCGACGTGGGCGGCCCACCGACGCGGACCACGAGATCGGGACGGTGCGCGTCGCCGAACCCGGGCGCGCGCAAGAGTGCCTCGTAGTGCGCGACGGCGTGCGCGCCGGTGCGCAGACCCGAGATCGCATCAGCCAGCACCGGCCACCGCCGAGCGCCACTCACCACAACGATCTCGTCGTGTGCCGAAGCACTCCCCCAACCACACACGACAAGGACCCGCCGCGCGCTCGCGATGGCAGCGGCGACCAGAGGATCCGAGGCGGGCGAAGCAGGCGCCAGAGACGTGGCGACCGGAGGATCCGAGGCGAGCGAAGCAGGCGCCAGAGACGCGGCGACCGGAGGATCCGAGGCGAGCGAAGCGAGCGAGTCGGTCCGCAGGGAGCTCGCCGCGCCGGGCGAAGCAGGCGCCAGAGACACAGCAACCAGCGGTTCGCGAAAGGCCAGGTTGAGGTGCACAGGGCCGGGGTGGACACCGCGTGTGGCGGCGACGGCTCGGGCGCCGAGCTCGGCCCAGTCGGGCGCGCCGACGTCGTCGGGCGGGCCGGGCTCGGCCGACCATCGGACCGCAGGACCGAAGAGCGCGCGTTGGTCGATGGTCTGTGGTGCGCCCACGCCCTGCAGCTCGGGGGGCCGGTCGGCGGTGCAGACGATGAGGGGCACGCGCCCGTGGTGTGCCTCGACGACGGCGGCGTGGAAGTGCGTTCCCGCGGTTCCCGATGTGCAGAGCGCCACGGCCGGTGTTCCGGTGGCGCGGCCGATGCCAAGGGCGCGAAACGCGGCGGCGCGTTCGTCGAGCACCACGTGCACGGCGATGCGCCCGTCGCGGTCGAGGGCGATGGCGAGCGGCGCCGAGCGGGATCCCGGCGCGACGACGGCGTGACGGACGCCGTGTTCGACGAAGGCGGCGACGAGCCGCGTCGCGGCGGCTGCATTGCGCGCGGCGGTGCTCACCGTGTCACGATCCTTGCATGCCGTTGTGGCTCGTTCCGGGCTTCACCCAGCGTGCGTCGAGCTGGGACGCGGTGGTCGCGGCACTGCCCGCGCCGACGCGCGACGAGGCGCATGCCGTGGACGTGCCGCTCGGTCAGCCGTTCGCCGAGGCGGCGCACACGCTCGGCAGCCAGCACGGTGTCGGGACGTGGTGCGGCTACTCGATGGGTGGCCGGCTCGCGCTCCAGCTCGCGCTCGACGCACCGGAGATCGTGCGGCGGTTGGTGTTGGTGAGCACCACGGCGGGGATCGACGACGAAGCCGACCGCGCGGCCCGCCGCGCGGACGACGCAGCGCTCGCGGCAACGATCGAGCACGACGGCGTCGACGCGTTCCTCGAGCGATGGCTCGCCCAACCGCTGTTCGCGAGCGTGCGCAGCGATGCTCCCGGAGTTGCCGATCGTCGGCTGTTCACCGCGGCGCAGCTCGCTGGTGCGCTGCGCGACCTGGGTACCGGCGAGATGACGCCGCTGTGGGACCGTCTCGGCGAGCTCGCGATCCCCGTGCTCGTGGTGCACGGCATGCACGACGCCAAGTTCACCGCGATCGCTCATCGCCTGGCCGGCGCGATCCCTGGTGCTCGACTCGCCGCGGTCGAATGCGGTCATGCGATCCCATTGGAGCGGCCGGCCGAGCTCGCTGCGTTGCTTCACGAGCTCCACAGCGCAACCGACACGAGCAGCGCGAGCGCGAGCTGATAGCGCACGGTGAGCACGAGGGCCTGTACGAGACGCTTCGGGTCGGTCGCGGTCGACACGATGCGGACCGGACCGGCGGCGAACACGATCGCGGCGAGACCGATCAGTGCACGGGGATGGTGCACCCCCACGCCGATCACGGCGATGAGCGCGCCGATGATGCAGCCGGTGAACACGCCGCGCGCCCGATCGACGCCGATGCGCACAGCGAGCGTCCGCTTGCCGGCCACCGCGTCGGTGGGAACATCGCGGATGTTGTTGGCGAGGAGGATCGCGACTGCCGGCAAGCCTGTCACGAGGCACGCGAGCCACACAGTGCCGGTCACTTCCTTGTGCTGCACGTACGCACTGCCGGCCGTGGCGACGAACCCGAAGCAGAACAGCACCATGAGCTCGCCGAGCCCGAGGTACCCGAGAGGCTTCGGTCCGCCGGTGTAGAGCACCGCGGCGGCCAGACAGACCGCGCCGATCACGAGCAGGCGTGCATCGACGGCGATCGACAGCGCGGCACCGATCACCGCGGCGACTCCCAACGACAGCAACGCCGCGGTGCGCACCGCACCGGGAGCGGCCAGGCCCGACGCGGTGAGCCGCAACGGGCCTCGGCGCTCGGCGTCGGTTCCCCGCACACCGTCGGAGTAGTCGTTGGCGTAGTTCGCGCCGATCTGCATGCCGAGTGCGACGACCAGCGCGGCGAGCGCACGCCACCACCGAACGTCGTTGCCCATCGTGGCTGCCGCGGTGCCGAGCGCGACCGGAGCCACGGCAGCACCGAGCGTGCGGGGCCGTGCGCCTTGCACCCACTCGCCGGCCGTTGCCACGCCGCCACCTCCGCTGATTACCGTACGCCCCTCACCGATCCACGTTCAGGGTAACGATGCATGCCTGCCGCTGACGAAGTGCCGCTCATCGCCACGCTGCTCACCAACCGTGCCCTCGCGCCCGTTGTGTTCGCGGCGTGGGACCGCGGTGACGCCGTGCTACCGCTCAATCCGTCGCTGCCGCGTGCGCAGATCGACGCGCTGATCGCGCAGGCGCGCCCCACGCATCTGCTCGACGTCGACGGCATGCACGCCCTGCCCGATGGCCAGCCCGTACCGGCCGACACGGCCGCGATCGTCTGCACGTCGGGCACGACCGGTGGCCCGAAAGCGGTGGAGCTCACTCGACGCGGCCTCGACGCGATGGGGCACGGCGTGTCGGCCGCGATCGGCGTGACCGACGCCGATCGGTGGCTCGCATGCCATCCCCTGTTCTTCGTTGCCGGCCTCGCCATACTCGGTCGATCGTGGGTGACCGGGGTGCCGGTCACGGTGCACGACGGCTTCGATGTCGAACGCGTGGCTGCGTCGCCCCGCGACGACGGCGTGACCGTGGTGTCGGTGGTGCCGACCACGTTGCGACGGCTCGCGCAGAGCGGGGCGCTCGGCGCGTTTCGCGCGGTGGTCGTGGGTGGCGCGCCGCTGCCCGCCCCGCAGCGCGTCGACGCGCTCGCCACGGGCGTCGAGGTCTACGACGCGTACGGCCTCACCGAGACCTGGGGTGGCTGTGTCACGAACGGCTTCCCGAACGCAGGAGTTGAGGCCCGCCTCCTCGTCGACGGCGAGGTCGCCCTGCGGGGCGCACCCGTGATGCGCGGCTATCGCTACGACCGCGAGCGCACCGCGGCAGCGCTCACCGACGACGGCTGGCTTCGGACGGGCGACGTGGGCGCGCTCGACCGCGAAGGGCGGCTCTCGATCGTCGACCGACTGAAGGACCTCATCATCTCGGGCGGCGTGAACGTGAGCCCGACCGAGGTCGAGGGGGTCCTCGCCGACCACGAGACGATCGCCGACGTGTGCGTGATCGGCGAGGCCGACGACGAATGGGGCGAACGGGTCGTGGCGTGCGTCGTCGTACGCGACGACGCACAACCGCCGACGCTCGATGAGCTGCGCGCGCTCGTGCGCGACGCGCTCGGCGCGCCGGCGGCCCCGAAGGAGCTCCGCCTGATGTCGAGCATCCCGCGCTCGCCGTCGGGCAAGCCGCTCCGGCGCACCTTGCGCTCCGGTTCCTGACCGCTGGTGACCGGCCGCGTGATCGCCGACGCGGCGGTCACGCGTCGCGCAGCGCTTCCTTCCAGGATCGGAAGCGGCTGTGCGTGACGCCATCGGGGCCCTCGCCCGAACCCACCCCATCGGGTTGCAGTCGAAATGTGTACGAGCGACCGAGATCGTCGGCGTCGACGGCGGCGTAGCACGCATCGGCATGGGTTGCCGGTCCGGCTCGCCACAGCAGCCAATGACCGATGCGCCGCTTGTAGGCCACGAGATCCACGCCGAAGTCGCGACCCAGGTCGTGCAGCCACGCGGGCGCCTCGCGCCAGCGCTGCGACGGGATCAGGAAGTCGCGCTGCGGCGTGGCCGGCAGCTCGGCCGTGCTCCAGTCGCGGTCGGTGGGACGACGGGCCTCGGCCGGAAGTGGGCTCACCGTGCCATGCTCGCGCCATGCCGACCGCGGTTCACGATCTGGCCACTCCCGCGCTCGTCGTGGATGCGACCGCGCTCGAGCACAACCTGGCCACAATGGCCGCGGCGCTCCCCGGGAGCCGGCTCCGCCCGCACGTCAAGGCCCACAAGTGCACGGCGCTGGCGCATCAGCAGCGCGAGCACGGCCACGCGCACTTCTGCGCGGCGACGCCCCGCGAAGTGATCGGGATGGCGTTCTCCGGGCTCGGCGCCGACCTGCTGCTCGCCAACGAATGCGTCGACTCGGAACGACTGCGCGCGTTGGCCAAGCTCGACGCCCGCGTCACGATCGCCGTCGACAGCGCCGAGACGATCGTCGCCGCAGCCGCGGCAGGGCTCCGTGAGGTGCTGATCGACGTGAACGTGGGCCTCCCGCGTTGCGGTTGCCTGCCCGACGCAGCCGGTCGACTCGCCGACGACGCCCGCGCGGCCGGTCTCACGGTGCGGGGCGTGATGGGCTACGAGGGTCACGTGGTCGGGCTCGAATCGGCCCCGTCACGTACCGACGAGTGCGCGCGCAGCATGGAGAAGCTCGCCGCTGCGCACGCGCTCGTGGGCGGCGACATCGTGTCGGCCGGCGGAACGGGTACGTACGCGATCAACGACGTGGCCACCGAGATCCAAGCCGGCAGCTACGCGCTGATGGACACCGCGTACGCGAAGCTCGGCCTGCCGTTCAGCGCCGCGTTGCACGTGGCCGCGACGGTCGTGCACGTGAACAGCCGTTACGCCGTCGCCGACTGCGGGCTCAAGGCACTCGGGATGGATCACGGCAACCCGTCGATCGCCGACGCCGAGGTGCGGTTCTGCTCCGATGAGCACGTGACGTTCGTGCCCCACGACGTGAAGCTCCGAGTGGGCGACCGCGTGCTGGTCGCGCCCGCGCACGTGGATCCGACGATCGCGTACCACGAGCGCCTGTGCGTCGTCGACGGCCCCGGGCTCGGCGCGGTGGTCATCGACGAGTGGGCAATCGACCTACGCGGCTGGTGAGGCCGTAGTAGACAACGCGTTCGAGCTGGAACGCCACGGGCAAGGAGACTGCGAGCGTGAACCGACGAGACGCGCTGCGGCCCCACGTGGAGCGCACGGTGCGGGCCTACCTCGGCCTCGAGGCGAGCGATCCGCTCACGATCGACGCCGACGGCGACATCCCCGTTCGGCGCGGGAGCGCGCTCTACTTCGTGTCGCTGCTCGACCATGATCCGGTGCTCGTTCGCGTGTGGTCGATCGTGCTCGACGCGATCGACCCCGAGGCGTACCCCGATCTCCTCGTCGAGCTCAACGACATCAACGCCGCGATCCTCGCCGCACGCGTGTACCTCGCAGCGGATCGGGTGATCGCGGCCACCGAGCTGCGGGCCGACACGCTGGATCTCGCCGAGCTCGCGTTCGCGTGCGACTCGATTGGAGCGCTGGCCGACTGGATCGACAACACGCTGCAGATCCGATTCGGCGGTCGCGTCCAGTTCACCGGCGACCTCGATGGTGACGACGGCGACGCGGGTGGTTCCCCGCTCCCCGGCTGACGCGAGCGAGGCGCGCGCGGCGCCTCAGAGCACCGCGCGGTGCTCACGCCAGCGGGCTCGCAGCCCGACGACGCCGGCTTCGATCAGCGTCGTGCACGTGATCAGCACGACGAACGCAGCCAACACACCGAGCGCCGGCATGCGGTGCGCGAGACGCGCCAGGTTGGCGACGACGGCATGGGGCGCAGTGAGGGCATCCCAGCTGTTGAGGCGAAGGATGCGGCCGAGGTACATGCCGATCGCGCTGACGGCGTGCAGGGCAAACACGGTGGCAACAGCGGCGCGCCGCCCCCAGACGTCGTTCACGTAACGGCGCGCAATGCGAACACACACCACGTAGGAGCCCAGCCCGAGCGCGAAGAACGCAAGGTAGACGGGCACGAGCACGCCGAAGACGCCGAGGTTCGAAACGCCGCCGCGCACCTGGTCGAGGAAGTGGATGCCGTCGGTGAGCACGTAAGGCGCGTTCGGCAAGAACAAGACGAACGCGCCCGCACCGCACCACCATCCGGCTGTTCGTCGGGGGGCCACCGACAACGGCATCGCGAAGAGCAGCGGCACAACGGCGAGCGCCGAGTTCCAGATCATGAAGGCCGAGTCGGGCGCGAGCAGCTGAACGGAGCGGTGCAACACGGCCCGCAACGTGGCAACGCCCTCGACACCGGTGGTGAGCGCGGCCACGGCTAGCCCCGACATGCGCTCACGGTAGCGACTCAGCGTTGCCGAGCCAACCAGCCCGGCGTAGCGTCGCCGGTGACCACTCGTGTCCGCGCACCGCCGACGCCGGGCACGCCGGCGGGCCACGCTCTGACACACCTTGCCACGCGCTGCGGCGCACTCACAGGGAGCCGAGATGACCGACGACCTCGCGACGCTCGACGCGACAGCACAAGCCGAGCTGGTCCGCACGGGCCAGGCATCTCCGAGCGAGCTCGTCGATGCTGCGATCGCACGCATCGAGTCCTTGAACCCGCAGCTGAACGCCGTGATCTGGGAGTGCTTCGACCGCGCACGCACCCAGGCTCGAGCCACGCTCCCCGACGGCCCTCTGCGCGGCGTGCCGATGCTGTTCAAAGACCTGTCGTGCGCCGTCGAGGGCGACCCGTATCACGAGGGCACGCAGTATCGGAAGCGCACCGGGTATCGGGCGCAGCACACCGACCACCTCGCGCAGCGCTACCTCGAAGCCGGTGCCGTGCTCTGCGGGCGCACCAACACACCCGAGTTCGGCCTCGTGCCCACCACCGAGCCCGCGGCCTACGGCGCGAGCCGCAACCCCTGGAACGTGGCGCGCACCACCGGAGGTTCGTCGGGCGGCAGCGCCGCGGCAGTGGCGAGCGGGATGGTGCCCCTCGCGCACGCCAACGACGGCGGTGGATCGATCCGGATCCCGGCCAGCTGTTGCGGGCTGGTCGGTCTCAAGCCGAGCCGCGGGCGCACATCACTCGGCCCGCACGACGGCCACTTCACGCGCGCGCTCGTCGTCGAGCTGGCCGTCACGCGCAGTGTGCGCGATGCGGCGCTCGCACTCGACGCGGTGCACCAACCGTTCCCGGGGCAGGCATTGATCGCACCGCTCCCGGCGCGCCCGTACCGCGAGGAGGTGGGTGCCGATCCCGGCCGGCTGCGCATCGGCTTGCTCACCCACAACCCGCTCGGCACGGGCGACGTGCACGCCGAGGTGATCGCGGCCACCGAAGCTGCGGCGCGGCTGTGCGAGTCGCTCGGTCACACCGTCGAGCACAGCTATCCGAAGCTCATCGAAGACCCCACGCTCGTTGGTCACTTCACCACGATCTGGACCGCCGACGTGGTCGACCAGATCACGAAGGCCGAGCGCGAAGTGGGCGTGGTGCCCGGCGCGGGCGACTTCGAACCGCTCACGCTCGAGATGGCCGAGATGGGGCGTGCGCTCGGCGCCCAGTCGCTCTACGACGCTTACCACGCGCTCGAGCACGTGGGCATGGCCGTGGCGCCGTGGTGGGAGGAGTTCGACCTGCTGCTCACGCCCACACTGGCGGAGCCGCCCGTGCCGCTCGGCACGTTCGACAACGCCGAGATGCCGATGCTCGGCTTCTTGCGGGCCGCCGAGTTCGCGCCGTTCTGCGCCGGTTTCAACATGACCGGCCAGCCGGCGATCTCGCTCCCGCTCGGCATGTCGAGTGACGGTCTGCCGATCGGCGCGCACTTCGTGGCCGCGTATGGCCGCGAAGACCTGCTGGTGCGCCTCGCCGCGCAGATCGAGTCGGCGGCGCCCTGGGCGGCGCGCCGACCCGCGGTGCACGCGTGAGCGGCACCGTCCGCATCGCCGGCGGACAAGGCTTCTACGGCGATACGCCAACGGCACTCGACTCGCTGCTCGGCGAAGGCGTCGACTACCTGTGTCTGGAAGCGCTCGCCGAGCTGACGCTCGCTGTCCTGCAGAAGGACCGAGCGCGCGACGAGACGCTCGGCTACACGCGCGACCTGCCGGCGTACCTCTCGCGCGCGCTGCCTGCAGTGGTGGCGGACGGCTTGAAGGTGATCACGAACGCGGGCGGCATCAATCCCACCGCGGCGACGCGCGCCGCGATCGACACGGCACGCAGCATGGGCATGCAGGGCGTTCGCATCGCCACGGTGCTCGGCGACGATCTCACGGGTCGGCTCGACCTCCTGCACGCGCAGGGCGAGTCGTTTCGCCATCTCGACACCGGTGCGCCCTTCGCCGACTTCCCCGGACCGCCGCTGTTCGCGGCTGCGTATCTCGGTGCGGCACCGATCGTGCGCGCGTTGCGCGAAGGCGCCGACGTCGTGATCACCGGGCGCGTCGCCGACGCCTCGCTCTTCCTCGCCGCGGCCGCGCACGCACACGATTGGGCGCTCGACGACTGGGATCGGATGGCCGCCGGCATCGTCATCGGCCATCTCCTCGAATGCTCCGGACAGAGCCTCGGCGGCAACTACAGCGGCGACTGGTGGGCGATCCCCCATCCCTGGGACCTGCCGTATCCGATCGCCGAGGTCGACGCCGACGGCAGCGCCGTGATCACCAAGCCGGC
>JADGOO010000003.1 GCA_017882905.1 Acidimicrobiia bacterium | reverse complement strand
TCGCACACGGAACGGTTTGGCATGACGGCGCCGACGCACCGAAGGGCAGGCCGTGCGACGACTGCCTCGATGCCGCGATCTAGGACGCTGCCTAGACGGGCGCGTGGTCGACGCGTCGGTAGACACGGCACGACAGTGCTTGCCGATGCCGCTGGACTGTACGACATGTGGCGCCCGGCGCGCCCGACGGTACGAGAACGTCACAATCGCTGATCCTCCGGCTTACTCGCTGTACCCAATCGCCCGGGTGCACGCATCGGCCAGCCCAAACCGAGAATCGGCAACCCTCATCGTCACCTTGAGTGTTGCGCTTGATCCTGCGGCGCCACGTCGCGCACGTTTCTGCAGGTGACCCGGAACGGGTCCGGGCAAGCCGTGCGGCTCCCGGGTTGTCGGACATCCGAGAGCTCAGCCGGATCGGCGCAAGCATTAGCTCGGATCCGCAGTGACCAATGCGAGCTCGATGCGGCCGGCGAACACGGGGACGACGTCGCTCAGCGATCAGCGATAGAGATCGCACGAGAACGAGCCATGGTGCTCCTGGACACCGAAGACCTTCGACTGCAGGTGGTCATCGAGCGTGCACGAGCCATGCGCGCCCGCATACGTTCCCGTGCCCGACGCGATGTCGAGCTGATACGGCACACCCAGGCTCGGAAGCCGCGCCGAATGCCGGAACGAGCCGGTGAGCGTGCCGTTTGGCGCGCTGATCAGCACGGTGCCGGCCCCCGACCACACGTTGATGTTGGTGATGATGCCGCAGTAATGCTCGCGGAGCTGCCACACCGTGCCGTCGGTCAGGATCATCGTCTCGACGAGATGGTGGTTCAGGAACGCGCAGCCTTCGCCGCCACTGATCACGAAGTGCTCGACGCCACTGTGCTGCCCTTCCAGATGCCACGTCGGCGCGGTGGGCACGAGCACCGACGGCACCGGAACGGTGGTCGACGTCGCGACCGTCGTTCGCGAGACGGCGGTCGTCGTCGCACGCACGCTCGCCGGCACCATCGACGTTGACATCGACGTGGCGGGAACGGAGGACGTGCTCGGCGAGTCGGCCGCGTGTGCGACCCCGGCGCCGAGCAGCGCTACGGAGAAGACCCCAGCGATCGACCAGCGGGCAAGAACACGACGCGACATCTCGAGACCCCCGACCCGCGCCCACCCACGTGCGCGCCGCAATGACGATACGGTCGTCGCGGTCCCTCGGCAACCATCGCGGTGCGCTCGGCCAGATGGCCCCCGACGGAGGGACTTTCGGCACTACCCTCCCCGCGAGGCGCTCCTCGAAGATCGCCTTCCATGGACCTCGACCGCAACGGCCTTGAGATCCTCGCCCGCGACGAGTGCCTGGCCCTGCTGCGCGATCAGCCAGTCGGACGCATGGTCTTCACGGAACGCGCGATGCCTACGGTGCGTCCGGTCAACTTCCACTTCGACGGCGACCGCATCCTCATCCGTACCGGAGAGGGCGCCAAGCTCAACGCCGCGCTGCACGACGCCGTCGTGGCCTTCGAGGTCGATGACTTCGACGCCGCGTTCACGAACGGCTGGAGTGTGATCGTGACGGGTCGCGCCCGAGTCGTCGGGCCCGACCGTGTCGACCACCTGCCCTTCCTCACCCGGTGGGCGCCACTGGGCAACGGACAGGTCGTCGCGATCGACGTCGAGCTCGTTTCCGGTCGCCGAGTTCCCGGTCCGGACCTGCACTGACGACCGGCGGCGTTCGATGCGGCATGCTTTCGGGGTGACCGGCGAACCGAATCGCTCGATGGCGCAGCTCGCGGTGCAGGTCCGCGAGGCGCTCGAATCGGCCGACCTCGAGCACTTCGGTGACTTGCTCGATCCGAACGTGACCTGGGGCGCGCCCGAGGACTCCAACCCGTCGTGTCGGAACAGGAGCCAGGTGCTGCGGTGGTATGAGCGGGGCCGAATGGATGGACGTCGCGCCGACGTGGTCGACATCGCCGTGCATGCCGACAAGCTGCTCGTGCACCTTCGTGTCACCGGCACTTCCACGAGCAGCGGCACCAAGGTCGAACACGACAGGTGGCAGGTGATGACCTGTGCACGCGGCCGCGTCGCGGACATCCGCGGATTCGAGACTCGCCAAGACGCGGTCGCGCGCCTCGGACCCGCCGGCTGAGCAGCTAGCGCTCGTCGGGTTGCACGACGCGCGGCGTGTTGCTGCGGGGCCGTGTGATCTCGAAGAAGCCGGGTTCCTGCGCGATCACCTCGATCGCGTCCCAGAGCCGGACCGCGGCGTCGCCCGTCGGCGCCGGTGCCATCACCGGGCCCTTGAAACCGTGGGGGACATCGGACCGCACGACGATGGTCGGCGTCTGCGTCTTCGGTCCGCCGAACGAATACGCGACCTCCATCGACTCGACGATCGGGGCGTCCCACCGATCGTCATCGGCCGCGCCGACGAGCTCCGGATCCATCTCCCCGGCACGCACACACGCAGACAAGAGCGCGTCGTCGAGGGTCGCGCCACGCACGAAGAACCGGCGTCCCCACTCGGCGAAGAGGGCGTCGACCGCTGCTTCGCCCGACTGCGCCCTCGCCGCTTCGAAGATCCGCAGCATCCGATGGGACACCGCGTGTGCGGCGATCACCGCTTCTCGACGGTGCTCAGGAATGGTCGCGGCTACGCCGTAGTCGTCCCGGATCTCGAGGCAGTACGACCGCCACGTGACGTCGAGGTCGCGCTGTGGAGCCACCTCCTTCATCCAACGTGACGTGATCCATGCCCACGGACAGCTCGGATCCACGAACACCTCGACATCGGTCATGAGGACGAGGGTATCGAGCCTCCGACGACAGGGCCGCGGCATGCTGCAGACCCGCGAGAGACTGCCCGCCGAACGGCAGCCACGCGACAGGAGGAACGATGCCGGAAGAGTTCGAGGGAGATCTTGCTGGAGCCGTGTTCTGGGGCGCCGACCTGCGCGGCGCCCGCTTCCGCGACGTGAACCTCACCGACGTCACAATCAGCCACGCGTGGCTGGTGAACGTCGACATCGACGCGCTGGTCGACGCGGTGGTCATCAACGGTGTGGATGTGACGGCCTACGTGAACGAGCACGATCCGTGGTATCCGCTGCGCGGGATGCTGCGTCCTTCGGACCCGGAGGGCATGCGGGCCGCCTGGGCGGCCCTCGAAGACGAATGGGCGATGACGGTCTCCACCGCGCAACGCCTTTCGGAAGGCGCGCTGCACGAGTCGGTCAGCGATGAGTGGTCGTTCGCCCAGACGCTGCGCCATCTCGTCTTCGCGATGGACAAGTGGTTCACGGCGCCGGTTCTCGGGGAGCCCTTCCATCCGATCGGGTTGCCGAACAGCGGCTCTGTCGACTTTCCGTGGCCCGGTCTCGACGACGACCTGCGGCCGTCGGTCGCTGATGCTCTCGCGGTGCGTGCGGATCGCGCGGCGCGCTTGCGTGCGTATCTCGCCGACGTGACGATGACCGATCTCTCACGTCCGATCGACGTGCTCGAGAACGGCAGGTGCCCGCTGCAGGAGTGCATCTACACCGTCTTCGAAGAGGAGTTCTGGCACAACCGCTACGCGCGGCGCGACCTCGAGAAGCTCGCGGCGAAGCAGTAAGCGACTCCGCATTCATTGCTGTGGCAGCGGCGCGGACCGTGGCGTCGGTCCGGATGAAGGTGCTCGAGCTGTGGCGATACCCGGTCAAGTCTTTGCAAGGTGAACGACTCGACGCGGTGACCGTCACGAGCGCGGGTCTCGACGGCGATCGCCGCTACGCGCTCTTCGACGTGGGCACGGGTTTCGGGCTCACCGGCCGTCGGGTCCCTGAGCTGCTGTTCGCGTCGGCCCGACTGCGAGACGACGGCGGCATCGACATCACGTTGCCGGATGGCTCGATCGCGCGAGACGACGATGCGCTCTCGGCCTGGCTGGGCCGGCGCGTGATGCTGCGCTCCGCCGATGCCGACTTCGCCCGCCGCTACGAGAACCCCGTCGATTTCGAGCACGAGGCCGCGAGCGCGTGGGCTCCGTTCGACGGCGCCGGCGGAGTGTTCCATGATTCGGGCCGCGCGCGGGTGTCGCTCGTTTCCGAGACGACGATCGGAGCGTGGGATCCTCGACGGTTCCGCGCCAACGTGCAGCTGGATGGCGAGGACGAAGACGCGATGGTCGGCTCCCGGATGCAGCTGGGCGGCGCCGTGCTCGATGTGAGCATGCGCATCGGGCGGTGCGTGATGATCACTCGTCCGCAACCTGGTGGCGTCGAGCGTGACCTCGATGTGTTGCGCACGATCAAGCGAGACCGGGGCGGCCGCCTCGCCGTGGGCGCACTCGTGGTGGAGCCCGGGATGGTGCGGGTCGGCGACACGCTCGCGCCCGCTTAGCTGGGCGAGATGACTGCCGTGACGGTGCTCGCCGCGATGTTGTTGTAGAAGGCGTCGCCGTTCGAGTTGTTCGCGTCCTGGTTGGCGGCGACCTGCACAGTGAACTGTGCGTTCACGAACTGCGGGTAGCCCGTCAGATCGATGGTCTGCGATCCACCGGCCATCGGGAACCACACTCCGCCGGCCGCAGCGCATTGCTGGCGCTGGAGCCGGTGCGTGATCTGCGACGGCGGCGTGAAGACCAAGCAGGCGAACGACGTGGCCGGGATCACGCCCGTTGCCGCGTCGGCTGTCTGAACCGTCAGCATCGTTCCGCTGGCGTCGACGCTCACTTGTCCGAGCTCTCGCACGTTGTCGACCGCGTTGCCCGGATACAGACCGCACCAACCTGAGCTCGCGCCTACCGCTACCGAGCCGCAGCTCGTGTGCGCGATGTCGGCCGAAGCGATCGTCGCGCCGGCGCCCGCGATCGCGAATGCGACCGAAGCAACCAGAGCTGCGCGAATCGCCGTGGCGTGGCGCTTGACCCCATGCGGCGCGCGCGATCGAGTACGAGCTGTCATGTTGATGTTCCCCCTATGTGGACGTCGAAGCGCCCGTGTCATCGGCAGCCCGGCGCCCGATGCTTGAGCGCGTTGAGGCGGCGACGTCGCCTGCGCTACTGCGTCGGGAGGAACCGCGTGGCGAACTGCTCGACGAGCTCTCGGCCTTCGCCCGGCCAGCCACACACGAGATACTCGAAGCCGAGCTGATCCCACTGCTCGATCGTGCGCTCGACGCCATCGAGATCGGCTTCGATCGACAGTGACGCCGCGCGCCGGATCGACGACGGATCGCGCCCGGCCGCCTCGGCGTGCTGCGAGATCCGGGTTGACTTGTCGGCGAGGTACTCCGGCGGTCCGAAGCAGTGCCACACGTCGGCGTACCGCGCCGCGATGGGCATCATGCGCTGCTCGCCGTGTGCGCCGATCCAGATCGGTGGGTGCGGTTCTTGCACTGGGCGCGGCAGCAGCGTCGCGTCGTGCACGCTGAAGTGACGGCCTTCGAACGTGAAGCCGGTCGTGGTGAGCAAGCCACGGACGATCTGCACGGCTTCTTCGAACGCGTCGACGCGGTCCTTCAACGCGGGGAACGGGATGCCGAGCGCATGGTGTTCCTTGTCGAACCAGGCCGCGCCATACGCGAGCTCGAGGCGTCCGTTCGAGGCGTGATCGATGGTCATCGCCTCCGCTGCGTACACCGACGGGTGTCGATACGTCATGCCGGTGACCAGCAAACCGAGGCGGACGCGCTCGGTGATCCCGCTCCAGGCCGCCAACGTGGTGTTGCCCTCGAAACACTCCCCCGGCCCTTCGCCGTACATCGGCTGGAAGTGATCGAAGCCCCAGATGCCATCGAAGCCGAGCTGCTCGGCGAAGCGCGCCCGCGACGCGACCTCCGACCACGGCATCCGTTGCTGAGCGACATCGAGTCCGAATCTCATGCGGGCGGTTGTATCACGCCTGAGGTGCTCACCGGCCCGCGTTGGTGCTAGCGGTCCTCGGGCCGCGCGATGTCGAGCCCTACCGGCGGGTTGTCGCTGTCGGGGCCGGCGACTTCGACCACGCGCTCGTCGACGTCGTCCCACTCGGTGCGCAACGCTCTCGACATCACCGCGTGCTGGAGGTAGAGCGCGGTGATGTACGTGAGCTCGAGCATCGCCTCGTCGCCGAGCGGGTCGCGCAGCGCCGCGAACAGCTCGTCGGGCACGCGGCCACGATCGAGAACGAGACAGTCGGTGAAAGCCAGCACGAAGCGCTCGAGGTCCGTGAAACAGGTCGCCGCCGGCCAGTGACCGACAGCCGCGATCCTGTCTTCGGTCACGCCGAGCGCCCGCAACGACTTGCAGTGCTGCGAGAACACGAACTGGCTGCCGACAGCCCATCCGGCGCGAGCCTGCCCGAGCTCACGCAGCACGGGGTCGAGAACGCGACGCGGGCTCTGATACAGACCGAATCCCTGCACTGCGTGTTCGAGGATGTCGGGCACGTTCGCGAACGTCGGCCACCAATCGCCGCTCGTTCCGGTTGCGGTGCCGGGCTCCGCGACGGGATCACGGTCTCCGAAGAGCCGGTCGTACATCGTCGTGATGATCGGCGCAGCTGCCTCGGCTCGACTGACTTGGCGCAGACGCGGCATGGCGAAGCTCCCGATCTCTCACCGACGATCGCTCGAGCCTCCATGCTCGCCGGACAACGGGTCAAGCCGATGGTGGCGGGTTCGCTACCCTCTCGGGCGGTGCGAGCGACTCGCTGGCGAGACAAGGCCGACGAAGACCTCGAACGGCACCCGAGAGTCGCCGAGACCCTGCGCCTGTCCGCTCGGCTGCTGCGCGAGCAGTCGTCCGAGCGCGTCGGCTTGGCCGCGTCGGGCGCGGCGTTCTGGCTGGTCATCTCCGCCTTCCCGACGGCGATCGCGGTGGTGAGCTTGTACGGACTGTTCGTCAGCCCCGAGCGCGTGGCGACCGATCTCGGCAATCTGGCGAGTGGTGTGCCCGGATCACTCGGCTCGTTGCTCACCGAGCAGCTGACGCGCGTCGCCGAGACCGACCACGCCGGGTTGTCGGTCGGCTTCGTCGTCTCCTTGGTCCTCGCGGTGTGGAGCGCGTCGGCGGGCATGAACCACTTGGACGGCGCGATCCGGGTCGCGTACGGGCTACCGCCACAGCGCTACGTCGAAGCCCGCGGCCGGGCGTTCGTCGGCGCGCTGGTGGTCGTGGTGCTGCTCGGCTTCGGCGCGGTGGTGCTCCCCGTGCTGCTGGCCCACTTGCCGGCCGTCGTGACCGTGCTTGGCGTCCCGGTCGGACTGGCTGCGATCACGGCCGCGGTCGGAGCGCTGTACCGATTCTCGGTCGGCGCGCACGTGGGCGTGCGGGCGCTGGCGCCGGGCGCGCTCGCGTCGGCTGTCGGCGTGGCGGTCGTCACCGCCGGGTTCGGTGTCTACGTCGCCACGTCGAGCAAGTACACCGCCGTGTATGGCGCGTTTGCCGGCGCGGTGATCGGGATGCTCGCCATCTACTTCGTCGTGTACGTGGTGCTGCTGGGTGCGGTGCTCAACAGCGAGCTCAGCCGCGGACGACGAGACGACAACACTCTGGCGTGACGCCTGACGGCTTGCCGCGACGGATCGCGTTGTTCCGCCATGGCAGGATTGCGATCGCACGGGACCGTCAATCCCAGGACCGAGGGCGGCAGCGGATGGCACACGCGACAGCAACGATCACCTGGCCAGAGCTCGCGGCGCGCAACCGCGAGCTTGCCGCGTTCGGAGCGGCGCGGCTCGCGGCTGCGCCCGCATACCTGGCGACGATTCGCGCCGACGGTTCGCCACGAGTGCATCCGGTGTCGGCGATCGTCGCACCGTCGGGGCTCTACGTGTTCACGGAGCCGACGTCACCGAAGGCCGCCGACATCCGCGATCGGAAGCGCTATGCGCTGCACAGCGGAGTGCCCGACAACGCCGGCACCGGGGGCGAGTTCCACGTCACCGGCGAAGGTCTCGCCGTGACCGACGACACGACGCGCGCCGTAGCCGCCGAAGCCGCGTCCTACGATCCTGCAGATCGCTACATCCTCTTCGAGCTGCGGCTCGACAGCGCCCGAGCGAACGGTTACGGCGACGTGACCCTTCCGACCGAATCGTCCTGGACCTCATCTCGCACATGATGGGCGCAGAGCTCAGGACCGCCCTGACGCGCGGCAGTCTGCGCGAACTGAGCCAGCTCGCGCGATCACGATGGTCGCGCTGTCAGCCGATCCGCAGGCGGGATTGTCGAGCCCACGGTGATCTTCGCCGAGCAGGTACGGCGGCATGTCCAAGCTGATCTACATCGCGAACGTCTCCCTGGACGGCTACATCGAAGACTCGCACGGCAATTTCGACTGGACCACGCCCAGCGACGACCTCTTCGCGTTCATCACTGACCTCGTGCGCTCCTCCGGCACCTATCTCTACGGTCGCCGTCTGTACGAAACGATGGCCGTCTGGGAGACCGACCCCGCCCTGGCCGCACAGTCGGAACTCACGAGCGACTTCGCCCACGTCTGGCAGGCTGCGAACAAGGTCGTCTATTCCACGACCCTGCATGAGGTGTCGACCGCCAAGACGCAGCTCGAGCGCGACTTCGACCCCGACGCCATCCGTGACATGAAGGCTTCCGCGGCCAACGATCTCACCGTGGGAGGCGCGAACCTCGCCGCGCACGCTTTCAGGGCCGGGCTTGTCGATGAGTGTCAGTTGCTCATCTGTCCTGTATTCGTCGGAGCGGGCAAGTCGGCGCTTCCTCGCGACACGCGCGCTGACCTTGAGCTCCTCGACGAGCGAAGGTTCGCCAATGGTGCGGTCTACGTCCGCTATCGCGTCGCGTCCTGACCGTCCCGTGCGCGCTTCGCGCTCAGAGCCGTCGGAAGCACACTGCGGCGAGACTGGAATTGCCACGATTCCGAAGCACGGCGATGAACAGCGGCGAATCGGCGGTGGCAGAGAGGCCGGATGATCCGGCAAACGACAGTTGTCAGCCGAGAGGATCCAACCATCTTCAACCACGCCCGGTGCACTGGAGGGCCCGTGACCACGCCGTGACCACGGCTGCCGGATCGCGGTGACTGACGACTTGCTGTATGCCACGAGCAAAGGGTCTCGCGCTGTGGTCTGTGGCCTCCGAGAGGCGACCTCGCTCTGCCACAACGCACTAATGGGGAGTCGACTTCGATCGGGCCGCGTCGCGAGGACGACGGCGCCGGCGAGCGCACGCTTGAGGAACTCCTTGAGCGTGATGCCTGGCAGCGCCTCGGCGCTCTCCCCTGATGGGTGCCCCGCCAGGCGCCCCATGTGACATTGCCCAGGGTCACGATCCACGAATAGCGTTCGGGCTCATGAGGTGCCGGCTCATCATCGCTGCCCTCGCCGCGGCTTGCGGCCTCGCCGGCGCACACGCGACCGCCGCCGACGCGGTGCCGGCTCGACGAGCATTGATCTACGGCGACTCGATCATGTGGGAATCGAGCGGCCAAGCCGTCCAGCACTTGCGCACCTGGGGCGTCCTGAATGCCGCCTATCCCGGCTACGCCCCATGCGACTGGCTCCCGCGCGTCGCGTCGGACCTCGCGACATTCCGTCCGACCGTCGTCGCGGTCGAAACAGTCGGGAACCTGTGCGCCGGGACGGTGCGCGACACCCCGGCCTACTACGCCCAGTACACCGCCGATCTCACGACGATCACCCAGGAAGTCTCAGCTACCGGCGCACACCTCGTGTTCATCGCGGGCCCTCCGATCGCCGACCCCACCTGGGACCAAGCCGTCACGAACATCATCGCGATCGAAACCCAACTCGCCACTCAGTACCCGAACGTCACCGTCGACGACAGCGCCCGCAACGCCGTCTCGAACCAAGGCATCTACACCGGCTACCTGCCGTGCCAGACCGGCGACACGCGCGCTCGCGGGTGCACCAATCACTTGATCGCGGTCCGTACCGTCACCGGCCCGCAAACCGGCCTGCACCTCTGTCCGCCGGGCCTCGCGATGACGTTCCCATTCGCGTGCCCGGTCTACTCGAGTGGCGAGCGACGATTCGGTACTGCAGTCGCCGCGACCATCCGAGCTGCCTGACCAGGAAGAAATCGTGACCCCGGCCATCGCGACGGAAGCGAGGCCGCCGACACTTGCCGAACAGCGTCAGGAGCGAGGCGAGACCGTTGCGTTGAATGTCCGTTGTGAGTCGCGCAGATCGCCCACTCGCCTGTGTCACCGAGGCCGCGGTCGACCGTCGACTTCAACAGCGCCACCGTCGAAGTCGGGGGCAACTCGACGACAACGAACCCGATCGTCTTCTCGCCGGGCGCCAGCGTCATCGGCGCCGGGAGCATGGGACCGGACCGGACCGGCCGTCGACCGCGAGGACGACCGTCGAATCGAACTCCTGACCTACCGTGTCCATCATCGTCACGTCGTTGTTAGGTGAGTCCTCGTAACTTGCGGAGGCGCTATTCGCCACCGCGAACTGCATCGCGACGTATCGGCTGCGCGCAGCAAACGAGCGCCCGTGATCATGCCGTGATCACGCCGTGATCACGATTCGGTGAGCGATCACCGCGATAACGCTCTGACCTGGTGCCCGAGGAGGGACTCGAACCCTCATGCCCTTTCGAGCAGCGGATTTTGAGTCCGCCGTGTCTGCCATTCCACCACTCGGGCGTGTTGTTGGTTTCTTCATGTTGCCATGGCCGGAGCGACATCCGCGCACCGGTAACCTCGGGAGCGTGCTCGGGTTCTGGACCGGCGTGCTCGTCGGCGGCGCAGTCGTGGCGCTCGTCATGATCGTGCTCGGCCCGTCGCGCGACGTTCGCGCCGAGACGGGCATGGACGACGAGGTCGAGACACGCCTCCTGCTCGGGCTCGATCCGGAGCCACAGCCCGGCGATCCCGCGCTCGCGCCCGTGACGCCGGGCGAGTCACCGACCGGAGAGTTCGAAGCGCTGAAGCAGCTCGACGACTCCGACGGCGACTGAACGCACCGACGGCGCCGAGCGGCAACCGGCGATCAGGCGATCACGAAGAACAGGCGGGCCCGACAGGTCTCGTCGCCGCCGACCTCGGCGCGTGCCTGGCCCCATCCGCCCCGGCCGCTCAGCCGTTCGAGCTCGACACGCATCACGACGGTGTCGCCGGGCCGAACGATGCGCCGCCACCGCACGCCCTCCACCCCGCCGAACAGCGGCAGCTTGCCGGTGTACCGCTCATCGGCGAGGAGCGCGACCGCACCCGTCTGGGCGAGCGCCTCGAGCTGCAGCACGCCCGGCACGACCGGGTTGCCCGGGAAGTGCCCGGCGAGCCAGGCCTCGTCGCCGGTGATGTGCCAGCGCGCCTCGGCGACCACACCTGCCTCGAGGCGGTCGAGCGAGTCGACGAAACGGAACGGCGGTCGGTGTGGGAGGCGGGCCAACGCGGCGGCCAGCGGGTCGTTCGCGCCTTGGGGCTCGTCCACGGCCGTCACGGTACGTTGCGCGTCCAGTACCCGGCGGTAACCGGCCGCGCTGGTCAGACTGATGCGCAGGTCGGGCCCGCGCGCCGACGTCATCGCCACAGGCTCGTTGTGTAACGGCCGGTCGGTGACGTGGGTCCAACGAGCAATCGGCCCGACCAGCCGTCGAGCCCCACCGTTTCGATCCCCACCGTTTCGATCCGTTGCAGACCCCAACCAGCCGAGAGGTCATCGTCGAGTGCGCGTCGCCGTCGTGTTCCCCGGACAGGGAACCCAGGAACCGGGCATGGCTCGGTCGTGGAAGGGTCACCGGGCATGGTCCGTGGTCGATGCGGCCGAGACAGCGCTCGGCGAGCCGCTCGCCACGCTCATTCTCGACGCTCCGGCCGAACAGCTCGCTCGCACCCGAGACGCGCAGCTCGCCGTGTTGATGACGTCGCTCATCGCCTGGGACGCAGCGAAGGAACGCCTCGACGGCCACCAGATCGTCGCCTTCGCCGGCCACTCGCTCGGGCAGGTGACCGCGCTCATCGCGAGCGGCGTGGTCTCCCTCGCCGATGGAGTGCGCTTCGCAGCCCGGCGCGCCGAAGCCACCCAACGCGCCGCCGACGCGCACCCGGGCCGAATGGCCGCGCTGCTCGGCGGGACCGAGGACCAGGCCACCGAGGCGTGCGCCGGTCTCGAGTGCTGGGTCGCGAACGACAACGCACCCGGCCAGATCGTGATCGCCGGCACACCCGAGGGGCTCGACGCCGCCATGGCCCGAGCACGCGAGCTCGGCGTTCGCCGCGCCACACCGCTCAAGGTCGGCGGCGCGTTCCACACGCCACTCATGGATGACGCCACCGCCGCGCTCACCGAAGCGCTCGCCAGCGTGGAGCTCCACGGGCCGACCGCGCCCGTCGTGTCGAACGGCGATGCCGTTGCCTACGACGACGGCGAAGGCTGGCGCACGCGTCTCGTGCGCCACCCCACGGAACCGGTCCGCTGGCGCGCCAGCATGGAGACGCTCGTCGGCTCGTGCCGGGCCGAGAAGCTCGCCGAGATCGGCCACGGGGCGATGATCGCGGGCGTGGCCAAGCGCACCGTGCCCGACGTCGGAGTGATCGGCGTGGGAACACCCGACGACCTTGCCCGCCTGGAAGAAGGACTCGCATGACCGCAGTGCTGGCCGGAGCGACCCGCCACCTGGCGGGCGAGGCGATGTCGATACCGGAACGCATGATCGTGGCGCCCGGTGTGGGCCGATTCCGGCTCACGGCCCTCGTGTACAGCGGCGTGCTCCTCGAAGCAGGCGACCAGATCGGCGTGATCGAAGGGCCGGCGTCGTCGCACGCGGTCTGCAGCCCGTTCCGTGGCCAGCTGATCGGAGTGCTGGCCGACACCGGAGAACGCCTGCGCACCGGCGAGCCAGTGGCCTGGCTCCGCGCCGCGTGATGGGCGCGCTCGCGTCGGGGGCGGCGATCACGGGCTGGGGTGTCGCGCTCCCCGAGCAACGGCTCACGAACGCCGACCTCGAGCGGCTCATCGACACGAACGACGCCTGGATCGTCGAACGCACCGGCATCTCGGAGCGGCGCATCGCCGGCCCCGACGAATCGACCGCCACGCTCGCGAGCACGGCCGGCGCCGCCGCGATCAAGCGCGCCGGCCTCACACCGAGCGACATCGATCTGCTGATCGTCGCCACCGTCACTCCGGAGCAACCGGTCCCCCACACGGGTGCGTTCGTCGGCGAGCGACTGGGCCTGTCGTGCGGCAGCTTCGACATCAACGCGGCGTGCTCCGGTTTCGTGTACGAGCTCGTCGTGGGCGCGGCGATGCTCCGGTCCGGGATGCGCCACGTGCTCGTGATCGGCGCCGAGACGCTGTCGCGCATCACGGACCCCGAGGATCGCGGCACCGCGATCCTCTTCGGCGACGGCGCCGGCGCGGCCGTGCTGAGCGCGTCCGACAACGACTCGCTGCTCGCATGGGACCTCGGGTGCGACGGCAGCGCGGCCGACATCCTCGCTGTGCCCGCGGGTGGGTCGCGGCTGCCCGCCAGCGCAGCCACTGTCGAAGCGCGCGGGCACTACCTCAAGATGCAAGGCCAGGAAGTGTTTCGGCGTGCCGTGCGGGCCGTGGTCGAGTCGGCCCGAGTCACGCTCGAGCGCGCGGGCACCGACGCGTCGGCGGTCGATTGGTTCGTGCCGCACCAGGCAAACATCCGCATCATCGAGAGCGCCGCCGCACGCCTCGCCATCCCGCCCGAGCGCTGCCTCGTGAACATCGCGCGGTTCGGCAACACGTCGTCGGCGTCGATCCCGATCGCGCTGTTCGAAGCGGTCGACGACGGTCGTGTGAAGCCGGGCGATCGCGTGCTGCTCTCCGGGTTCGGTGCTGGAATGACCTGGGCCAGCGCACTCATCGAATGGAGAGGCGAATGACCGACGCGCGCGTCGCGTTCGTCACCGGCGCCTCGAAGGGCATCGGAGCTGCAATCGCGGGCGCGCTCGCCGGCGCGGGCACGATCGTTGCGGTCGGCTACGGCGGCGACGAAGCCGGCGCGCGTTCCACCGTTGCGGCGATCGAGCAGCACGGAGGCCGCGCGCACGCCGTGCAGTGCGACGTGGCCGACGCGAAGTCGGTCGATGGCGCGTGCCGAGAGATCGAGTCGGCCTGCGGGCCTGTCACCGTGCTCGTGAACAACGCGGGCATCACGGCCGACGGCCTGCTCGTGCGCATGAAGGACGACCAGTGGCAGCGCGTCATCGATACGAACCTGTCGGGCGCGTTCCACACGATCCGGCGCTGTGCGCCCGCGATGATGAAGGCCCGGTACGGACGCATCGTCAACGTGTCGTCAGCGTCGGGTCATCTCGGCGCACCCGGCCAGGCGAACTACGCGGCGGCCAAGGCCGGCTTGCTCGGGCTCACGCGCAGCGTCGCGCGTGAGCTCGCTACACGGGGAGTCACCTGCAACGTGGTGGCGCCCGGCCCGATCGAGACGGCGATGACCGACGAGATGCCGGCCGAATGGAGCGAGCAGCTCCGGGCCCAGGTTCCCGTCGGGCGCTTCGGGACGCCTGAGGAGGTGGCCGCCGTGGTCGCCTTCCTCTGCTCCCCCGTCGCGGGCTACGTCACCGGGGCGCTCGTCCCGGTCGACGGCGGACTCGGCATGGGCCATTAGGTTGCGAGCACACAAGACGACGAGGGCGACGGCATCGCCGTTGCAGTTGCGGAGGTTGTACACATGATCGAACGCGAGCAGGCACTCCAGGTGCTGCGCGAGGTCGCGGTCGAGGTCCTGTCCGTGGACGGCGACTCCGTCGTCGAGACGGCGCGCTTCAAGGAAGATCTCGACGCCGACAGTCTCGACCTCGTCGAGCTCGTGATGGGCCTCGAAGAGCGCTTCGACATCTCGGTGCCCGAAGAGGACCTCGAGGGTGTCGCCACGGTCGGCCAGGCCGTCGATCTCGTGCTCGGCAAGGTGAACTGACAGGAGGCTCCATGAGCGCCACCGATCACCGCGGCAGGATGCGTGTCGCGATCACGGGAATCGGCGTCAAGAGCCCCGCGGGCCTCGACGCCGAGAGCTTCTTCGCGCGCCTGTGCTCGGGCGAGTCGACAGCGGCAACGATCCATCGCTTCGACCCGTCCGATCTCTCGGTCCGCATCGGCTGCGAAGTCCCCGACTTCGATCTCGACCCGTACGTATCGGCGAAGGAAGCACGCCGCCTCGACCGCGTGAGCCTGCTCGGCTATGCGGCCGCGTCCGACGCGCTCGCCGACGCCGGCGCGATCGGCGCCGACCCGGCGCGCAGCGCCGTCGTGGCCGGCGTGGGCATCGGCGGTCTGATCACCCTCGAAGAGCAGATCCAGACGCGCCTCGAGAAGGGTCCGTCGCGGGTGAGCCCGTTCCTCGTGCCGATGATGATGGCGAACGCAACCTCCGCGCTCGTGTCGCTCCAGCTGGGATGGCGCGGCCCGAACCTGTGCATCGCCACCGCGTGCGCGGCGAGCACCAATGCGCTCGGCGAGGCAGCCGAGCTGATCCGCCACGGCAGTGCCGATGTGGTGATGGCACTGGGCGCGGAATCGTGCATGACGCCGACGGCGATCGCGGCGTTCGCGCGCATGACGGCGCTCTCGGGTCGCAACGACGATCCCGAACATGCGTCGCGGCCGTTCGACGCCGACCGCGACGGCTTCGTGATGGGCGAAGGCGGCGCGGCGCTCGTGCTCGAGCGCTGGGATGCCGCCGAAGCGCGCGGTGCCCGCATCTACGGCGAGCTCATCGGCTACGGCCGCAACGCCGATGCGTACCACATCACGGCGCCGTCGCCGGGCGGCGAGGGCGCGGCGGCGTGCATGCAGCTCGCGCTCGATGACGCCGGCCTCGACGCCACCGCCATCGGGCACATCAACGCCCATGGCACCTCCACCCCGCTCAACGACGCAGCCGAATCCGAAGCGATCCGCAAGGTGTTCGGTGAGGCGCCACCGCCCGTCACGTCGACGAAGGGCGTCACCGGCCACATGATCGGTGCCGCGGGCGCGGTCGAGGCGATCGCCGCGCTCTTGTCGATCGCACACGGGATCGTGCCGCCTACCGCGAACCTCACCCGCATCGGCGACGAGATCCAGCTCGACGTGGTGCACGGCACGCCGCGCGAGGTCGCGGCAGCACCAGCGCTGTCGAACTCGTTCGGATTCGGCGGGCACAACGCGTCGATCATCGTCGCGCCTGCATCTTGAGCAACCCCGCGCTCCTCGTCGCCGGGCGCGCCGACGACGCCACCCGCATCGAGCTCCAGGAGCTCGACGGCCGACCGGTCACGTGGTGCACAGTCGCCGGCGGCAAGCGGCACGGTGCGATCACGGCGCGAGGGGGCGCGGCAGTTGCACAGGGCATCCGGCTGTCGGCCGAGCGCGGCGTTCCGGTCGTGCTCGTGCTCGACACCGGCGGCGCCGACATCCACGAAGGGCTGCCGGCGCTCGACGCGTGGGGACGCATCGCGGCCGCGCTCGTGGCGGCCAGCGGCGTGGTGCCCACCGTCGTCGCTGTCGTCGGTGCATGCTTGTCCGGCCCGGCCCTGCTCCTCGGTCTCGCCGACGCGGTCGTGATGACCGCCGACGCGTTCGCCTACGTCAGCGGCCCCGACGCAGTGGCGTCGTTCACCGGCATGGACGTGTCGCGCGCCGACCTCGGCGGAGCCGGCGTGCACGAATCGGCGTCGGGCGTGGCGACGCTCGTGGTCGACGACGAGCTCGAGCTGCGCAGTGCCGTGGGCGATCTCCTCGCCCATCTCCCCGCCGATCATCTCGGTGACCCGCCCCGCACGGCGTGCGACGATCCCGCGTCGCGCGAATGCCTGCGGGCCACGAGCGTGGTGCCCAGCTCTCCGACCGCCGCTTACGACGTGCGCGTCGTCATCGACGACGTGCTCGACCGCGACTCGTTCATGGAGCTGCGCCCGCGTCACGCCGCGAACCTCGTGATCGGATTCGGGCGCCTCGACGGCCGCGCCATTGGCGTTGTTGCCAACCAGCCGTGCGTGCGCGCCGGCACGCTCGACATCGACGCGTCGCGCAAGGCCGCACGGTTCGTCGTGTGGTGCGACGCGTTCAACGTGCCGTTGCTCACGCTCGTCGACACGCCGGGGTTCGAACCCGGCCGCGACCTCGAATGGCGCGGCATGATCCGCCACGGCGCGCAGCTCGTCCAGGCGTACTGCGAGGCGACCGTGCCTCGAGTGTGCGTGATCATGCGCAAGGCCTACGGCGGCGCGCACATCGTGATGGACAGCCGCGGCATCGGCAACGACCTCTGCTTCGCATGGCCGGGCGCCGAGATCGCCGTGATGGGCACCGCGCCCGCCGTGCAGCTGCTCGGCAGCAAGGGCGTGACCGACGCCGACTACGACGAGGCCTTCCTCAACCCGTGGCGGGCGGCGGAACGGGGTTACGTCGACGACGTGATCGCTCCGGGCGACACTCGACGATCGGTTGCCGCGGCGTTCGCGGCGCTCCACACCAAACGCGACCGCATCCGGCCGCGCAAGCACGCCAACGGACCGCTCTAGGAGACGTCATGGCCATGTTGCTCGCCGGCAAGCGCATTCTCGTCACAGGAGTGCTCAACGACGCATCGATCGCCTTCTCCGTGGCGCGCCGCGCCCAAGAAGAGGGCGCGGAGGTCATCCTCACGTCGTTCGGGCGCGTGATGAGTCTCACGCAACGAGCCGCGCGCCGACTCCCGGTGGCCGATGTGCAGATCGTGCAGCTCGACGTCACCGACGACGACGACCTCGCAGCGCTGGCCGAACGTGTGGGCGGCCGTCTCGACGGAGTGCTCCACGCGATCGGCTTCGCGCCGGAATCGTGCCTTGGTGGCGGCTTCCTCACCGCGCCCTGGTCCGACGTGGCGATCGCACTGCAGGTGAGTGCCTACTCGCTCAAGTCGCTGGCGGTCGCGTGCCGCCCGCTCATGCACGAGGGCGGCTCGATCGTGGGGCTCGACTTCGACAACTCGCGGGTGGCGTGGCCCGTGTACGACTGGATGGGCGTCGCCAAGGCTGCGTTCGAGTCGACGGCTCGTTACCTCGCCCGTGACCTCGGACCGGCTTCGATCCGGGTCAACCTCGTGGCCGCCGGACCGGTGCGCACCATCGCCGCGAAGTCGATCCCCGGCTTCGAGCAGTTCGAAGATGCGTGGAGTGACCGCGCGCCGTTGGGTTGGAACGTGAAGGACGCAGAGCCCGTGGCCGCGGCGTGCGTCGCATTGCTGTCGGATCTGTTCCCAGCGACCACCGGCGACGTCATTCACGTCGACGGCGGCTATCACGCGATCGGAGCCTGACCGCGCGCGACGCGCAGCATTTCGTACCTTTTCGCAGCGTTCAGCCGTATCGCGACGCGCCCCTGGTGCGCGATCCGCCACAACCGCGCCCCGCGCCCTTCAGCCTGATCGTGCGTTCGGCGAGGATCAGGGCCCATGGACCTCCTCACGCCGCGCGAAGCCGCAGACCTGCTCGGCGTGACCCCGCACACGCTGGCCCGCTGGGCGCGATCGGGCCTCATCCCCTCGTTGCGTCTCCCGGGCGGCAACCGGCGGTACCCGCGCTCCGGACTCATGGCGGCGCTGGTGGCCCACGACGCGAGCAGCAAGCGGCTCGACATCGCCGACAACGAGGGGCGCCTGGCGCTCATCGTCCGCGACCCCGAACCGTGATCGAGCGATTCGCGCCGAATTGGTGAGGCGTTGTTGACGAGTTGGTCAGCACCCTCGTAATGCTGGGCCCACGGTTCGCGCGCCTGCGCGCACCCGGAGGTGCCGGTATGTCACGTCGTCGCAACACCACGCTGGTCGCGATGGTTGCCGTACTGGCGGTGGTGTGCTCCGGCTGCGACTGGCTCGGTTGGGGTGGCGGAATAGCGCGCAACGGAACCGCGCTCGAGGGCGGCTTCACCACGTCGAGCGCCACCGCCCTCGTGCCGTCGACGATCTTCGACGCGGCGCCGACCGCGCAGATCGTGACCGGCAAGGGGCTGTTGTTCGTCACCCGCGATGGCACGTTGACGGCGCTCGATCAGCAGAGTGGTGGCGTCGTGTGGGCGGGCGCGCTGCCGACCGGTTCGACCGCGGGAACGGTGCCGTTCGTCGACAAAGCATCGAACACGGTGTTCCTCGTCGCTGCCGGCGCCACCCATCCCGTGCTCGTGGGCTTCGACATCGACGGTGTTCGGAACTGCAACCCGATCTGGTTCCGTTGCCAACCCGTGTTCCAGGCGACGCTCGGTACGACCGTCGCGCCTGCGACGCCGCCGGTCGTCGATGGTGGACGAGTGTTCGCCAACGGCGCGGATCGGTTGTACGCGTTCGACGCAGCCGGCCATACGAGCTGCACGACGACATCGGCCATGAGCACGTGCTCCCCACTGTGGAGCGGGGTGACCGGCGCGGTTGCGACAGGCGTGGGGCCGTCGACGTCGGGCGGCGTGGTCTTCGACGCGGCGCGCTCGGGCAGCACCGGCAGGCTCGCCGCGTTCGACGAGGGGTCGGGCAACATCGCGTGGACGGGCACGCTGCCCACCGCGTTCGCGACCGCCGCGCCGTCGATCGACGGGAACGGCTCGGTGTACGTGCCCGCCGGTGATCGCATCGTGCAGTTCGCCGCCTCGGGGTGCACCACGCCGCCGTGCGCGCCACAGCACACACTGACGCTGCCGGCGAGCGACGCCGACGGCGCGTTCCTTGCGCCCGCGGTGCTCGACGGGAGCAACGCCTTCGCAACGAACGCCAACGGCTCGATGTACGAATGGGACGTTGCCGGCTGCAGCGCTACGACGTGTGCCGCGGCGAAGGGCGCGGCCGTCAACGACGCAGGCGGACCGGCCTACTCGCAAGCGGCGGTGTCGGTGAACGGCCTGTTGTTCGTGTCAGCCCGCCGGGTCGTGTCGGGTACCGCACACGTGGCCGCCATCGCGCTGGCCGAGTCGGATCTCCACGTCGTGCGCAGCTGGGATCTCGGTCCCGCCGCGCCGGGTGCAGCGCTGGCCAGCGTCTCGATGGCCTGGTCGGTCGTCTACGTACCCACCACCGCCAAGCTCGTCGCGTTGCACGCTCCTCCGGTACGCCCATTGGCCGCACTGTCGGTGTCGCCGTTGAGCCTGAGCCCTGCGTTCGCGCCCTCGACGTACGACTACGTGGTGCAGTGCGCGAGCGGCGCCAACGCGCTGACAGTCGACATCACCGCAGCTCCCGGCGGAACCGTGCAGCTCACCTCGCCAGTCACCACGTCGCCGTCGGCGTCGCAGAGTGACTCGGTTTCGGTCGCCGAGAACCAGGCCATCGTGATCAACGCGACCGACGCTCACGGCGCATCGACGGAGTACTGGATCCGCTGCCTCCCTCACGACTTCCCGCCGCTGACAGTCGGGCATCCGAGCGCGGGGAGCCCGACGCCCGGCTGGTACCTGTTGAGCGGCACGGTCGTACCGGCGAGCACATCGCCGTACGCCATGATCCTCGACACCAACGGCACGCCCGTCTGGTATCGCAAGACGCGGGACCAGTCGTCGGTGAACCTCTCCTCGCTCGGCCACGATCAGGTTGCCGATTTCGAGAGCGCGAACGTCGGCTTCGGGATCGACCCGTCGGGCCACTACACGGCATACAACCTCGACACCGGCACGAGCACGAACATCAGCGCCGTGGGTTCGCCGACCGACCTGCACGAGCTCTACACGCGCCCCAACGGCAACCACCTCCTCTTGTCGTATGCGGTCAAGACGGGGGTGGATCTCACCGGCGTGAAGGGCACGCCCACGCCGGGCCCGAACTCGAGCATGTACGACTGTCTGATCCAGGAGGTCGACCCGAGCGGCAAGCTGGTGTGGCAGTGGCGAGCCAGCGATCACATCGACCCGCGCACCGAGACCACGGAGACTGTGGGTCTTCAGAACGGCGCCTACGACGTGTTCCACTGCAACTCGATCGACGTGAACCGCAACGGCAACATCCTGGTTTCGTTGCGCCATGCCAACGCCGTCTACGAGATCCGGCGCAGCGACGGCAAGCTCCTGTGGAAGATGGGAGGCACACCGACCAACAAGGACGGCGCGACGATCATCTCGATCACGAACGACTCGTACGGAGGGATCTCGGAACAGCACGACGCGCGCTACCTGCCGAACGGCGACATCAGCGTGTTCGACGACCAGACGACACCCCTCCTCCCGGCCCGCGCCGTGGAGTTCGCGATCAACTTCACCGCGCACACCGCCCAGCCGGTCTTCAGCTCCGTATCGCCGGTCAGCGCCGCGAGCTGCTGTCTCGGCAGCTTCCGTCTCGACCCCGATGGACACGACGTGATCGGGTGGGGCCGGCCCCTCCCGTTCGGCGGGCTCACGATGAGCGAGCTCGACGCGAGCGGGAACGACGTCCTCGACATCACCATGGTCGGCGGCGGCTCGTACCGTGCGATCAAGGTGCCGTCGAATCGTTACGACATCAACGTGCTGCGCGATTCCGCCGGACAATGACGCTCGTGGTCGGCGCTCGCCGGCCGGTCACGTGCCTGTTCGAGGCTCCGAGTCGCGACGCTCGCGCTGCACCCCTCGGAGCAGCGCGAGCGCGAACAGGACGGCGACCGCTCCGATCACCGCCCAGACGGCTTCACCCGTCATGAACGAGCCATGGATCCATCCGACCCCCTGGCCGATCCACACGATGCCGACCACGAACAGCACGACGGCGACGACCAACCGGGCGCGCACCGACGTCAGCCGTTCAGGCCCTCGAGCACCTCGAGGGCCCAGCTCGTGGTGTCCTTCGGACTGATCTTGTACTTCGCGCCGGCGATCTTGCCCTTCTCGTCGATCACGAAGGCACTGCGGATGATGCCCATGTACTTCTTGCCGTAGTTCACCTTCTCGCCCCAGACGCCGTACGCCTCGGCCATCGCATGCTCGGTGTCGGCCAGCAACGGGAAGCCGAGCTCGTATTTCTCGTCGAACTTGGCTTGGCGCGCCGGGGCGTCGGGCGACACGCCGAAGACTGCCGCCTTGATCTTCTTGAACTGCGGGCGGGCGTCGCGCACGGCACAGGATTGCGTCGTGCACCCGGGCGTGTCGGCCTTCGGATAGAAGTACACGACCACCGATTGGCCCTTGAGCTGCGACAGCTTCACCGTGTTGCCGTGCTGGTCGGGCAACGAGAAGTTGGGAGCCTTGTCGCCGATCTTGAGCTGAGTCACTGTGACCTTCCTCCGTGTCTGCGCGGTTGGTGCCTAGCATGCCGCACGTGCAGCGCCTGGCGCTCGTCCGCGTCGCGCGCGCGGTCCCCGAGGTCGAGTCGCTGCTGGTCGAACGGTTCGGCGCGCAACGCGAACCCGACGGCACGTTCACCACGTCGGTGCGCAACGATCCCACCACGGCTGGCGTGCTCACGATGCGCGCGCAACCCGCCGCGGCCGCGACCGGGGACGACACGCCGGCCACCGAGGTGGAGATCGAAGCCGAGACCGAGCTCGGTCTGCCCTTCTTCGGCGGCGTGGTCGAAGCGCTCGTCGCACTCCACTACGAGCGGGTTGTCGACTGGACCGCCAAGGTCATCGAGGCCGACGTCGAGGGTCACGAAGAGCCCGAGCTCCCCAAGGCCGTCCCGCTCCTGCCCGCGGTGCCCTTCACCCGGGAGCAGGCCACGTTGCTCCTGACGGCGGGATTCGCCATCGCGATCGCTACGTTCGGCTCGTCGATCATCGGCCAGTTCTCGAGCGACATCGCTCACTCGTTCCGTTCGAGCGACGACACGCTCGGCGTGTCACTCGCGATCCTGCGAATCGGCGCGCTCGTCGCCCTGTTCGCGAGCGCCCTCGCCGACCGGATCGGACGGCGCCGAGTGGTGCTGGTCGCGCTGGTCGGGGTCGCCGCCGCCAACCTCGTGTCGGCCCTCTCACCGAACCTGGCGATCTTCACCGCGGCCCAGACTGTGACGCGCGGCGCGTCGGCGGCGGCCGTGATCGCCGCCGGCATCGCCGCCATCGAAGAGGCACCCGAAGGCGGGCGCGCGTACGCCACGTCGATCCTCGCCCTGACCGGTGGCGTGGGATTCACCCTCACAGTTCTGCTCTTCCCGTTGGGCGACCGATTCACCTGGGCCTGGCGGCTCGTGTTCCTGTTGAGCGCGGCGGCCGTGATCTGCAATCGAGCCATCGCCCGCAAGCTCGTCGAATCGAGTCGCTACGAGCGCACCGCCGCCTCGAACATCGAGCGCGGCCGCCTCCGCGAGGTCTTCGGGCGCCAGTACGCATCGCGCTTTTGGCTCCTCGCCGCCGCGACGTTCCTCACGAACCTGCTCACCGCGCCGTCGGCCCAGCTCACGAACAAGTACCTCACCGACGTGCACCACTTCTCGCACCTCGGCATCGTGGTGCTGCGCGCTGTCACGACTGCGGTGCCGGGCTTCATCGGCCTGATCCTCGCCGGGCGCCTCGCCGAACGTTACGGGCGGCGACCCGTGGCCGCCACCGCGCTCGCCATCGGTGCGGTCGTGCGCGCCGTGTTCTACCTGGGCTCGGGACCGGTCCTGTGGATCGCGTCGGCGATCGGCGACCTCACGCTGTCGTGCGGCTTCATCGCGATCGGTGTGCTGAACACCGAGCTCTTCCCGACCGAGACCCGAGGCACCTCCAATGGCTTCATCGGCCTCATCGGTGTGCTCGGATCGGTGGCCGGCCTGCTGATGGCGGGCGCGCTCAGCGACCCGCTTGGCGGGCTCGGCCGTTCGATCGCACTCACCACGATCGGCACGTTGGTGGCGGCGCTCCTCGTGGTGCCGTTCCTGCCCGAGTCGGCCCACCGCAACCTCGACGAGATCAGTCCGAGCCTGCCCGACGACCTGTAGCGTCGCCGCGATGGCGCAGCTCAGCACCGTGCTCGATGGCCTCGCGTTCGGCGAAGGGCCACGATGGCACGACGGCCGCCTCTGGTTCTCCGACATGCACGCACATCGCGTGGTCGCTCTGGCGGAATCGGGCGCCACCGAGACGATCGTGGAGGTCGCTGCGCAACCGAGCGGGCTCGGCTGGGATCCCCATGGACGCTTGCTCGTCGTGTCGATGACCGACCGCAGGTTGCTGCGCGTCGACGGCGGCGTGCTCACCACCGTCGCCGATCTCTACGCCCTCGCACCGTTCCACTGCAACGACATGGTCGTCGCCGCCGACGGCCGCGCGTACATCGGGAACTTCGGTTTCGATCTCGACAACCGCGCCACGCCGTGCTCCACGAACTTGATCTCGGTGGCGAGCGACGGCACTCCCCGAGTGGAAGCCGACGACCTTCAGTTCCCGAACGGCATGGTGATCACTCCCGATGGCAACACGCTGATCGTCGGTGAGTCGATGGGCGGCCGCTTGACGGCGTTCGACATCGGCGTCAACGGCACACTGTCGAACCGGCGCCTCTGGGCCCAGCTCGAAGGTGCAGTGCCCGACGGGATCTGCCTCGACGCGCAGGGCGCGATCTGGCTCGCGTGCCCGCTCTCGAACCGGGTGCTGCGCGTCGCCGAAGGTGGCGCGGTGCTCGACGAGATCTCCACCGGCGACCGCGGCGCGTTCGCGTGCATGCTCGGCGGCGCCGACCGCTCGACGCTCTATGTATGCACCGCAAGCTCGTCGCACCCGGCCAAGACGGTCGAGCTGATGAGCGGGTGCATCGAAGCGGCGCGCGTCGACGTGCCCGGCGCCGGCCTGCCGTAGCGCGCCCCGCGCCGCCGATCGCGGCACCTCAAGAAACCCCACCCCCGCTCAAGGCGCGAGCGCCGCGCGGCCGATCTACGCGGCACGAGACCGGTCAAGTCTCGCGAAGGGGGGATTCGTGCCGACACTCGATGACGTGGCGCACCTCATGCGGCGCGCCGGCTTCGGCGCCACCTACACGGAGGCGCAAGCGCTCACTGGCACGCCGATCGATCAGACGGTCGACGCGCTGCTCGACGATGTCGTGAACCCGAACGATGACCGGCCGGCGTTCATGACGGATCCGAACATGGCCGACTGGCAGCGTGAGTACATGCTCCAGCAGTGGTGGCTCGACCGGATGGCGACGTCGACGAAACCGTTGCAGGAGAAGCTCACGCTCTTCTTCCACGGCCACTTCTGCTCGGCCAACGAGAAGGTCGGCGACATGAACCTCATGTTCGACCAGAACTCGTTGTTCCGTCACAACGCCATGGCCAACTTCCGCGACGCGCTGACGCAACCAATGGCCCTGCAACCGGCCATGCTGCTCTACCTCGACGGGGCGTACAACACGGCGGGCACGGCCAACGAGAACTTCGCCCGTGAGCTGATGGAGCTGTTCACCCTCGGCGTGAACCAATACACGCAGGCCGACATCATGGCCTCGGCACGCGCGTGGACGGGCTACAACGTCGACGACAACGACCGCACGCAGTTCGTCTACTACGACCCGCGCCACGATCCCGGTCCCGAGACGTTCATGGGCGTCACTCAGGCGTGGACCGGCCCGATGATCATCGACTACCTTTTT
>JADGOO010000069.1 GCA_017882905.1 Acidimicrobiia bacterium | reverse complement strand
TGAGTGGTGGCACCCGCTGCGGCCGGGGATGCGCGTGGGGCGCCGGAACGCGCTCGTGGGCGTGCACGACAAGCAGTCCGATTTCGCAGAGCGCGCCGTGCACGAGTGGACCGGAGAGGTGTTCGCGGCGCGCGCACCCGACGTGGCACTGAGCGCGCAGCTCCGGTTGATGATCCGCACCGAGCGCACGAAAGCCGAGGCACGCGGCAAGTACGACGAAGTGGAGATCCGGCCGTACTCCGACGACGAGCTCGCCCGCATCGACGCGGCCTACGCGGCCGAGCCCGAGCGGCGCCGCGGCAACGAACCGCGTTACTGGGACGACGTGGTCGAAGGCGACGAAGTCGGACCACTCGTGAAGGGACCCCTGCGCGTCACCGACATGGTCTGCTGGCACGTGGGGATGGGCATGGGGCTCTACGGCGTGAAGCCCTTGCGCCTCGGGTACCAGCAGCGCCGCAAGGTGCCCAGCTTCTTCCGCCCCGATGATCTCAACGTGCCCGACGTGCAACAGCGCGTGCACTGGGATGCGGAATGGGCGCGGCGCGCCGGCAACCCGGCCATCTACGACTACGGCCGCATGCGCGAGACCTGGCTGATCCATCTGTGCACCGACTGGATGGGCGACGACGCCTGGTTGTGGAAGCTCGACTGCGAGTTCCGACGCTTCAACTACGTGGGCGACACGCACTGGATGCGCGGTCGCGTCACCCGCCGCTACCTCGCCGAGGGTGACCGGCCGGCGGTCGATCTCGATGTGTGGGGCGAGAACCAGCGCGGCGAGACCACCACACCCGGCCACGCCACCGTGCTTCTGCCGTCGCGCGAGCACGGCCCCGTGCGGCTCCCCGACCCTCCCGGCGACGCGACCACGTGCGCCAGTCTCCTCGACGCGTTGGTCGCGCGTTTCGCCGACATGGAAGCGTGACGTCGCGATGATGCTCAAGCCCTACCCCGCCGTCCCCGACGGTCTGCTCGTCACGCACGAGGGTGGCGTGTTACGCCTCACGCTCGACCGGCCGACGCGTCGCAATGCGATCACCGACGACATCGTGCACGCCCTCACCGACATCATCGAGGTCGCAGGCAACGACGATGCCGCGCGCGTGATCGTGCTCGACGCAACCGGCGACCACTTCTGCTCAGGGTTCGATCTCTCGTTGCGGGGCACAACCGACGACAAGCCGCGGATCGGCGCCACGCAGCGCCAGATGCGCGGGCACGTGAACCGCCTCATCCCAACGATGCTCGAGACCCAGACACCGATCGTCGCCGCCGTGCGCGGCTACGCGATCGGGCTCGGCCTGAATCTTGTTCTCGCCGCCGACTTCGCGGTCGTGGCCGACGACGCGCGGCTGCGCGCCCCGTTCACCACCATGGGGTTCACGCCCGACTCCGGTGCGTCGTGGCTGATCCCTCGACTCATCGGCGTGGCCCGCGCCAAGGAGATGCTGTTGCTCGGCCGCGAGGTGTCGGGCGCGCAGGCCGGTGAGTGGGGTCTCGTGCACCGCGCCGTACCGGTCGCCGACGTCGCCGCCGTGACCGAAGCGCTCGCATTCGAGCTGGCTGGCGCGGCGACAGTTGCCGTCGGCCTCACGAAGCTGCTCGCGCACCGCGCGCTCACCGTCGATCTCGAACGCCATCTCGCCGACGAAGCGCTCGCACTCGAGCTCGCCAGCCGCAGCAACGACTTCAAGGAGTTCGGCGCGGCGCGCGCCGAACGCAGGCCACCGAACTACAAGGGCAGCTGACGCTCGCCCGCGACCGCCCGATCGGCCCAGCGCGCCGTCAACGCCGTCGCGATCCACAGGCCGCCGCCGATCGAGACGAGCGCGAGCAGGTGCTTGGGGATCGACCAGCCCAAGCCCACCGCGCGCACGTGCGGGTCGATCGACGACCAGCTGCGGATCTGCACGACGAACGCCGTCGCCACGAACACGAAGCACCAGACCGAGATCAGCGACTCGAGGATCGAGCGCTCCGAGTGCGTGCGCTGCGCCGTCTTGTGCATCGCACCGGTGGCGACGAACAGCGCGAAGCCGGCGAGCGCGAAGAAGCCGCGCACGACACCCACGCGGTAGCCGGCGGCGCGTCGGGCCAGGCGCAGCATCCAGAGCGAGCCGGCGACGCCGAACACCACGAGCGCGACCGAGTCGGCGTGGCTGAGCGCGGAGCTCGGCACACCAACGCCGAACTCGCGCAGGTTCGTCACGCTGCCGTTGCCACTGGCGTGGATCACGGAGAAGTCGCGCAGGATGCCCGTGCTGCCGAGCAAATGGATCGCTACGAGGATCGACCCCGCGGCCCATGTGGCGCCGGCGCACACCAGGAGCCATGGTTCATGGCGGACCAGGCGACCGAGGCGGCGCGCTGCGCTCGCCCGCCCGCCGACCCGACTCGTAACGACCACATCAACAGCAACTCCCACGCGTTCAGTGTCGCACAGTCCGACTCGAGCCGCACTGGGATCGTGCACCACTCGTGGCCACGCGTTCGCACCAGAACCCCAAGGGGCGATGTCAGGATCTGGATGATCTTGTGGCCGATCGAGCTACGGATCGGCGAGCACCTGCCGCGCGTCGAGCAGCGCCACGACGGCGGCACCCTGGCGAGCGAGCAGCACCCGCAACGCACCGGCCGCCTCGTCGCCGTCGCCGGCCGTCACCGCTCGCACCACCGGGCTCAGGCCGCGCCGCTGCACCTCCATCGAACCCGGCACCTGCGCGAAGAAGTTGCCCGGCACCACGCTCGTGACTGCTCGCAGCGCGGTGCGGATCCTGGGCGCACGAGCCATCGTCAGCAGATGGACGAGCAGTCGTTCGTTGATCGCGTCGAACAGCTCGACGTCGCGTGCCTGCTGCAGCTCCTTGAAGAGTGCAACGAGTCGCGCCACATCGTCGGGATTGCCCCGCTCGGTCGCACGCCGCGCCGCGAGCCCGTAGAGCTCACCGAGGATGTCGTAGTGATCACGCACCCACGGCTCGTCGACACCGTGCACGAAGGCACCCCGGTGCGGCTCGAGCGTGACCCAGCCCTCGCGGTCGAGCGCGACAATCCCCTCACGAACGGGGATCCGGCTGACACCGAGCTCGGCTGCGATCTCGTCCTGCGGGACGCGATCGCCGCGGCGCAACGTGCCGTCGACGATGAGGCGGCGGATGTGGCGCGCCACCTGATCACCCGATGTGGGCCGCACGAGCTTCACCACATGCGCCTCACGACCCGAATGGCCCCTTGCCCATCTGTTCGCGCACCGTCACGACGGGCGCATTGGTGAGCGCGCGCCGCTGCCAGTTCGCACCATCGACCACAAGGGTGTGTCCCGCGATGAACCGTGCGTACGGCGACGCGAGGAACGTGGCCGCCCACCCGAGCTCGCGGAGCCGCCCCACGCGCAACGCGGGCTGGCACGCGTCCTTGTCGTTCGTCCGGTCGAGGTTGCCGCGGATGTCGGCGGTCATGTCGTCGTGCGGGAAGAGCCCCGGAACGAGCCCGTTCACCTGGATCCCGTACGGCGCCCACTCGACGGCGAGCGTCTCAGTGAGGTTCTTGACGCCTGCCTTCGCCGCGGCCGAGTGCGCGAAGCCCGGGCCGCCCGTCCACGCGTACGAAGCTCCCACGTTGACGATCGAGCCCGGGGTGCCCGCGGCGAGGTGTCGACGCGCGAACTCACGAGCGCAGAAGAACGTGCCGTTGAGCGTGATGTCGACGACGGTGCGCCACGCGTTGGGCGACATGTCTTCGGCCGGCACCGGGAAATTCGCGGCCGCGTTGTTGATGAGCACGCCCGGAAGCCGGAACGCCTCGGTCGCGGCGTCGAACGCGGCCGCGATCTGCTCGGGCTCGCGGATATCGCAAGCGACGGTGCGCACCCGCGCGCCGAGCTCACCGATCGTGGCTTCGCCCTGTTCGAGGTGCTCGGGCTTGCGGCTCGCGATCACGATGTCGGCCCCGAGCCGAGCGAACTCCGACGCGATCGCCCGGCCGAGGCCGGTGCCCCCGCCCGTGACGAACACGCACACGCCGTCGTAGGTGCCGGCGGGAAGGGCCGACGTGCCGTGCTCCGGCGGCTCGGGAAGCCCGGTCGCGCCCATGTCGTCGCTGCTCAAGCTGGATCAGCTTCCTGTGTAGTGCGGCGTACGGGCTTCGGCGCGCGCGGCGCGCATCTCGGCGATGTCGTCCGACTTGTTGATGAAGGTCTGGTACACGAGCTCGTCGGCCATCGACGCGCGCACGTCGGCTTCCGAGAGATGCGCGATCACGCGCCGCGCCATCTTCACCGTGACCGCCGGTGCCGCGGCGATCTTCTCGGCCATCTCGCGCACCGTTGCGTCGAGCTGATCGGCGGCCACGACGCGCGACACCACGCCGTGCGCGAGGGCCTCGTCGGCCGAGAGCACACGCCCCGTGAGCACCATGTCGGAGACGAGCCCGTGCCCGCACATCTGGTACAGGCGAGCCACGCCACCTGTGTCGGGGATCACGCCGTGCGTCACCTCGGGGAGCATGAAGCGCGCGCCCTCGGCCGCGACCCGGATGTCGCACAGCAAGGCCCGTTGGAACGATCCGCCGATCGCCCAGCCTTGGATGGCGACGAGGATGGGTACGTCGAGATCGAAGACCGTGAGGATGCCGGCATGCCCGCGTGTCATCAGCTCATGGTGCGTCATGGGCGTGACGTTGGTGCCGATCACGCTCACATCGCGGCCCGACGACCACGACTTGCCCTCGCCGCGCCAGATCACGGCGCGCACCTCGCTGCCTTTGGCCTTGATCTCCCGGAGCGCCTCGAACAGCGCGAGGTCCATGTCGTCATCGAACGCGTTGTGCTTCTCGACGTTCGCGTTCGTGATGATCGCGATCGGCCCGTCGTACTCGAGCCTGATCCGCGGATCGCCCATCTGTCCGCCCCTCTAGAAGGTGATCGGCGCCGACGACGGGCCCCGCACGGTGTTGGTGGCCACGAGCGTGACTCGATCGGATTCGACGTTCCACTCCGGGAACCGCGCGAGCGTCTCACTCAACGCGACCCGGCCTTCGAGGCGAGCGAGTGCAGCGCCGAGGCAGAAGTGGGCGCCGTAGCCCAACGACATGTGCCGCTCGATCGGACGTTGCACGTCGAAGCGCTCGGCGTTCACGAACTGGCGCTCATCGCGTCCGGCCGAGCCGGTGAGCAACGCCACCACGCTGCCCTTCGGGATCGTCACGCCGTGTACTTCCACGTCGCGCGTGGCGTAGCGGCCCTGGATCGGCGAAGGTGCCTCGTAGCGCAACAGCTCTTCGACCGCGCCGGGAACATGGCCCGGATCCTCGACGAGCAGCCGGCGCTGGTCGGGGTTCGCGGCCAGCACCACCGCGGCCCAACCCAGCAAGCGAGCCACCGTCTCGTTCCCCGCGTTCGAGATCAGCCCGATCATGCCGAGGATCTCCATCACGTCGAGCGTGCGCACCGTGCCGTCGAGGTCTTCGAACTCGGCTTCGATCAGCGCAGAGATGAGGTCGTCGTGTGGGTCGGCGCGCCGCGCCTCCACCTGCGAGAGGTAGTAGCGGAAGGTCTTCTCCATCAGACCGGCCGCCTCCTCGGTGGGGCCCTCGCGACCTTCCTCGCGGTGGAGCATCAGGTCGCTCCACTCACGCAGCATGTCGTGGTCTTCCTCGGGGAAGCCGAGCAACGTCGAGATGACCATGACGGGCAGTCGCATCCCGAAATCGCGCACGTAGTCGAACCCGCTCGACCCGACCAAGGGATCGAGGTACTGCGCGCACAGCTCCCGGATGCGGCCCTCGAGCGCATTGACACGTCGCGGCGTGTACGCGCGGCTCACGACCTTGCGCAGCACATCGTGTTGCGGCGGGTCCATCATGATCATCATCGGGATGTCGGGCTTCATCGGGATGCCGTCGAGTGTGATCCCGTACGCCGAGCTGAACGTTCCCGTGTCGAGCGAGGCCTGGAGCACGTCGTCGAAGCGGCTCAGGGCGTAGAAGCCGTAGCGCTCGTTGTGATAGCAGGGCGCATCGTCGCGCAGGCGCCGCCACGTCTCGTACGGTGAGATCCGCTGGGCGTGGTTGTAGGGATCCCAGTACACGTCGTCGGTGAGGTCTGCAGCCATGTCTGCATACAGTATGCAATCGCACGGCCACCGTCACACGACGTCGTTAGCGTGTCGGCATGGCGATCGTGCCCGACGGCAAGGACTGGACCTGGGTGCTCGAGCGCCCGTGCCCGGAATGCGGCTTCGACGCATCGAGAGTGGCACCCGCGGCAGTGGCCGAGATGGTGCGCGCCAACGCGGCGATGTGGGCCGTCGTGCTCACCCGGCCCGACGTGGCGCACCGCCCGGAACGCGGCGATCGCTGGTCGGCACTCGAGTACGCCTGCCATGTGCGCGACGTGTTCCGCCTCTACGACGAGCGGCTCGCGCTGATGCTCGACACCGACGACCCCCGCTACGCGAACTGGGACCAAGACGCGACCGCCCTCACGGATCGTTACAACGAACAAGACCCACAGAGCGTCGCCCACCAGCTGCACGAAGCCGCCCACGCGCTCGCCGACCGCTTCGACACGGTCGAGGTGGCGCAGTGGCAACGAACGGGCACCCGCGGCGACGGCGCCCACTTCACGATCGCCAGCTACTCGCAGTATCTCATCCACGACCCCATCCATCACCTCTGGGACGTCGGCTAGGCAGCCACGGCGGCCCGACGCAGACGGACCACTCGCATTCGACACCGCGTTAGCCTCCCATCCCGTGGATCTCGGACGCGTCGGCATCTGGACCGGAGCGCTCGACCCCCAGCCCACCGTGAGAGCGCGCGAGGTCGCCGCCGAGCTCGAAGCGCTCGGCTACGGCACGATCTGGCTACCCGAAGCCGTCGGGCGCGACCCGTTCGTGGCTGCCACGTTGCTGCTCGGTGCGACCCAACGGCTGAACATCGCGACGGGGATCGCCACCATCTACGGGCGCGACGCGATGACGATGAACGCGGGCTGGCGCAGCGTGAGCGAAGCGTTCCCCGATCGGTTCCTGCTCGGGCTCGGCGTGAGCCATCAGCCAATGGTCGAAGGCGTGCGCGGCCACACCTACGCCCGGCCCCTCGCCGCGATGCGCGACTACCTCGACGCCATGGACCGCGGCCTGTACTTCGCTGCGCCGGCGACGGTCGAGCCGCAACGCTGCCTCGCCGCGCTCGGCCCGAAGATGCTCGAGCTCGCCGCGCAGCGGACGGTCGGTGTGCACCCCTACTTCCAGACGCCCGAGCACACCAAGATCGCACGCGACGTCGTCGGCGCCGGCAAGCTCGTGATGCCCGAGCAGATGTGCGTGCTCTCGAACCACGCGACCGAAGCGCGCACGATCGCGCGTGCTCACATGGCCATCTATCTCGGTCTGCCCAACTACACGAACAACCTGCGCCGGCTGGGATTCACCGACGACGACATCGCCGACGGCGGCAGCGACCGCCTCGTCGACTCGATCGTCGTGTGGGGTGACGAAGCCGCAGTGGCGGAACGCGTCCGTCAACATCACGACGCCGGCGCCGACCACGTGTGCGTACAGGTGCTCGTGTCGTCCCGGGGCGAACTTCCGCTCGAGCAGTGGCGTCGGCTGGCTCCGGCCCTCACTGGGTAGAAGCAAGCCGATGAGCCTTTGGAGCGAGACCGTCGCGCGACTCGACGACGGCGCGGCGCTGGCCGACGTCGACCAGCGCTGGCGGGCCAAGCTCCGCACTCCCCAGCGCGTGCTCGAAGTAGCTGTTCCTGTGCGGCGCGACGATGGGCGCGTCGACGTGTTCACGGGGTGGCGCGTGCAGCACGACACCACGCGCGGCCCGGCGATCGGCGGCATCCGCTTCCACCCGGAGCTCGAACGCGACACGCTCACCGCACTTGCGGCCACGATGGCGCTCAAGACGGCCGTGCTCGACATCCCCTTCGGTGGATCGATGGGCGGCGTGCGCTGCGACCCCGCGTCCCTCTCCCCCGGCGAGCTCGAACGGCTCACCCGCCGCTACGCCTTCGAGGTCATGGCGCTGCTCGGCCCCGACCGCGACATCCCCGCGCCCGACGTCAACACCGATGGTCGTGTCATGGGCTGGCTCGTCGACACGATCACCGTCGCGAACGGCCACGAGCTCAACGCGTCGGTCACCGGCAAGCCGCTCGCCATCGGCGGCACCCGCCAACACGCCGGCGCGACCGCGGCCGGCGTGATGATGACCGTGCGCAACGTGTACACGCAGCTCGGGCTGCCCGTCGCGAACAGCCGCGCCACCATCCAGGGGTTCGGCAAGGTGGGTGAACCACTCGCGTTCCTGCTCCACTCCGCCGGCATGCGCATCGTCGCCGTGCAAGACATCAGCGGCGCCATCCACAACCCGGTCGGCATCGATGTGAGCGAGCTCTCCGCGCACGTCAAGGAGCACGGCACGATCAGCGGCTTCCCGCTCGCCGACCCCACCGAACCCGCCAAGCTCTGGGCCCTCCCCGCCGAGCTCGCCGTGCCCGCCGCCCTCGCCGGCGCCCTCGACCGCGACGCCGCCGTTTCGCTCAGCGCGAGGGTCGTCGTGGAAGCCGCGTACGGTCCCACCACGGCCGCCGCCGACGAGATCCTCGCCGAGCGCGGCATCATCGTCGTCCCCGATGTGGTCGCCAACGCAGGCGGCGTGGTCGCGTCCTACTTCGAATGGGCGCAGAACCGGCAAGGCTTCGCCTGGGAGCAGTCGATCGCCGCCGACCGCTTCCACCGGCTCCTCGAACAGGCATTCCTCGCCGTGTGGGCCCGTTCGCAATCACTCAACGTGAGCCTGCGCCGCGGTGCGTTCGCGCTCGCGCTCGGTCGCATCGCCGACGCCCTCGACAGCCGCGGCCTCTGGCCGTGATCATTGATCACTTGTTCGGGGTGAACGTGTAGTTGCCGGCGGGGTCCTTCACCGTGACGGTGATCGGGAACAGCGGCGCGCCCAGCGCGTCGGCACCTTTGCAGCTGAGCGTCGCGCCCACCGGCAAGACCGCTTGGCGGTCACCGCACTCCACGTAGACCACGTGACCTCGGGCGCCGCTCAACGCGTTCGAGATCTCTCCGCCCACCTTGAACGTCGACAGCAACGCCTCGACGAAGTGCACCGCGCCCACCTGCGCATCGGCACTCACCGCCACGTCGACGTGGCGCACCACACCCGGTGCGTACGTCGCCGTGCAACGCTCGGCGCGTGCGCCGTGCAAGATGATGACCACGCCCGAACCGCACTTCGCCGTCACGTCGAGCAGCTCCGCGTTGCGCACCTCTTCCACCACCGCGGTGTCGAGATCGCGTACGAGCACGAAACGTTCCACCAGTGCCGGCGTCGCCGGATCGATCGTGCCGTGCGCGTCGGACTCACGCACGAAGAAGTGCGCCAGCTGCCCGTCGATCGGCAACGTGCACGTGAACGTGGCGCCCTTGCGCTGCACGAGGCCGCCCGGACAGTGCGCGGCACCGAGCCGCGCGCCACGGAACTCGCTGTGACTCGCCGAGATGATCGCCTGCTGGATCACATCGACATGCAGACGAGGCTGCACGTCGCTGCATGCGCTCACCGATGCGGCGACAACCGCCGCGACGACCATGACCCGCCGCACGCGCACACTCCCGGAACGACCGGCGGCGAGCGTAACGGCGCCGCGCGCGGGAATCACGTCACATCGGGCCGACCTCCGGCTGGTGTCACGGCTTCAGGTCGAGACCCAACATCCTGATCGCGTTGCCGCGGCAGATCTTGTCGACCTGGGCCTGGGTGAGATCCTTCATGATCTCCTCCGCGACCTTCGTGGTGTGCGGCCACGTGCTGTCGGAGTGCGGGTAGTCGGTCTCGAACGTGATGTTGTCCTCCCCGACCGCGGCGAGGTTCTTCAAGCCGTGCGGATCGTCGAAGAAGCAGCCGTACACGTTGGAGAAGTAGTACTCCGACGGCGGACGCGTCACGATGTCGCTCACGCCGCCCCAGCCCCGGTTGTCCTCCCAGACCTTGTCGGCCCGCTCCAACACGTAGGGGATCCAACCGATCTGGCCTTCGCTGTAGGCGATCTTCAGATCCGGGAAGCGCTCGAACGTGCCTGACAGCAACCAGTCGGCAAGCGACATCGCCGCGTTCATGTACGTGAGCGTCGAACCCACCGCAGCGGGCGCGTCCTTCGACGTGGACGGCATCTTCGACGACGAGCCGATGTGCATGTTGATCACCGTGCCCGTCTCCTGGCACGCGTCGAACAGCGGATCCCAGAACCGGTCCTTGTCGTGGATCGACGGCAGACCGAGAAACGGCGGGATCTCACTGAACGTGATCGCACGGCAGCCCTTGGCGGCATTACGGCGAACCTCGGCCGCGGCGGCGACCGGATCCCAGAGCTGGATGATGATGAGCGGGATCAGCCGGCCGTTCGAGCCGCCGCACCACTCGTCGAGCATCCAGTCGTTGTACGCCTTCACGCACAGGTCGCCGAGCACGCGGTCCTTGCGCTCGTAGAACGCCTGGCCGCAAAAACGCGGAAAACTCGGGAAGCAGAGGCTCGCCTCCACGTTGTTCACGTCCATGTCGGCCAACCGGTCGGCCTGGTTCCAACAGCCCGGCCGCATGTCGTCCATCGTGATCGGCGTGACCGTGACCTCGTCGCGCGGGTACCCGGCCGCGGCCGACAGCCGCGTCATCGGGTAGCGCAGGTCCTCGACGTACCACCAGTCGCACCAGAAGCCGTCGTCGTGCTCGCCGGCCTCCTCGAAGGAGAAGTTGCCGCCCACGTAGCTCATCGCCTTGAGCTTGCGGCGCACGACCCGGGGCCCGACCTCGCGATAGGCCTCGGGAAGTCGCTTCTGCCAGACGTCGACGGGCTCGATCACGTGGTCGTCGACGGACACGATCGGCGGAATCGTCACCATGCGCCAGAGTGTATCGACGAGATCTGACGGGCCGTCAGATCTACGGCGACGGCTCCGCCTACCGCACGAGC
>JADGOO010000002.1 GCA_017882905.1 Acidimicrobiia bacterium | reverse complement strand
GCCCACCGATGCCGCCCGCGGAGTCGCGGGCCCTCGCCGTTTCCGACGCGCCGAGGGGGCACGCGGCGCGGACGCGTCTGGTCGTGGCCGGCGCACCCGGCGCGGGCAAGGGCACCCAGTGCCCGCGCATCGCCGCGGCGCTCGGCGTGCCGCACATCTCCACCGGTGACCTCCTGCGTGATGAGGTGCGCAACGACAGCGCGCTCGGCCTCGAAGTGGCTGCGACCATGTCGCGCGGCGGATTGCTCCCCGACGCGCTGGTCCTCGCGCTCGTGGGGAATCGACTCACCCAGGACGATACCGATGCGGGGTTCGTGCTCGACGGCTTCCCGCGTACGAGTGAGCAGGCGCGTGCGCTGTGCAACCTGCTCGGCCCGGGTGGCCTCGACCTCGTGATCGAGCTCGTCGTTCCGGGTGAGCACATCGCGGCGCGGCTCGCGGATCGGCTCGTGTGCGGCGAATGCGACAGACCGTTCGTCGCGGAGCTCGCCGTGGCGCGCTCGTGCTGCGAGGAGTGCGGCGGCCGGCTCGTGAGGCGCAGCGACGACGAAAGCGCCGCCGTGCATCGCCGCCTGGCCGCGTACCGCTGCTACACGGAACCGATGTTGCGCTGGTTCGAGCGGCGCAACCAGCTGGTGCGAGTCGACGGAACCCGCGCCGCGGATGCGGTCACCGCGCAGATCCTGCCACTCCTGCAGCTCGCCGCCTGACTGACGACGCGCCTTCAGGCGGGTCGCAACGACCGGATGTCGGCGAGCTGGTGCGTGAGCCACTTCGCCGTGTTGTTCGTCTCCACGATCTCGAGTGCGGCGGCGTGGCGCAGCGCTCGTTCGGCGGCCGGCATCGTCAATGCCTCCCAGAGCGCGTTTGCCTGCTGCTCGATGTCGAACGGAGCGAGCGTCAGCGCCACGGCCCCGAGCTCCTCGTGGGCTCCGGTGCACTCCGACAGGGCGAGCACGCCGTCGCGCTGATTCACCACGAGCGCCTCCTTGGCGACGAGGTTCATCCCGTCGGCCACACCGTTCACGACCAGCACATCGAAGTCGCGGTACGCGGCGACCGCGCGCGCGAGGTTCTCTTCGACGCGCAGATCGATCGGTTGCCAGTCGGGCGTGCCGTGCCGCGCGTTCACCTCGTCGACGATCTTCTCGATCGCGGCGCGGTACTCGGCGTACTCGGGCACGTCTTGGCGGCTCGGCTGCAGCAATGCGAGGAACGTCACTCGCGATGCGAGCTCGGGATGGAGCTCGAGCAGACGATCGAACGCGAGGAAGCCGCGCAGGATGTTCTTCGCGGGGTCGGTGCGGTCGACGCGCAAGATCATCATCTCGCGCCGCGTGGCCGCGAGCGCGCGTTCGTGCTGTTCCGTCTCCGGTGTCGCGGCAAGCTCGCGAAGCGACTCGGGGTCGACCGAGATCGGATAGAAGCGCACGGCTACGTCGCGACCGTCGTAGCGCACGGTGTTGCGGCTCTCGTCGATCTCGAGGCCGAGCAGGTCTTGACAGGTCAGCATGAAGTTGCGTGCGTACCGCCCCGTGTGGAACGCCACGAGATCGGCACCGAGCAGCCCGCGCACGATCGCGTGACGCATCTCGAGCGGGAGGACGCGCAAGGCGTCGGGATGCGGCCACGGGATGTGCACGAAGAAATGCAGGAAGCGGTCGAGGCCGGCGGCCCGGGCCAGCGCAGGTACGAGATAGAAGTGGTAGTCGTGCACCATCACGACGGTGCCCGGCTCGCTCGCCCGCCCCACTTCCACAAGCCGATGGGCGAACTCCTCGTTCACACGCACGTAGCCGTCGCGCCACGCGGCAAGCTCGCGCGCCGTGATGTTCGGCGCGGTCGCAAGATCCCACAGCATGTGCTGCACGAACCACAGCAGCGGGTTTGCGATCACTGCGTAGAAGTCGTGGTGCGCCGCGGCATCGACCGCGACGAGATGCAGATCGCACTGCGCGTCGGTACCGATCACGGCCGGCACCGGTCGACCGGCCGCGGCCAAGACCCGCTCTGGTTCAGTCGTCGCTGCGCAGATCCACGAGGCGTTGGGCGCGTGCCGAACGAGATCGCGCAGTGCGGTGACGAGACCGCCACCGCCACGCGTCATGCGGCAACCGGTCTCGGTCTCGACGAAGCCGACCGGTCCTCGGTGTGACAGCAGGATCAGCGGTGGCGCAGCATCGGCCGGAGCCGTCGATCGTGCCGCGTTCCGTCGCGAGGCGGGAGGGTGCAGGACCGTGGCCATTCACCACGGTCGTACCCCGCGTCGTTGCGGGTGACACCCGCGCGGACCGCGGCTGTCGCCGGGCCGATCAGACGCCCTGGAGCCGTGACCGGAGCTCGGCGAGCGTGCGTGACAGCAACCTTGACACGTGCATCTGGCTGATGCCCACGTGCTCGGCGATCTCGGTCTGTGTCATCTCCTGGTAGAAGCGCAGCTCGACGATGCGGCGCTCTCGCTCGGGCAACGATGACAGGAGCTCGTCGACGAGCACGCGGTGCTCGGCGGCGTCGAAGCCCACGTCGGTCCGGCCGAGCGTGCGCTCCAGCACCGGCGCTTCGCGGCTGTCGGCCGACTTCGCTTCGAGTGACGCGCTGCGGTAGGCGCCACCGACCTCCATCGCCTGCAGCACCTCGTCGTCGCTGACCCCGAGCTCTTCGGCGAGCTCCGGGATGGTCGGTGCATGACCGAGACGTTGCGACAGCTCACCGATGGTCGTGCCGAGCCGGAGGTGGAGCTCCTGCGCGCGCCGAGGGACGCGTACCGACCATGTGCGGTCGCGGAAGTGGCGCTTCAGCTCGCCTTCGATCGTGGCCGTCGCGAAGGTCGAGAACTCGAGGTTGCGGTCGGTGTCGAAGCGCTCGACTGCCTTGAGCATGCCGAGCTGCGCCACCTGCAGAAGGTCGTCGAACGGCTCGCCGCGATTGGTGAATCGGCGGGCCAGGTGCGTCGCGAGAGAGCGATGCGCCTCGATCAGCTCGTTGCGGAGCTTGCGATCGCCAGTGGCTCGGAACTCGACGAACTTCGCGAACAGCGCAGCGCGTTCAGCGTCACGTGGCGCCATAGGTCACGCACCCGCCGGAAGCGGCTTCTCGCAACGGAACCACGCGCGATCGGACTCGAGCCCGGTGTCGTGCACGGAGACCACGACGGCGAGGATCTGATGGGCCAGCTCGTCGACGAGCGGCGGGATCTCGGCGGGCGCAGAGCCCTCGACGATCAGCACGCCGCCGGCAACTCGGAACCCCACTTCGAGGTCGCCACCCGTTCCCGTCTCGACGATGATGCTCGCGAGCTCGTCGACTGCGCGGCGTACGTCGTCGATCTCCTCGACATCGTAACCGAGTCTCGAAGCGAACCCCGCGGCCGTGAGCCGTACCAATCGTACGTACTCGAGCGACCGCGGCACCGTGAGACGCACCACTTCAGAGGTCAACGTCGAGTGCTGCTCCATTGCCCACCTCACGAATGATCCGACCGGACGAGTTGTACGAACGACTGGGTGTCAGTCGATCAGCTGTCAGTGCGCAGCGTCGCGGCGCACTGTGAAGTGATCAGTCAAGCCGGTGATCTCGAGCAATCGAAGCACCGGCTCGCTGGGGTTGCCGAGCGTGAGCTCGCCCCGATCATTGTCGATCCGGCGGTGCAACGTGAGGATCGCCCGCAAGCCTGACGAATCGAGGAACGACGTCTCGGAGAGATCGAGAACGATCTCGCTGGTGCCGTCGGCGAGCAGGTTCGCGCCGAGGTCCTCGAGGCTCGGCGCGCTGTACGCGTCGAGCTCGCCTCGCACCCGCACGATCGCAGCAGCGCCGTGCCGTTGGGTGTCGAGCACCAGCTCCTGACCAGATTCCGGACCCACCTCAGTCATGTTCGCGCCCTCCATCTGTGCCTGCTACCCGCCTCGTACCATCACACAAACATTGACCAAGGTGTTCGGTGCGTTACGGTTCGATGCGCCCTCACCGGCCTTGTGGGGTGCAGCGAGGCAGATGAGCGATGCGGCGTGCTCGGCGGCGGGATCAGCCGCCCGGGTGATGCCGCTCGATACCCAAGCGCGCCACGCGGCACGCAAGCCGGCGAACGGCGCGGGCCACCGGCTGGGCCTGGGCACCGATCGACGCGCTGAACATGGCGGCGCCGATGAGCGCGACGGGGAGCAGGCTCGCGAAGCACAGCACCATGAGCACCATGCCGCCGAGCGCGCCGACCAGCGACAGCACGGCGCGGTGGGCGCGGAGATGGAGCCGCACCCGCTCTCGGCGCCCCGCCGTGAGCCGCGCGGCGAGCCGTGGGTCTTCGAGCCGGATGCCGTCTTCGATCTCGGCGAGGAGCCGTAGCTCGCGCGGTGTGATGGCGGGCGACGGTCCGTGTCGCTCTCGAATGCCCGCGTCGCGGCGCTCGTCGCCACGCGAGCTGCGGTCGAGGCTCATGGCCGGACGGCGCCGCGGGCCGTGATGTCGGCAAACGCCGGAAGACGACGGGTCTGCTCGAATCGACGGGCGGCCTGTCCCCAGTCGGCCACCTCGAAGAACGCTTCGATGTAGCGGTCCTTCTCATTGGCGTATTGCAGGTAGTACGCGTGCTCCCAGCCGTCGATCACGAGGAGCGGCACGTTTGCCGGCGTCATGTTGCCTTGGTGGTCGTAGATCTGCTCGACGATCAGGCGGCCCGCGAGCGGCTCCCACACGAGGGCGGCCCAACCCGAGCCCTGCAGGCTCGACACGGCCTCGGTGAGCTGGCGGCGCATGGCATCGAAGGTGCCGAAGGCGTCGTCGACGGCCGCCGCGAGCTCGCCCTCGAGCTCGCCGCCGCCAGGGCGCATCGACGGCCACAGGGCGGAGTGCAGCAGATGGCCCGACACGTTGAAGGCCAACGACTTCTCGAGCGCTCGGAGCAACATCGCGTCGCCGCCACCGTCGGACCGCAGCTGCTCGAGTCGTTCGAGCGTGGCGTTGGCCTGCTTCACATAACCCGCGTGGTGCTTGTCGTGGTGCAGCTCCATGATCCGAGCCGAGATGTGCGGCTCGAGCGCGGCGTAGTCATAGGGAAGGTCCGGGAGTGTGTAGGTGTCCATCGAATCCATCGTCTCCATCCGCATCCACGACGTTTCGGCCGCGCGTCGCGCCCCGTCGCTCTACAGGCCGACTACCCAATGTGCGCTGGGCCGATAACCTCGATTTGCCTGTGGCCACTCCTGATGACGCTGCCGCCACCGAGCCGTCACCCGCCGGCGGGTCCGCCTCGGTCCCCGACTCGGTCATCGCCGCCGTCCTCGACCAGTGGCCGGTCGGCGTCATCGTGGCCAACGCCGAGGGCGAGGTCGTGTACGCCAATCCAGAGGTGGCCAGGATCTGGGGCGAGGAGCCCGCGACGGAGAGCTTCCGGCGCTACAGCGGCCTGCGGCCCGACGGCAGTGCGCTGGCAATGCACGACTGGCCGCTCGCGCGTTCGCTGACGAGTGGCGAGGTCGTGCGGGCCGAAGAGATCCACTTCGAGCGCGATGACGGCGTTCATGGCGTGATGGAGGTGAGCTCGGCGCCGCTGCGCGTCGGTCGGCTCATCGTCGGCGGTGTCGTGCTGTTCGTCGACGTGAGCGAACGCCATGCGGGCGCGGCGCGCGCGACGCTGCTCCAGCGCTGGACGGGTGACCTCGCTACCACCGACGCCCGCGAAGTCCTCGCGACGCTCGCCCTCGAGCTGGCGACCGTCCTGCGCGGCGAGGTGCACGCGTACGCGATCGAGAACGATGAGGTGACGGCCCTCGCCGGCGCGCCGGCGGCGAGCGAGCTCGTGCACGAAGCGGTGCGCGCAGGATCGATCATCGACGACCGAACCGACGGTGCGCACGCCGTGCCACTGATCGTGCGGGCGCGCACCCTCGGCGTGATCGAGCACTCCGGTTCGGGACGCAACCTTGATGCCCCCACGCGCGAAGTGCTGTTGGCCGTGGTGCGCCAGGGCGCGCACGCGCTCGAACGCGCGCTCGCCGTCGAAGCGGAACGCGCGGCGCGTCGGGCGGCCGACCGCTTGCACCACCTCGCCGAGCAGACGGCCGCGATCATGAGCTCGCTCGAGGCTGTCACCGGCTTCGAAGCGCGCCTCGATGCCTTGGCGGTGCACCTGTCGCAGTTCGCCGACTGGTGCCTCATCGAGCTGCAGGGCGGAACCGAGGTCGTGCGCGTTGCCGCCGCGTCCGAACCTGACCGGGAAGCCGACGCGCATCTTGTCGCCGGGTATCCGTCGCGGCCGCGCGACCCGGTCCGCGCCACCGGCGAAGCCGGGGGAGCGGTGTGCGTGTCGGTCGTGCCGCCCGGATTGATCGACCACATCGTGCACGACCAACGCCATCGCGACGCGTTGCTCCGCCTTGGCGTCGAGTCGCTCGTGGTGGTTCCGTTCCGCCTCGAGCGCGAGTCATTGGCCGGCACGATCGCACTTGCTGCGGGGAGCGCCGGGCAGCTCGGACCGTCGGAGATGGAGCTCGTCGAGGCCGTCGCGGCCGCGGCCGAACCCGCGCTCGAGCGTGAGCGCGCCCGCGACCGTGAGCGGCGCGTGGCGGCCACGCTGCAGGAGCGCTTGTTGCCCAAGCTGCTCACGACCATCGAGGGCGCGCTCGTCGGGCACCGTTACCGCGCGGGCGCCGACGAGATGCTCGTCGGTGGTGACTGGATCGACACGTTTGCGCTGCCGGGGGGTCGGCTCGGTCTCGTGGTCGGCGACGTGGTCGGGCGCGGTGTCGAAGCCGCCGCCACGATGGGACAGCTTCGTTCGGCGCTCGTCGCGCTGGCGATGGATGGGGACGATCCCTCGCGCGTGCTGCGCGCGCTCGATCGATATGTTGCGCTCAACGTCGGCCGATCCACCACGCTCGTCTACGCGATCGCCGACCCGGCCGACCGCAGCGTGCGCTACTCCTGTGCCGGACATCTTCCGCCGCTCCTGGTGGATCGTTCCGGCGCTCGCTTCGCAGCAGGTGGCCAAGGCGGCCCGCTCGGGGTCTGGCGTTTCGATCGGACCGAAGCTGTCGTGCATCTCGACCTCGGCGGGAGCGTCGTGCTGTGCACTGACGGACTTGTCGAACGGCGCGGTGAGGCCCTCGATGTGGGCCTGGCACGAGTGGAGCACGCGGCCGCGGCGCTCGGCGAGGACCTGCCCGACGCGCTCTGTGCCGGCTTGCTCGACTCGGTGCTCGGCGGCGGTGCGGCGCCACTCGACGATGTTGCTGTGCTCGCAGTGCAGCTCTGCGACCCGGCGAGCACGTTCATGCGCCGCGTGCCTGCGTATCCGCGACTTCTGCGCTCGGTTCGCCACGATCTTCGCGACTGGCTGCGCCACGCCGGGTTGGCGCTGCCGGTCATCGACGACGTGGTGCTCGCATGCGGCGAGGCGTGCGCCAACGTCGTGGAGCACGCCTATCGCGACATGCCCACCGGAGAGCTCGCGGTCGAAGGTCATTTGAGCGAGCGGGCCGTGGTGTGCACCGTGCGCGACTTCGGCCGCTGGCGGACGAGCGACGCGGTGCGACCCGGCGGACGCGGCTTCGGGCTGATGGGCGAGCTCGTCGACGAGATCGACGTGGAGCGCACCAGCTGGGGCACACGCGTTCAACTCCGCCACCGGCGCTGAGCAGCCGCTGCATTGCATCGGCCGCCCCGATTGTGCAGCGGAGGTACGACCTGCCCGCAGAGGTCGGATGTGCTCGCCGGGGACCCGCAGAATCTGGGCGGGCGCACGGCGGGCCCCCGACGGCACGTTGAGGTCCGGTTGGGCGGGCGGGCACCGGACCTGCAGAATCAATCTTCCCGCTGCCCCGGCGGCTCAAACAGATCTCGCGGAAAATCGTGAACATCGCGAGACGGTTGGTCGTCCCGGTCCGGGAGCGGGCCCAGATCTTGGGTACAACATTGCGTTGTGAGCGACACCAGAGGATGCCCGCCGCCGCTGACGCGCGTGGCGATCGAGTCGGTCGTGCCGACCGTCGACGGCGGGCGCTTTCCGGCCAAGTGCATCGCCGGCGACGCACTCGCGATCGAGGCCGATCTCGTGTGCGACGGGCATGACCTGGTCAGCGCGATCGTGCAAGTCACCGCACCCGGAGCGAAGTCGCCGACCACGACCGAGATGGAGTCCCTCGGGAACGACCGCTCTCGCGCGGTCGTCACGCCGACGCTGACCGGTGCGCACAGCTTTCGAGTGATCGCGTGGGCGGATCGGATCTCGACCTGGTACCGGGACACGCTCGCGTTCGAGCGCAGCGGCGCCGACACGACCCTCGATCGCCGCGAAGGCGCCGCGCTGTTGCAGCGACTCCGAGGCGCACTGCGCAAGCGCGACATCGCCGTGATCGACGCTGCGCTGCAGGCCCTCGGCGGTCCGCTGCCGAACCCTGAGGTGGAGCGCGCCGTTGCCCTGGCCCGTCGATCTCCGACACCGGATGCCACGACGTCGCCCGACTATCCGTTGCGCGTCGACCCGCCCCTTGCGGTGTGTGGTGTCTGGTACGAGATGTTCCCACGGTCGGCGTCTCCCGATCCGGATCGCCCGGGCACGCTGGCCGATGTCGTGGCCCGGCTGCCGTACGTGACGGCACTCGGCGCCGACGTGCTCTACCTGCCGCCGATCCACCCGATCGGCCGGTCGCACCGAAAGGGTCCGAACAACTCGCTCGAGGCGAGCGCGTCAGACCCGGGGAGCCCGTGGGCGATCGGCGCCGCGGAAGGCGGCCACCTCGCGGTGGATCCCGATCTCGGAACCCTCGACGATCTCGCCCATCTCGTGACCGCGGCGCGACACCACGGCGTCGAGATCGCCCTCGACCTCGCGTGGCAGGCCGCGCCCGACCACCCCTGGGTCGCCGAGCATCCCGAGTGGTTCGCGCATCGAGCCGACGGCACGATCCGTCACGCTTCCAACCCTCCGAAGCTGTATCAGGACATCTATCCGTTCGATCTCGAGGGTCCCGACCGTGACGCGCTCTGGGCTGCGCTGCTCGAGGTCGTGCGCCACTGGATCGACGCCGGGGTGCGCGTGTTCCGGGTCGACAACCCGCACACGAAGCCGTTCCCGTTCTGGGAGTGGCTGATCGCGCAGGTGCACGAGCGCGACTCCGACGTCATCTTCTTGTCGGAAGCTTTCACGCGACCGAAGGTGATGCACAGGCTGGCGAAGGTCGGGTTCACCCAGTCGTACACGTACTTCACGTGGCGTGAGACCAAGTCGGAGATCATCGACTACTTCAACGAGCTCGCCCACGGACCAGGGAGCGCCTACTTCCGGGGCAACGTCTGGACGAACACGCCCGACATCCTGCCCGGCCACCTCCAACGGGGCAGCCGGGCCACGTTCCTGGCCCGCCTGCTGCTCGCCGCCGGCATGAGCGCGAGCTACGGCATGTTCGGCCCATCGTTCGAGCTGATGGTACGCGACTCGATCGCGCCAGGATCCGAGGAGTACCTCGACTCGGAGAAGTACCAGGTGCGCCACTGGGACTTCGACGCGCCCGGATCGCTCGCCCCGTTCATCGGGCACCTGAACCGGGCCCGGCGCGCCCACCCGGCGCTGCACCGCAACGACTCGCTGCGCTTCCATCACATCGACAACGACCAGATCGTCTGCTGGACGAAGCAGTGCGGTGACGATCGGGTGCTCGGCTTCGTGAGCCTCGACTCGTGGCAGGTGCAGTCGGGCTGGTGTGGTCTCGATCTGGCGGCATTGGGTATGGAACCCGATGAGGCGTTCGTCGTGCACGACTTGCTGACCGACGCGCGCTATTCGTGGCAGGGCGCGCGAGGCTTTGTGCAGCTCGACCCTGGCACGGTGCCGGGCCACCTGTTCGAGATCTTGCGGGAGGCAACCTGATGCAGCTCGAGGCGGCCGAGCGCGGCGATGTCGTCGTGCGATCCTCGGGTGACGACTGGTACAAGGACGCGATCGTCTACGAGCTGCACGTGCGGTCGTTCTGCGACAGCGACGGCGATGGCATCGGCGACCTCAACGGGCTGACGAGCAAGCTCGACTACCTGCAAGACCTGGGCGTCACGGCACTCTGGCTGTTGCCGTTCTATCCGTCGCCCCTGCGCGACGAGGGCTACGACATCGCCGACTATCGGGGCATCAACCCGATCTACGGCACGATGCGCGACTTCCGGCGCTTTCTCGACGCGGCTCACCGACGCGGATTGCGGGTCATCACCGAGCTGGTGATGAACCACACGTCGGACCAGCACCCTTGGTTCCAACGCGCCCGTCGGGCCGCGATCGGATCGCGCTTCAGGGACTGGTACGTGTGGAGCGACGACCCCACGCGCTACCGCGAAGCGCGCATCATCTTCCAGGACTTCGAGCACTCGAACTGGACGTGGGACCCCGTCGCCGGGCAGTACTACTGGCACCGGTTCTACTCGCACCAGCCCGACCTGAACTTCGACAACGCCGACGTGCGTCGAGAGATGTTGCGCACGGTTGACCATTGGTTCGAGCTCGGTGTCGACGGGTTGCGCCTCGACGCCGTTCCGTACCTGTTCGAACGCGAGGGCACGAACTGCGAGAACCTGCCCGAGACGCACGCGTTCTTGCGTTCGCTGCGCGCGCACGTGGATCAGCGGTTCGGCGATCGCCTCCTGCTCGCGGAGGCGAACCAATGGCCAGAAGACGCGGTCGAGTACTTCGGCGCGGGCGACGAATGCCACATGGCGTTCCACTTCCCGCTCATGCCGCGGTTGTTCATGGGTCTGCGTATGGAAGACCGTTTCCCGATCGTCGACATCCTGCGCCAGACACCGGCGGCTCCTCCCGGCGCGCAATGGGCGATCTTCCTTCGCAACCACGACGAGCTCACCCTCGAGATGGTGACCGAGGAGGAACGCGACTACATGTGGCGCGTGTACGCCAAAGATCCCGCGATGCGCGTGAACCTCGGCATCCGCCGCCGACTGGCTCCGCTGCTGCAGCACCATCGCCAGAAGATCGAGCTCATGCACGGACTCTTGTGCTCGCTGCCGGGCACGCCGGTCTTGTACTACGGCGATGAGATCGGGATGGGCGACAACGTCTACCTCGGTGACCGCGACGGCGTGCGCACTCCGATGCAATGGAGTGCCGACCGAAACGCCGGATTCTCGCAAGCGAACCCGCAGCGTCTGTACCTCCCGCTCGTCATCGATCCCGAGTACCACCACGAGACCGTGAACGTGGCCGCGCAGGTGGACAACCCCGACTCGCTGCTGTGGTGGGTGCGGCGGTTGCTCGCGTTGCGGCGTCGCCACGCGGTGTTCGGTCGGGGCGCCGTAGAGCTGCTCACGCCCGAAAACCATCGGGTCTTCGCGTTCGTGCGCCGCCCGCTCGATGCCGAAGCCGATGCTCGGGCGGTGCTCGACACCGCCGGCGTCCCCGTCGTGTCGGCGCTGTCGGCCGGCTTCGAGACATCCGACGAGCAGAAGGAACGCGATCGGGACCACGCCGATGACGCGTCGGTGCTCGTAGTGGCGAACCTGTCGCGATTTGCGCAGTCGGTTGAGCTCGATCTCAGCCGGTGGCGCGGCGTGGCGCCCCGTGAGCTGTTCGGGAACACCGAGTTCCCGACGATCACCGACCGGCCCTACACGCTCACACTCGGCCCGCACGCGTTCTACTGGCTGGCACTCGAATCGGTGCGTCCGGGCGGGCTCGACAGCGCGCCGCGCCGCCCGTGCATCCGAACGTCGTGGCGCGGCACGCGGCTCGCCGACGACGTGCGCAGCATCGAGCTGGTGCTGCCCGACATCCTGCGCGCCAGCCGCTGGTTCGGAGGCAAGGACCGCTTCATCACCGCGACCAGGGTCAGTGACCACTTCGACGTGCCGCTCGGCTCGGGACGAGAGGCGTGGGTCCTGATCGTGCGGGTCGAGTACGCCGACAGCGAGCCCGAGAGCTACGCGCTGCCGGTACTGCTCGCGAGGCCGCACGACGACGAAGTCGGAGTGCTCGCCGACGTCGTCGCGGCCGACGGTGAATGGAGCCTCGTCGACGCCACGAGCGACCCTGGTTTCGGCCGGGTGCTGATGACGCTGATCTCCCGCCGCCGCCGCATCGAGGGCCGTGACGCCTCACTGTGCGGCGTGCCGTTGCGGCGCAACGTCGTCGACCTCGACGGGCTGCCCGACCCCGTGCCCGTCTCGAAGGAGCAGTCGAACACGTCGTTGTTGTTCGGGAACACCGCGGTGATGAAGCTCGTGCGCCGGCTCGAGCCGGGGGAGAGTCCGGAGTTCGAGATCTCCCGGTCGCTCGATGGATCCGGTGCACCGGTACCGGCAGTGCTCGGGGCGCTCGACTACCGACCTCGACGCCCGGGGCCGGCCACCACGTTGGCCGTTGCGCACGCGTTCGTTCCGCACGAGACCACCGGCTACGAGTGGTTCCTCGAAGCGGCCGGCCGTGAAGCCGAGAACGTGCTCGCGCATGTTCCCGATGAAGCACCCCAAGGGCTCGGAGAAGCGCAGCTGCTCGGAGGGCGCATCGGTCAGCTGCACGCGTTGCTCGCGCAGGTCGACGATCCGCGCTTCACGCCCGAACCCATGGGCGTGCTGGTGCGGCGCAGCCTGGCGCAGTCGCTGCGCACGACGGGCCAGCGAACGTTGCGCAGCCTGAGAATCGCGCGCGACCGGCTCGAAGAACCCGCCGCGTCGTGGGCGCGCACGCTCGCCGAGCACACCGACGCGGTGCACGAACGTCTCGCCGCGATCGGTTCGGTGCAAGGAGGACGCCGCATCCGCGTGCACGGCGACCTCCATCTCGGTCAAGTTCTATGGACCGGTTGCGACTTCGTCGTGATCGATTTCGAGGGTGAGCCCATGCGCACGATCAGCGAACGTGGGCTGCGCCGGCCCGCGCTCCGCGATGTCGCGGGGATGATCCGGTCGTTCGATTATGTGGCACGCGCGGCGATGAGCGAAGTGGTTGCCCACGGTCGTATCAACGACGAGCGGCGCGCCGAGGAGCAGCTCGGCGCGCATCTCCGTGGTTGGACGACCGCGATGAGCGAGGCGTTCGTGAATGGGTATCTGGAGGTGGTGAGCCCCCTCGACCTGCTTCCCCCCGGTACCGAAGACCGCAATCGCGAGCTCGACGCGTTGCTGCTCGAGAAAGCGCTCTACGAGATCGGCTACGAGCTCGCGCACCGTCCCGCGCTCGTCGGCGTGCCGTTGCGCGCCGCCCTTCGGCTGGCCGGCGTCACGGAAGGCGACCCCACGCTCCCTGAGCTGATCGAGGCGCAGTGATGGCCGACGCGCCGGCCGCGTTGCGCGCGCTCGCCAAGCATCACGGAGTCCAACGTGCCTGGCGGGCCTGGGACGGCTCGCGTCGCGTCGTCAGCGACGACGTGTTGCTCGCCGTCCTCGCAGCAATGGGTGTAGAGATCGCCCGGGTCGACGACGCGCCAGAAGCCCTGAGGCTCAGCCGCGACGATCAGCTTCGCCAGATGCTCGAGCCGGTCGTTGTCCTCTGGGACGGCGCTCCGCTGCGACTCACGGTACGGGTGCCGAGTGGAGAAGCGAACAACGAGTTCAGGCTTCGGATCGAGCTCGAGGATGGCGAAGCGCACGAGTTCGGTCGCCGCGACTGTCGTGTCGGCGCGCCCCGCCGCGATGGCATGGCGCACGTATCGATGCTCGTCGAGCCGCCTGTCCGGATCCCACCCGGTGTGCACGCCGCCGCGGTGAGTCGTGTCGGGCACGACGATTCGGTCGCCACCGTGATCGCGGCGCCGTCGCACCTCAGGGATCGCTCACCTGGTGTGCAGCGCCGGTGGGGTGTGTTCGCGCCGCTCTATGCCTTGCACGACGAGGCACGTGAGATCGGTGATCTCGGCGCGCTCGAGCGACTCGCGGTCTGGGCGGAACACTGCTCGGCCGACGTGATCGCCACGCTGCCGCTGCTGGCCGCGTTCGTCGGGGCGGGCCGGGAGCCGACGACGCTGAGCCCGTACTCCCCGGTGAGTCGTCGGTACTGGAACGAGACCTACCTCGACGTGGCCGCCGTGCCGGAGCTCGCCGGCGTGCCCCGAGTCGACGGCGACCGCTCGGCGAGCATCGTCGATATCGTCGGCGTCGCGGCCAGACGGCGCCATGAGCTGCAGCGCGCCTACGACACGCTGCACACCCATCCTTCGCGCGCCGATGCGTTCGCGCACTGGTGCGCCGCGCACCCCGATGCCGTGCACTACGCGCGCTTCCGCTCCGCCGTGGAGCAACACGGAAGCGCGGCGCGCATCGCCGAGGTGGGCGCGGAGGATCCGACCGCCCGCTACCACGCCTACGTGCAATGGCTGGCCGTGGACCAGCTCGACGCGTTGCATGCGGAGCTGACACGGCGCCGTCAGGTGCTGTATCTCGATCTGCCTCTCGGAACGCACCGCGACGGGTTCGACGTGCATGCGCATCCCGACCTGTTCGTGCTCAACGCCCGGGTCGGAGCTCCGCCGGACGAGTTCAATCGCGCCGGCCAGGATTGGGGCACGCCTCCCGTCAACCCGGCCGCGGCGCGGCGCACCGGGCACGCCGAGCTCATCGCCGCGCTGCGGACGCATCTCAGCGCGTGCGGCATCTTGCGAGTGGACCACGTGATGGGTCTCCAGCGCTTGTGGTGGCTTCCGGGCGACGCCGGCGCCGCCGACGGCGCGTACGTGCAGTATCCATCGGAAGAGCTCTACGCGCTGCTCTGCCTCGAAGCCGAACGCGCCGGCGCCTTGATCGTCGGAGAGAACCTCGGGACAGTCCCGCACGAGACGAGCCGAGCGCTGCAAGCCCACCGCATGCTCGGCATGTACGTGGCGCAGTTCGAGCTGCGCGACGACGGTCTTGCACCTCCGGGCCGCCGCACGCTCGCCGCGATCGACACGCACGACACCCGCACGTTCGCTCGCTGGTGGGCCGAGCTCGAACCGATCGATCAGACGAAGGTCCTCAACTCGCTACGCGACGCACGCGTGCTCGACGAAGACGGCGGTGATTCACTCGAGCCGAGCGAGGTTCTCGGGGCCCTGTTGGCCTTCCTCGGGACGAGCCGGGCGGAGATGGTGCTCGTGGCGCTCGAAGATCTCTGGCTCGAACCGGAACAGCAGAACGATCCGAGCGCGCCCGAAGACCGGCGGGCGGAGAACTTCGCGCACCGGGCCGCGCGTTCGTTCGACGAGGTTGAATCCGACGAGAGCATCCGAGCTCTGTTGGCCCGTCTCGATGCCGCCCGACGCCGCGGATTGGTCGAGGTGTGACAGGAGATCGCGTGCTGGGATCGATCGACCGCTATCTGCTCAACGAGGGTCGCCACTTCCGCCTCTACGACGCGCTCGGCGCGCACTGCGACGGTGACGGGGTGCACTTCGCGGTGTGGGCGCCCGACGCGCAGGCGGTGAGCGTCGTCGGTGACCGCAACGGATGGCGGCCGCGCGCCGACGCCTTGGCCGAACAGGGTGGAACCGGTGTCTGGGCCGGCCGCCTGCCCGGATGGGGGCCCGGCGACCGTTACAAGTACCGGGTGGAAGGTCGCAACGGCTTCGTTGCCGACAAGGCCGATCCGCTTGCCTCGCAATGCGAGCTGCCGCCGGCCACGGCTTCCATCGTCGCCGATCTCGCGTACACATGGCGCGACGACGGGTGGATGGCCGACCGCGCCGCGCGCCAGGGCGACGACGCGCCGATGTCGATCTACGAGGTGCATCTCGGATCATGGCGGCGAAGCCCCGATGGCCGCTTGCTCACCTACCGCGAGATGGCACCCCTGCTCGCCGACTACGTGAACGATCTCGGTTTCACACACGTAGAGCTGCTGCCCGTGATGGAACATCCGTTCACGGGGTCGTGGGGCTATCAGACCACGGGCTACTTCGCGCCCACATCACGCTTCGGCACTCCCACCGACTTCATGTGGTTCGTCGACGAGCTGCACGCCGCCGGCATCGGAGTGATCCTCGACTGGGTGCCGTCACACTTCCCCGATGACCCGCACGGCCTTGCGCACTTCGACGGTACGCACCTGTACGAGCACGCGGATCCGCGTCTCGGCTTCCATCCCGACTGGCGCTCGTGCATCTTCAACTACGGGCGACGCGAGGTGCGCAGCTTCCTCGTCAGCAGCGCGTGCTGCTGGCTCGAGCGATACCACGCCGACGGAATCCGGGTCGATGCCGTGGCATCGATGCTCTACCGCGACTACTCCCGCAAGGCGGGAGAGTGGTTGCCCAACGAGCACGGCGGTCGCGAGAACCTCGACGCGATCACGTTGCTCCAAGAGCTCAACGACGAGATCTCGGGTTCGTTCCCAGGTGTTCGGACCTACGCGGAGGAGTCGACTGCCTGGCCGGGAGTCACCGCGCCGACGGCCGGCGGCGGTCTCGGGTTCTCGTTCAAGTGGGACATGGGTTGGATGCACGACACGCTGCGCTATGTGACGCGCGAGCCGGTGCACCGCGCCTGGCACCACGACGATCTGACGTTCCGGTCGCTCTACGCGTGGAGTGAGCGATACGTGCTCGCGCTCTCGCACGATGAGGTCGTGCACGGCAAGCGGTCGCTGGTGGCGAAGGCACCCGGCGACGAATGGCAGCAGCTTGCGACGCTGCGCCTGCTCTTTGCGAACGAGTGGATGAACCCGGGCAAGAAGCTCTTGTTCATGGGCGGCGAGATCGCGCAGCGACGCGAATGGGATCACGACGGCGAGCTCGAATGGTGGCGGCTCGACGACGGTTCCGGCCGCGGTACATACCGGCTGGTCCGCGACCTCAACGCACTCGTGCGTTCCGAACCGGCGCTGCACGCCCTCGACCATGATCCGGCCGGTTTCCAATGGGTCGTCGACAACGACACCAGACAGAGCGTGTTCGCGTGGACCCGCACCGCGCCTCGCGCTCGACCGGTGCTCGCAGTGACCAACTGGACCCCGACCGTTCGCGAGGGCTACCGCCTCGGCGTGCCATCGGGTGGGCGATGGCGTGAGCTGCTCAACAGCGACGCCGACGTGTACGGAGGGAGTGGAATCGGCAACCTCGGTGGTGTCGACGCCGTTCCCGTGCCGCTCGGGCCGTACGCCTGGTCGGTGACGCTCACGCTCCCGCCCCTCGGCGCGCTGGTCCTCGCCCCCGAGCCCGAACCCGACGCATCCGTTTGACTCCGACATCGACCTACCGGCTTCAGCTGCACGCCGGATTCACGCTCGAAGATGCCCGCGCCGTCGTCCCGTACCTCGCTCGGCTCGGCATCGGCGCGCTGTATCTCGCGCCCGTGTGGCAGGCGGTGCCGGGCTCGATGCACGGCTACGACGTGCTGGCGCCCGATTCGGTCAGCGCGGAGCTCGGCGGCATGGGCGCGCTCGAACGGCTCGCGTTCGTCGCCCACAACCACGACATGCTCGTGATCGCCGATGTCGTACCGAACCACCAGGCGGCCGATGTGCGCAATGCCCGCTGGCGTTCCGTGCTCGCTGAAGGGGAAGCATCGCCGTTCGCGGCCTGGTTCGACATCGATTGGCGTGGTAACGCGCAGACGCCACCCGGCCGGGTGACGCTTCCCGTGCTCGACGAGCCGAGCGACGACGCGCTGCGCAGCGGCGCACTGCGCCTGGTGTCCGACGGAGCCGGCGGTCTTGCGTTCGACCACCACGGCACCGCGTATCCGGTGCGCGGGCCTGTGTCGCCCGCCGCGCGCGACGGCGACATCGACGCGCTGCGTGCGCTCCTCGACGTCCAGGTGTACGTGCTCGGCGAATGGCGAACGGCCGCGCACGCCCGCAACTACCGGCGCTTCTTCGACATCGACTCGCTCGTCGGCGTACGCGTCGAAGACCCCGATGTCTTCCGGGCGACGCACGCGCTGGTGATCGAGCTCGCGGATGAGGGTGTCCTCGACGGCGTGCGCCTCGACCACATCGATGGCCTCGCCGACCCGGCCGGCTACCTGCGCCGACTGGCCGACGCGCTCCCACCCGACGCGTGGATCGTCGTCGAGAAGATCCTCGCCGCCGATGAGATGCTCCCGCCCTGGCCCATCGCGGGCACGACCGGCTACGAGTGGGGTGCAGCGCTGCACGCCGCTCAGATCCACCCATCCGGTCGGGCCGCGCTGCTCGCAGCTGCTGCAGCCGACGGCGTCGATGTCGACTACGCGCGTGTGGAACGAGAGGCCAAGGCGCTCGTCCTCGACGAATCGTTCGCCGCCGAGTGGGCCACGCTGTGTGCGCGACTGCCGCAGCCTCTGCTTGGGGCATTGCGCGAGCTGACCCTCTGCCTCGACGTCTACCGCACCTACCTCGTGCCCCCGCAGCCGCCGTCGGCCGATGATCGCAGGCGTATCGAGCGCGCCGTACAACGGGCCGCGGCCGCCGGAGTCTCGCGGGCCGACCTCGACGCAGTGGTCGAGCGACTCGTCGTCGACGGCGAGCTGGCGCGGCGCTGGCAGCAGCTCTCGGGGCCGGTGATGGCGAAGGGCCGGGAAGACACCGCGTGCTACCGCTACCCGGTGCTCATCTCACAGTGTGAGGTTGGTGCCGACCCCGACGACGACGTGCACGACGCGTTCGAGCGGCTGATCGACCGAGCGTCGCGGTCGACGCCCGGCGCGCAGCGCCCGCCGGGCCAGGTCGCGACTTCCACGCATGACAGCAAGCGGGGCGAAGACGTACGCGCCCGCCTGGCCGCGGCGAGTGAATGTGCCGACGAGCTCGACGCGGCCGTGTGCGCATGGTGGGCGAGCGGCGCGATCCCCGAAGAGGTCGCGCCCGACGAAGTGCGGTTCGTGGCGCAGACGATGCTCGGCGCATGGCCGCTCGATCCCGACGCGAGCGCCTCGTTCGCCGACCGGCTCGAGGAGTACCTGCGCAAAGCGCTCCGGGAAGCGAAGCTGCGAACCAGCTGGCTCGATCCCGACGAAGCTCACGAAGCCGTCGTGATCGACCTTGCCCGCCGGTCGGTGGCGCACTCGAGCGAGTTCGAGAAGCTGTTCGCCGACCTGCGCAGCCGCATCGAGCTCGCGGGTGCGAGCAACTCGCTCGTGCAGCTGCTCCTCAAGATGGTCTTGGCGCCCGCACCCGACGTGTACCAGGGAACCGAGACTTGGGACCTCAGCCTCGTCGACCCCGACAACCGGCGGCCCGTCGACCACGCGGCGCACGCCGCGATGTTGGCGGGGAACGCCGAGCTGCAGTGGGCCGAGCTGCGCGCGCAGTGGCGCGACGGCGCGATCAAGCTGGCGGTGACCGCTCGCCTCTTGGCGGCGCGACGCGCCGACGCGCCGCTCTTCGTGGCCGGTCGGGTCGCACGCGTCGCCGCTCTGGGCTCCCGCGCCGCACATGTGGTCGCGCTGCGCAGGGCGCTCGGCGGTGCCGAAGCGGTGGCGGTGGGGGCCCGATGGCCGGCGACGCTGGCGCCGTACCGGTGGTCGATCGCCGCGACCTGGTCCGACACGGCGATCGCCGTGGGTGACGGCCCCTGGACCGACGCGCTCACGGGTGCGACCCTGGTCGCCGATGCCGATGGGAACCTGCCGCTGGCCGCCGTGTGCGCCGAGCTTCCGGTTGCGCTGCTGCTCCGTCATTGACGAGTGTTGGGTTGTCGTTGGGTGCCACCCACCGCGAGGCGGTTGACCTCCGGGCGAGGCGCCGCGACGATGGAGTCCCCAACGAGGAGCCGAGGTGACGGGCGAGACCAGCGCGGACGCCGACGCGGGGCACGGCGCCACGCTCGCTGATGAGCTGGTCGTCCAGGCCCGGCGTCATCAGGCGATGCTCGACGCATTCCAGGACGGCTGGTTCGTGACCGCGCACGACGGCTCGGTCGTCGACGCGAACGACGAGTTCTGCCGCATCGTCGGGTTCGATCGCGAGCACGTGGTGGGCGCGATGCCGCCCTACCCGTGGTGGTCATCGGTGCCGGCCGACCGGATCGAGGTGCAACGCGCGCGTGCGCAGATCATCGCGACCGGCAAGGGGGAGTTCGACAACCTCGAGATCCGCCGCGGCGACGGTGAGCAGCGCACGATCACTTTGAGCATCGCCGCGATCCGAGACTCGTCGGGTCGCGGCGAGCGCTTCGGCACGATCAAGGATGTCACCGAGCGAGTCCGAGCACAGACGGAACGCGACGCGCTGCTGGCGAACCTGGCCGAGGAGCGCGACCGCGTGGTGCGCGTGCAGGCCACCACCGCGGCACTCGCCACCGCGGCTACTCGCGATGACGTCACGGAGGCCGTGCTCGCACACGGCATGCGGGCGTTCGGGGCCCGCGCGGCTGTCGTGATGCTCGTCGACGAAGCCCAGCGGGTGCTCGTTCTCGCCGGACTCTACGGCTACCGACGCGGGATGTTCTCGGATCTCCAGCGAGTGTCGCTCGATTCGCCGTCGCCGCTCGCGGTCGCGGTTCGTGCCCGCCGCCGCCTCGAGTTCCGCGACCTGCGGGATTACGTGGATCTCCGGCCCGAGCTCTCGGTCGTCATGCAGGAGATCGGGAGCGCCGGCGTGTGCGTGCCGATGTTGCTGCAGGACCGCGCGGTCGGCTCGCTCGGTATCGCCTTCGGAGACGAGACGGCGCTCTCCGACGACGCGCTGGCCGACCTCGAGAACCTTGCCAGTCTCGCTGGTCAGGCGTACGACCGGGTGCGCCTCTCGGAACTCGACCGCGAGATCGCGCACGTGCTGCAACACAGCTTGCTGCTCGACGTCCTTCCCGAGACGCGCGACGCCGAGCTGTCGGCCCGGTACGTGTCGTCGGTCGCCGAGATGGAAGTGGGCGGCGACTGGTACGACGTGATCGACCTGGGTGCCGGCCGCCTCGGCCTCGCGGTGGGCGACGTGGTCGGCCGCGGCGTGCGCGCCGCGACCACCATGGGGCAGCTGCGCAGCGCCTTGCGTGCGCTTGCGCTCGCGCACGACGACCCCGGCGTCGTACTCAGTCATCTCGATCACTTCGCCCGCGTGACCGCCGGCGCGGCGATGGCCACGGTCGTGTACGCGGTGTACGACCCCACCACCGCGGGTCTCCGCTACGCGTGTGCCGGTCATCCACCGCCGCTGCTCGCCGGTCCCCACGGTGTGCGGTTCCTCGACGAAGGCCGGTCAGTGCCGGTCGGTGCCGGCATCGCAGCCGAGCGTGAGACCGCCACGGCCACGCTCGCCGGTGACGACATGCTCGTGCTTTACACCGACGGGCTCATCGAGCGGCGCGGCGAAGCGATCGACATCGGGCTCGCTCGTCTCGCCGCGACCTTGGAGGCACGCCTCGCGGCCGATGCGCCGAAGGGCCCGGTTGCCTCGGTCGACGATCTCAGTGCCGACCTGCTCGAGGAGCTGGTCGGCGACTCGGCCACCGACGACGTCGCGCTACTCGTGGTGCGCTCCACGGTGCGCAGTGGCGCGCCGTTTCATCGTCGCGTCCCCGCCGAAGCCGTGCAGCTCGGCTCGGTGCGGCGCGAGCTGCAGCGGTGGATGACACGGGAGGGCATTCCGGCCGCGGTCGCGTCCGAGATCCTGCTCGCGGTCGGCGAGGCGGCTGCCAACGTGGTCGAGCACGCCTATGCACCCGCGCCTGCTCGAGGCGATGTCGAGGTCGAAGCGCGCAGCGACGGCGAGCTCGTCGAGGTGACCGTGCGCGACCGCGGCACTTGGAAGCGGCCGCGCCGCGATACGCGTCGTGGCCGCGGGCATGCCTTGATGGAAGCGCTGATGGACGACGTCGACTACACCACGACGAGCTTCGGCACCACCGTCACGATGCGCCGTCGAGCCTTCTCAGCAACAGCAGCGATCGATCCAGAGCTTCGATCCAGTCTCCGGCCTTGAACGCGGGCGCGTCGCTGTTGTCGGCGTAGAGCCGATCGCGCGCGGTATCGAGGCGCAGCCGCCAGCGACGGCCCCACGCGGCTTCGGGAAGCGTGATGCGCAACGGCTCGGCATGTGCGTTGAACACCATGTAGAAGCTCGCGCTGTGCACTGGCCGGCCGCGCGAGTCGAGGTCGGGGAGTGCTTCGCCGTTGAGGAACACGCCGAGCGTCTTGGCGAACGCGGCGTTCCAATCGTCGTCGGCCATCGGCGTGCCGTCGGGTCGGAACCATGCGATGTCGCTGACCTCGGAGCCGTGGATCGCTCGGCCTTGGAACCAGCGCCGGCGACGGAACACCGCGTGCTCGCGCCGCAGGCTCGTGAGCTCGCAAGTGAACGCCAACAGGTTCTCGTCGGCCTGTTCCCAGTCGAACCACGACGCCTCGTTGTCCTGGCAGTACGCGTTGTTGTTCCCGCGCTGGGTCCGTCCGATCTCGTCTCCGGCGAGCAGCATCGGTACGCCTTGGGACAGCATGAGCGTGGCCAGGAAGTTGCGCTGTTGGCGCTTGCGGCACTCCAGGATGTCGGCATCGTCGGTGTCGCCTTCGACACCGCAGTTCCAGCTTCGGTTGTCGTCGGTCCCGTCCCGGTTCTCCTCGCCATTCGCCTCGTTGTGCTTCTGCTCGTACGACACGAGATCGCGCAACGTGAGACCATCGTGCGCCGTGATGAAGTTGATGCTCGCGCTCGGTCTGCGCCCGGTGGCCTCGTAGAGGTCGGAGCTGCCGGTGAGCCTCTGAGCGAGCTCGCCGATGGTCTGATCGCGGCCCCGCCAGTAGTCGCGCACGGTGTCGCGATAGCGCCCGTTCCACTCGCTCCACAACGGCGGGAAGTTGCCCACCTGATAGCCGCCCTCGCCCACGTCCCACGGCTCGGCGATCAGCTTCACCTGGCTGATGATCGGATCTTGCTGGATCACGTCGAAGAACGCCGAGAGTCGATCGACGTCGTGCAGAGTGCGGGCGAGCGTCGCGGCGAGGTCGAATCGGAAGCCGTCGACGTGCATGTCGATCACCCAGTACCGCAGGCTGTCCATCATGAGCTGCAGCACGTGCGGATGGCGCATGTTCAGCGTGTTGCCGGTGCCGGTGTAGTCGACGTAGTAGCGGGGATCGTCGGCGAGTCGGTAGTAGGCCTCGTTGTCGATGCCCTTGAAGCTCAGCATCGGCCCGAGGTGGTTGCCTTCGGCGGTGTGGTTGTAGACCACGTCGAGGATCACCTCGATGCCCGCGTCGTGCAGCGCGCGCACCATCTGCTTGAACTCCTGCACCTGGCTGCCACGGTCACCGCTCGCGCTGTACTCGTTGTGCGGCGCGAGGTAACAGATCGAGTTGTAGCCCCAGTAGTTGCGCAGGCCGTCGCGTACGAGTCGGTGATCGTGCACGAACTGGTGCACCGGGAGCAGCTCGACGGCGGTCACTCCGAGACCGAGCAGATACTCGATGACGTCGGGTGTGGCCAAGCCGGCATACGTGCCGCGCAGGTTCGGGGGCACCGACGGGTGCCGTTGCGTCAACCCCTTGACGTGCGTCTCGTAGATGACGGTCTCGTGGAGCGGGGTTGACGGTCGGCGGTCGACGCCCCAGTCGAAGTAGGGGTTGGCCACGACGCTCTTCGGCATGGCGCGTGCGCTGTCGGACGTGCTCGCGCGCGTCTCGTCGCCGAATCGATACGGATAGACGCTCGGCCCCCACCGCACCGCGCCGCGCACAGCCTTGCCGTACGGGTCGAGGAGGAGCTTGCTGCGGTTGTTGCGCTTTCCGGCTGCAGGAGCCCATGGACCTCGTACCCGGAACCCGTATTCGTCTCCGGGGCCCACGCCCGGCACGTAGATGTGATGGATGAAGGCAGTCTGTTCGCTCATCGCCAGGCGCGTCTCGCGCCCGTACGCGTCGAAGAGGCCGAGCTCCACGCCCTCGGCGACCTCGGAGTACACCGAGAAGTTCGTCCCGATGCCGTCCCAGGTCGCCCCGAGGGGGAAGGGTTGACCCGGCCACGCCGCGAGATTGCCGGCACCGGCCGCGGCAGCGTCGGAAGCTCGGGGTACTCGTGCGATCAAGATCGTCTCTCCGCCGGGTCAGATGAGGTCGAAGTGCCTGCTTCGGTTGCACCGAGCAGGGTTGAACTTACGACCCGCGCGGTATCGCGCGGGAGTGCAACAGGTTTCGTTCGTCGAAGTCGAGTGCCACGACTGCGGAGCCATGATGCTGCCGCTCGACGCGCTCCACGTTGAGTGCTTCGTGGGTCTGGCGCGAGCGAGCGTCGCGTTTGTGTGCCGGCGCTGCGCGCGGCGCGACGCCGCATGGATCGATGCGGGGGAGCTCTGCGCGATCGCAGCAGCGGGTGTGGTGCTGCACGTGTCGGCCCGGCCCAGTGAGATCGACGAGCACCCGAGCTTCGTCGCGCCCGTGCTGAGCGGTGACGACCTCATCGACTTCCACTTCCTGCTCGAGCGCGCCGACTGGTTCGAGCAGGTCGATCCGCATCGCGAAGCGGGCTGAGCCGGAGCGGCCGAACGCCGTCAGCCGGCCGCCGGTTCGGTCTCGCCGTCGTCGTGGTGTCCCACGACCATCACCGGACGCCGGCAGTGGTGCACCACGTAGGTGCTCGTCGACCCGAGGACCATCCGTGCGAGCGCGCCGCGCCCGTGGCTGCCGACCACGACGAGATCTGCGTCGACGGCGAGCGCCGCCGCGCAGATGGCGGTGCCGGGGTCGCCCTCGTCGGTGCGCCGCTCGACCTGGTATCCGGAAGGAACGGCACCGGCAGCCTTGTCGAGCACCTCTTCGGCGTCGTGCGCTTCGGCCTCCCGCAACGTCTCGAGCTCGCCCGGCGTGTACACGGGCCCTTCGATGCCACCGGCTCCGGCCTCGGCCGCGGGCGACGCGCTCACATGCAGCAACGTCACCGTCGCCGGCGGCGGCACGAGCGTGAGCGCACGGTGGATCGCGTCGAGCGAGATCGGTGATCCGTCGACCGCGAACAACAAGCTGGTCACATCACAGTTGTACCCGTGCCGTCAGTCCAGAAACGAGAACGTCAGGGGGCCGTGGGCGCTTCGCGACGCACCGTGGCCGGATCGACGTCGGTGCGCAGCCCGAGGAAGACAGGCTGGCGCAGTCCGCCGGCTGGGGTCCACTCGGTGAAGCGCACCTCGGCGACGAGCCGCGGCTCGGTGAATCGTGCGCCACGCGGCACGGATCCGGCGCCGAACGGGCTCGTCGCGCGTTCGAGCTGCGGGAGCGCGCGGTCGAGGCGCTCGATGTCGTTGCCGGTGAGGCCGCTGCCCACGCGCCCTGAGTACACGAGCGTTCCCTCGTCGTCGTAGTAGCCGACGAGCAGCGATCCGACCGAGCCGGTGCGGCCCCGCTCGCCGGGCATCCAACCGGCCACGACCAGCTCCTGGCGCATCCCGTGCTTGATCTTCAGCCACGCCGACGAACGCCGACCACCCTCGTAGCGGCTGTCGAGCGCCTTGGCGACCACGCCTTCGAGGCCGAAGCGCAGACTGATGTCGAACGTCGCCGATCCGTCGCCGACCTCGTGCGGGGGACACTGCCAGCTCGGCCCGCGCAGGTCGAGGCCTGCGAGCGTCGCGCGCCGCTGCTCGTAGGGCACCTCGACGAGCGAATGCCCGTCGAGCCAGACCAGATCGAAGATCATGTAGGTGGCCGGCAGGTCCTGGCTCAGCTTGCGGATGCGATGGTCGCCATCGACGTGCATGCGCTGCTGCAGGCGATGGAAGTCGGGCCGGCCCGTCTCGGGATTGAACGAGACGATCTCGCCGTCGAGGATGGCGCGCGTGCTCCCGAGTGCGCGGCCGAGCTCGCGCAGCTCGGGATAACGAGGCGTGATGTCTCGTTCGTTGCGATTCTGGAAGCGGACGCGACCGCCCTCGACGAACGCCACGGCGCGGATGCCGTCCCACTTCAGCTCGTAGGCCCACGCGCCGTGCCGAGGTCGCTCCGTAGCGGGCGTGGCGAGCATCGGCGCGACTGTCGCCGGCATCGGTTGCGCGGTCGGGTCGGCCGGCGGATCCATGCGGTGGATCATCCAATCGCGTTCGCGCCCGTCGCGCCCGGTGCGGAACAACGCGTAGCGCCCCTGCACCCGTTCGCCGTGCAACACGACCGTGACCTTGCGATCGGTCCACTCGAGCGCTTCGTACGTGCCGTGGTCCCAGACGCGCATGGTGCCGCCGCCATACTCGCCCTCGGGGATGTCGCCGGCGAAGTCGAGGTACTCGAGCGGATGATCCTCGGTGCGCACCGCGAGCCGGTTCACGTGAGGGTCGAGCGGGATGCCCTTCGGCACCGCCCACGACGGCAGCACGCCGTCGTGTTCGAGGCGCAGGTCCCAGTGCATCGCGCGGGCGTGATGCTCCTGGACGACGAAGCGCAGCACGTTGGGGGCAGCGAGCGCGCCATCGTTGCCCGACGGTTCCGGTGTCGCCGCGAAGTCTCGCTTCGCGCGGTAGTCGTCGAGGGGGCCGGCCCGGCCCGACGCACTCGACTCCGGGCCTGACGTGTCCGGCGGCACAGGAGGTTCGCGCCCAGGCACTGCCGGCAACGCTACAAGCGCTGCGCGCGCAGCTGCGCCGGTCCGCTCTCGGTGAGGTTCCGTGCCGTGTTCACGAGCGATACGTGCGAGAACGCTTGCGGGTAGTTGCCCACGAGTCGCTTGCGAGTCACGTCGTACTCCTCCGCCAACAGGCCCAGGTCGTTGGCGACGCCACTCGCGCGTTCGAAGACCTTTCGCGCACGTTCCGTGTCGCCCGAGAGCGCGTAGCAGTCTGCGAGCCAGAACGTGCACGGCAGGAAGGCGCCCTCACCACCGGGCAGCCCGTCGACCGCCGACGTGTCGTGCTCGTAGCGCTGCAGGAAGCCATGGTCGTCGAGGCGCTCGGTGACCATTGCAATCGTCCCCTGCACTCGAGGGTCGTCGATCGGGAGGAATCCCACGAGCGGCATCATGAGGACCGCGGCATCGGCGCGGCCGTTGCCGTACGCCTGGGTGAACGCGTTGATGTCGGCGTCGTAGGCGCGGCTGCACACCTCGGCGTGGACGGCGTCGCGAGCCGCGGCAAATCGCGCCGCGTCGCCGTCGACGTGGAAGCTCTCGATGGCCCGCACGCCACGATCGAACGCGACCCAAGCCATCACCTTCGAGTGCGTGAAGTCGCGGCGCGGCCCGCGCACCTCCCAGATGCCTTCGTCGGGCTCCTGCCACTTGCCTTCGAGGTAGTCGAGCAGCTCGCACTGCAGACGCCAGACGGCTTCGCCGTGCGGACCGTGGTCGAGCTCGCGCCGGTGCGTGAGCACGTCCATCACTTCGCCGTACACGTCGATCTGCAGCTGCTCGCTGGCCGCGTTCCCGATCCGCACGGGCCGCGAGCCCTCGTACCCCGGAAGCCACGGGACCTCCCATTCGGTGAGTCGCCGCTCGCCGGCAGGCCCATACATGATCTGTGCACTGCTGGGATCGCCGGCGATGGCCCGCAACAACCAATCGCGCCAGGCGTTCGCTTCGGCAACGAAGCCGTTGAGCAGCATTGCGTGCAGCGTGAAGGTGGCATCGCGCAGCCACCCGTAGCGGTAGTCCCAGTTGCGCTCGCCACCGATGTCTTCGGGGAGCGACGTCGTGGCCGCCGCGATGATGCCGCCCGTCGGCCCGTAGGTGAGTGCCTTGAGCGCCAGGAGGGAACGGCGCACCAACGCTGCATCGGGCCCGTCGTAGGTGCAGTGCCCGCACCACTGCTGCCACCAACGCTCCGTGTGCGCGAGGGCCTTCTCCACGTCGATGTCGGCTCGGTGGTGTTCGTGCGATGGGTGCCACACGAGCACGAACGGCAACCGTTGGCCTGCGTCGACGTGGAACTCGCAGCTGATCAGGTCGTTCGTCGCGTGCATCGGAACGGGCGTGCGCAACGTCGCGCCGTCGGGACCGGCGATCACCCGGCAGCCGGTATCGGTGGTCTGCACCCACGGGACCAGATGGCCGTAGTCGAACCGCACGGCGAGGTTGCTCGCCATCGCCACGCGACCCTGCACGCCTTCGATGACCCGAACGACGTTCGGGTGGTTGTCGCGCACCGGCATGAAGTCGATGATGCGAACCGCGTCGTCGCCGCGCCGGAACTCCGTCTCGAGGATCCACGTGTTGTCGCGATAGCGGCGGGTGCTGGTCCAGCCGTCGCCCTCCGGAGCGATCTGCCAGTAGCCGTGTTCGGGCCCGCCGAGCATGGCCGCGAACATCGCGGGCGAGTCGAAGCGGGGCAGACACATCCAATCGATGGAGCCGTCGCGCGACACGAGCGCGGCGCTCTGCGTGTCGGCGAGCAGCGCGTAGTCCTCGATCGGTCGGCTCATCGGGCGGATGGTCGCGTGGGGCGTGGCGTGGACCGTCGTGCCGGGGTGCTGCGCACGCGGCGACGCTACGCGAACCGCCGCCCCGGCGCGTCGACCGCCTCGGCTCAGCCGGTCTGCAAGAGCGCCCGGGCCGCGGCGCGCGCACTCGGATGGCGCAGCTTGTTGATGGCCTTCGTCTCGATCTGGCGCACACGCTCGCGCGTCAAGCCGAGCTGATCGGCCACCTCTTGGAGCGAGTACTCCCGGTCGCCGAGGCCGTAGCGCATCGCCACCACTCGCTGCTCGCGAGGTTCGAGGAGCCGCAGCAGCGGAGCGAGATCGCCTTCGGCCCACCGCCGTGCCGTCGTCTCGAGGTGCGCCACCGCCGTGGGATCAGCGAGGAGGTCGCCGCGCTCGGTGGTGCCCTGATCGGAGAGCGGCTCGTCGAGCGACAGCGGTTCGACCGCAAAGCGCGTCACCTCGAGCACGCGGTCGATCGGCAGGTTCGCCGCCGCGGCCATCTCCGCCAAGCTGGGAGTGCGGCCGAGCTGGATCTCGAGCTCGGCGCGCGCTTTTTGCACTCTCGCGAGCGCGTCGGCGGCGTGCACCGGAAGCCGCACGACGCGAGCCGAGTTCAACACGCCGCGCTGCAGTGCTTGGCGGATCCACCAGGTGGCGTAGGTGGAGAACTTGAAGCCCTTGCGCCAATCGAACTTCTCGACGGCTCGGATCAGCCCGAGGTTGCCGTCCTGCACGAGGTCGAGCAGCGGCACGCCGTAGGCCCGGTAGCGCTTGGCCAGCGACACGACGAGGCGAAGGTTGGCGTTGATGAACTCGCGGCGCGCCACCTCGCCTGCCGCGACCGCCGCTTCGAGCTCCCGCCGGCGCCGGACGCCCATGCGGCCCGTGGCCTGGCGCAGTTCGGCGGCGGCGAGCTTGGCCGCGTCGAGCGTCTGGGCCAGGCGAACCTCGTCGTCCTTGGTCAACAGCTGATGGCGCCCGATCTCGTCGAGGTACATGCGGACGAGGTCCTCGTCGGGCGCGACGCGGTCGCGGGCCTCGTCCATCACATCGAACATGCCAGGGTTCTGCCCCACTCGACCGCTGCCCACCCTTCTGAGCGCACAAATGCGTCGGCGACCCCGAAGCCGAACGCGCCCGCCGCCCGGCTCGACCGACGACATGCCCAGGTCAGAGCACATTCAGGAACCCGCTCGGCCTCTTACCCGCGTCTTGCCGGCAATCCGTACGCTTCCGGCCGATGGTGCTTGCAGAGGTGTTGCGCGCCGGCGAGGAGACGTCTGGCGACCCCGGCGTGGAGGGCAACCACCGCCTCACCGCCGCGACCGGCGCGGTGATCTTCGTGCTCCTCGCGGTCGAGGGTGTGACGGTCCCGTCCGTACGAGGACTGCTGAGCATCCACGTGTTCGTGGGGGCGCTGCTCGTGCCGGTCGTGGCCCTGAAGGTGGGCGCCACGATGTACCGGTTCGCCCGGTACTACGTCGGCGACGAGGCCTACGTGCGCAAGGGACCGCCGCACATCGTGCTGCGGCTCCTCGGGCCGGTCGTCACAGTCCTCACCGTCTCGTTGCTCGGTACCGGCCTGGTCCTGATCTTCGGCGGCCGCTCGCACCGTGAGCCCTGGCTCACCCTGCACCAGGTGTCGTTCTACCTGTGGTTCGCGGCGATGACGGGGCACGTGCTCGGGCACATCATCGAGACGGCACGCGTCGCCAAGCGCGACTACCAGCCGCGCGCCGGGAGTCGTGCGAACGTGCGGCGCGGCGCGCTGGTGCTCGCCGTGGTGGCCGGTCTCGCGTTCGGTCTCGCGTTGCGCAGTCGCGTCGACGCGTGGCAGAAGGAGCGGGGCTTCGACCGACGGGCTCAGGTCACAGCTTCGCGATGACCTCGTCCGCGAAGCGGGCCAGTGAGTCGACACGGGTCGTGAGCGCTTCGGGGTCGCCGCCATAGAAGTACCACGGCACCGCTTGGAGCTCGGTGACGCCCGCGTCGGCCAGACGCCGGTAGCCGTCGACATCCCAGACATCGATGCACAGCGAGTTGACCTCGAAGGGTTCGTCGGCGCGGTCGAGCTCGGCGCGCAGCGCCGTGAGTCGTTCGATCGCGTGCCGGATCTCCGCTTCGCTGTTCTGCACGGAGATCCAGCCGTCGGCGAGGCGCGCGGCGCGCCGGAACGCCGGCTCGGAGAGCCCACCCACATGGATCTTGACAGGCTTCGTGGGCGCGGGGGAGATCATCAGCTCGTCGAAGTCGTAGTAGGTGCCGTGGTACTCGACCCACTCGGGCCCGTTGCCCGCGCACACGAGCTTGAGGATCTCGATCATCTCGTCGGCGCGCTTGCCGCGGGTGCGCATGTCGGTGTGCGTGTAGCGGAACTCCTCGGGGATCCACGACAGGCCCACGCCGAGGCTCACGCGATCGTTCGACAGCACGGCGAGTGACGCGAGCTGCTTGGCGACGAGCAGCGGGTCGCGGATCGCGAGCTTCACCACGTTGGTCGTGAACCGGATCCGCTCAGTGACCGCGACCATCGCGGCCATCGCGATGAACGGGTCGACGAACGGTGTCTCGGGCGCCCAGAACCGGCTGCCGTCGGCCGAGTACGGATAATCGGCCGTCACCGCCTTCGGGTAGAAGACGGAGTCGGGCACCGCGATCGTGTCGAAGCCGTTGGCCTCGGCCGCGCGGGCCATGGGCACGATCTGGTCGGCGGGGAACATCGGGAAGGGCACGGTCCAGCGCATCCCGGAAGATTAGAACGTGTTCCATTTCCTTGCTACTGTGCTCCGAATGGAATTCGGACTCTTCAACTCTGGCTGTCTGCTGCCCGGCTACCGCCCGGGCGACCCGCTGCGCGAACACCACCGCATGATCGACGAGGTCGAGTGGACCAAGGCGGCCGATCGGTCGGGCTTCAAGTACACGTGGGCCACCGAGCACCACTTCCTCACCGAGTACTCGCACCTGTCGGCGAACGAGGTCTTCCTCGGCTACCTCGCCGCCGCCACCGAGCGCATCCACATCGGCTCCGGCATCTTCAACATCACGCCGCCGGTCAACCCGCCGGCGCGTGTGGCCGAGCGCGTCGCGATGCTCGACCACCTGTCACTGGGTCGCTTCGAGTTCGGCATGGGCCGCGGCTCGTCGTCGACGGAGCAGCGCGGCTTCGGCATCGAAGACCCGGAGATCACCCGAGAGATGTTCGACGAGGTGATCGTCGAGTTCAAGAAGATGTGGCGCGACGACGAGTACGGGCCGCACGACGGCAAGTTCTTCTCGATGCCGCAGCGCAACGTGCTCCCGAAGACCTACACGAAGCCGCACCCGCCGATGTGGGTTGCGGCCGGTTCGCCGAGCACGTTCGTGAAGGCGGGCGAGATGGGCCTCGGCGTGCTGTGCTTCACGATGGCGAGCGTCGACTCGCTCAAGCCGCTGATCGACTCGTACAAGACGGCGATCGAGAAGGCCGAGCCCGTCGGCGAGTACGTGAACAACAACATCATGGTCACGAGCAACATGCTGTGCCTCGAAGACGGCCAGCGCGTGCGCGACATCGCGGCCACGTTGCAGGGCAGCTACCACACGAGCTTGCTGTTCAAGTATCTCGATACGTTCCCGCGCCCGGCCGGCATCCCGGTGTGGCCCGACCTGATCCCCGAGCCGAGCGTCGAGCAGATCGACGCGATGATCAAGGCGCGCATCCAGTGCTTCGGCACGCCCGACGAGGTCGCCGACGTGTGCCAGAAGTACGCCGACGCCGGTGTCGATCAGCTGGTGTTCGGCCAGCTGTCGACCACGATGTCGCGCGAGGTGGCCATCGAGACGGTGGAGACGTTCGGCAAGCACGTGCTCCCGCAGTTCGACAAGGACCCGGTGCATAGCACCACCCGCCAACGCGAAGCCGCCCTCGCCAAGTCCTGACCCGACCCCCCACGTCTCAACCGGCGTGACGGATACGTCACCCTGACGTATCCGCAACGCCGGTTCGGATGGAGTGGGCGCGAAACCGGATGGGCTCCGGTTCCGCGCCCGCCCGCTCCTGCCACGCTGGCGTGCATGGCAACGCGGCGAGATCACGAGCTGTTGGCGTCGGCGCGGCTGCGTTGCGGTCTGATTCGGCTCGCCGATGCAGAACGCGCCGGGTGGACGCACGACGTCCGTCGCCGGCTGATCGAGCGAGGAGTCATTGAACGGCTCTACGACGAGGTGTTCCGCGTTTCGGGCGCGCCCGACAGCTGGCGGAGCCGTGCGCTCGCTGCAGCGTGGGCTGGCGGCGAGCTGAGCGGCCTGTCGCATCGCAGCGCCGCGAAGCTCTACGGCCTCGCCGGCGCGAGCCGGGACCCGATCGAGATCCTCTGTCCAAGGTGGGAACGGGCACAACACGCTGGCCTGCACGTGCACGAGTTCACGGGGCTCCAACCGAGCGATTTCACTGTTGTTGCCGGATTGCCCGTCGTGGTCGGTGAACTCGCAGTGCTCCACGTCGCCGGCCGGCGACGGGTGACGATCGACGACGTCGAGCGCGCGATCTATGCGGTGCGCCGCAAGAGAATCGTGACGAACTCGTCGCTCGAGGCGTACCTGTATCGACGCGCTCGCCGGGGGCGGCCGGGCGTGCGCAAGCTGCGCGCCGCTCTCGAGCGGTCACGCGAGCATGCGCGCCCGACGGAGTCGGAGATGGAAACGCTGCTACTGCACACTCTGCGACGCCACGGGTTTCCGGAACCGACCTTGCAGTTCGAAATCCGCGACCGACAAGGCCGGTTCGTCGCGCGCGTCGACGCTGCGCTCGAGGAGTGGGACATCCTGCTCGAGTACGACTCCACGCTGCACCACACCGACGTCGTGGATACGGCCAAGGATGATCACCGCCGCGCGTGGGCGGCTGAGTACGGCTACTGGATGATTCCCGTGCGCCATGCCGACCTTCAGGAAGGTGGCCGTGCGCTCGCCGCCGCGCTCCGCGGCGCCATCGCCCGTCTCGATCGTGCCCAACCGGCGTGACGGATACGTCACCCTGACGTATCCGCAACGCTGGTTCGTGGTCGGGGGGTCAGAACTGGAGGACGCCTCGGGCGAGAGTGCCGGTGTGCATGTGCTCGATGACGGTATGGAAGTCCTCCATCGGATGCACCTCGCTCACGAGCTCGTCGAGCAGCACCTTGCCCTCGAGGTACAGCTCGGCGATCTTCGGGAAGTCGTGATGCGGCCGGGCCGTGCCGTACCGACAGCCGATGAGGCCCTTGTCGATGTAGATGAAGTTGCCCATGATCGGGATGTCGAGGCGGGCATCGCCGGCCGGCACGCCCACCGCAACGGCCGTGCCGCCCCAGTCGAGTGACTCGATCGCGTCGTGCAGCACGCGCGGTACGCCCGTGCACTCGAACGCCCAGTCCACTCCACCTGGGTTCCACATGGCACCGCCACTCGCGGGCAGCAGCGCCTTGATCGTGGCCGGCACCGATTCCACCTGGGTGGCGTCGATGAAGTCGGTGGCGCCGAACTGGCGGGCGAGGCCTTCTTTGGCGGCGATGGTGTCGACGGTGATGATGCGCGCCGCGCCCGAGAGCCGCAACGCCTGGATCGCCGAGAGCCCCACGCCGCCTACGCCGAACACGACGGCGGTCTCGCCGGGCCGCACCTTGGCGCGGTTGAGCACGGCGCCCATGCCAGTGATCACGCCGCAGCCGATGAGGCACGCGCTCGACAACGGCACGTCGTTGCTGATCTTCACGGCCTGGATCGCGTCGACGACGGTGAGGTCGGCGAAGCACGACGCCGCTGCGAACGCCGATGTGCGCTCGCCCTTGTACGTGTACGACATGCGGAAGTTGCCGATCGATTGCCGGCAGTGCGTGGGCAAGCCCCGCGCGCACGCGGAGCAGCGGCCGCAGTTCGCGATGGTGGAGATCACCACGTGATCGCCGACTGCGACGGACGACACCGCGCTGCCGATCTCCTCGATGATGCCCGCGCCTTCGTGGCCCATCACGCACGGGGCCGGGAAGGGGATCGTGCCGTTGATCAGCGACAGGTCGCTGTGGCACACACCCGCGTTCACCATGCGGACGACGACCTCATGCGGCTTGGGCCCCCGCATCTCGAGCTCGCTGGTGACCTCGGCGACGCCGTCGCCCATGAACACGATCCCGCGCATGGAGCGAAGTTACCGAGGCGCGTTCTCGCGGGCGAATCGCTGCCAGGTGTCGAGGCGGCCGGGGATCGTGCCCACGCCGACGGAGTGGGTGGGCCAGTCGGCGGGCCCCTGCTCGTAGGGCTGCTCGGCGGTGCGCACCCCGTAGACGAGCTCGTGGCGACGGCCCACGAAGCGCCAATGGCCGTCGTCGCTCCGGTACCGGTCGGTGTACACGATCATCTGCTCCACGAAACCGGCCGGCTCGCTGATGTAGCCGCGGCAGTACACGATGCCGCGGGCCCGGTCGTCGTGGGGGCCCTCGTCGTCGTCGGGGTCGAAGTCGATGATGTGGTTGGCGACGAGCAGGATGGTGGGGCCGAGCGGCGCGAGCTGGTTCGTGAGCTCGGCGTGCAGCTCGCCACGATTGCGGGTCTCGGGCACGAAGAGGCCGACGAGACGGTCCATGTCGCGCGTGTCGAGCAGCCACGCGTAGCGGTACGCGAGCTGGCGGATCTCGTCGCGAGCGATGACTGCGTCGACACCGGTGAGCATGCCCGCGAGACTAGGGACCGGTGCAGCTCGATCTGACAGATCTCGACAACTTCGCCGACGGCTTCCCCCACGACTTCTTCGTGTGGCATCGCCGCGAGGCGCCCGTCCTGTGGTGCGAGCCGACGGAGCACACGCCCGACGGCGAGGGCTTCTGGTCGGTGGCCACGCACGCCGAGACGCTCACCGTGCTCCACGACCCCGACACGTTCTCGTCGGAGCGCGGCGGGCACCGCGCCTACGGCGGCACGATCCTGCCCGACTCACCGACCGCCGGCCAGCTGCTCAACATGATGGACGACCCGCGCCATCAACGAATCCGTGCGCTCGTCACGCCGGGTCTCACGCCGAGGCGTCTTGTCGCGATCGAGCCGGAGCTGCGGGCGCGCACGCGCGCCTTGCTCGGCGCGGTGATCGATCGCGGCGAGTGCGACTACCTCGTCGACGTGGCCGGCGAGCTGCCGATGCAGGTGATCTGCTCGTTGCTCGGCGTTCCGGAAGCTGATCGCCACATGCTGTTCGAGTGCGTCGAGGGTGCGTTCGACTTCGGCACCCGCCGTGCGGCCACCACCTACACCGAAGCCCTCGCCGAAGCCCCTTGGGGCGCGAGCCGCAGGCGAGCGGGGGAGGAAGATCGTGTGGAGTCCGAGCCGCACAACCCGGCGATCGATCTCTATCAGTACGGAGTGGCGCGCATTGCCGAGAAGCGGGCGTGTCCGGCCGACGACATGCTCTCGACCGTGGTGCACGCGCGCCTCGACGGTGTGGATCCGCCGCAGCTCACCGACGGCGAGCTGCAAGCGTTCTTCACGCTCTTGTTCGCGGCGGGGGCCGACACCACGCGCAACGCAGCGGCCGGTGCCGTGCTCGCGATGATCGAGCATCCGGGGCAGTGGGAGCAGCTGTGCGCCGATCCCGCGCTCATGCCGTTCGCGGTCGAGGAAGCTGTGCGCTTCACTGCCCCCGCCGCATACAACCGTCGCACGGCAACGCGCGACACGGTGCTCGCGGGCTGCCAGATCGCGGCCGGTGACAAGGTGGTGTTCTGGGAAGCGTCGGCGAATCGTGACGAGCGGGTGTTCGGCGCCGACGCGATGACGTTCCGTGTGGATCGAGATCCGAACCCGCACCTCGGTTTCGGCCACGGCATCCACTTTTGCCTCGGTGCGAACCTGGCCCGCCTCGAGCTCACCGTGATCCTCGAAGAGACGCTCGCCGCCTTCGAGAGGGTCGAGCTCGCAGGGCCGGTCGAGTTCACGCGCAGCAACAAGCACAACGGCATCCGGCACTTGCCATTGCGGGTGACACGAGCTCGACGCGACTGACGGCATCCCGGCACTCACCTGATGTTCGACTTCATCGCCGAGATCATTGCGCAGATCGTCATCGAGATCATCGGTGACTTCCTGCTCGCGTTCGGCGCGAACACCATCGGTCGCGCCCTCGCGTCGAAGACCGGCCACATGATCGCGACGGCCATGGTGACGGCCGCGGTCGGGTTGGGTGGCGGCTACGTATGGGGACTGCACGTCGCGGACATCGGGCGTCGTGGTGTGCCGCGCACGATCTGGGTGAGCCTGGCCCTCGCCGCGCTCGCGACGGCGTTCGCGCTGATGGCGAGGTCGCATGACGTCGTGAACGAGCATGCGGACCCGCGCTTCCGGACCCTGCCGAAGCGGCTTCGGCCGACCGTCGGCCGGCTCGTTCTGCTCGTGTTGCTCAACGTGACGATCGCAGCCGGCGTGGCGACGGGCTTCTACTGGTGACGGGGGCGCCGTAGGCTGAAGGCGCGTGGAGATCGAACCGCTCACGGCCACGATCGGCGCAGAGATCAGCGGTGTCGATCTCGCGTCGCCGCTCTCCGACGACGAGATCGCGCAGATCCGCCGTGCGCTGCTCGATTGGAAGGTCATCTTCTTCCGCGACCAGCACGAGCTCGATCGCGAGCGCCACATCGCGTTCGGTCGCTCCTTCGGTGATCTGGAAGTGCACCCGCTCACGCCGTCGACGCAGAAAGAGCCGGAGATCTTCGTGCTCCCGTCGCAGGGCACACACCGCGCGCCCGACGTATGGCACAGCGACGTGACGTGGCGACCCGAGCCGTCGCTCGGTTCGATCCTGCGCATCGTGGAGTCGCCGCCGCTCGGCGGCGACACCCTCTGGGCCGACATGGGCGCGGCATACGACATGCTCGACGACAGCACGCGCAAGGAGATCGACGGGCTGGTGGGCCTGCACGACTTCGTGCGCGTGTTCGGTGCGCACCTCCCGCCCGACGAGCAGGCGAAGATGCGCGAACGCCACCCCACCGTGGAGCACCCGGTGGTGCGCACGCACCCCGAGACCGGACGAAGGACGATCTACGTGAACCGTGCGTTCACGTGCGGGATCAAAGGCTTGGACGACAGCGAATCGCGGCCGCTGCTCGCCGAGCTCGAGCGCACGGCGACCATCCCCGATGTGCAGTGCCGCTTCCGATGGCGTCCGGGCAGCGTGGCGTTCTGGGACAACCGTGCCACCCAACACTGTGTGAGCAACGACTTCCTCCCGCACCGTCGCGTCATGGAGCGCGTGACGGTTGTGGGCGACCGCCCGTACTGAGCGTCGGGTCTGTCGAGCGGCGCGCTGCTCTAGATTCTGGGCATGACGACCTCCGCCCGTTCGATCGACCTGCTCGACGGTGCCTTGTACGTGACCGACCCGTACCCCACCTACGCGTGGATGCGGGAGCACGCGCCCGTGTACTGGGATTCGATCAACGAGCTGTGGGCGATCTCGCGCTACGACGACATCGTTGCCATCGAGAAGCGCGACGACGTGTTCGTGAACAGCGACCCGCAGCACGGGTACCGGCCGAAGATCGGCGCCGACCCGTCGATCATCGGTCTCGACGACCCGTTGCACGCGGCTCGCCGCCAGCTCGTGTCGAGGCGTTTCACGCCCCGCGCCGTGCGCCGGTGGGAAGACCACGTGCGCGACGTAGTGGTGCACCTCCTCGACGCGGCGCTGGCGAACGGTACGGCCGACGTGGTCGACGATCTGGCCGCGCCGCTTCCCGCGATGATGATCGGTCTCCTGCTCGGCTTCCCCGACGAGATGTGGCCGCAGCTGCGCGACTGGTCGGAGCAGACGATCGTGCTCGGCGGCGGTCCGCGCTACCACGACGAGCCGGGGATCGTTGCCGCGATGGAGTTCGCGGGGGCGTGCGCCGAGCTGTACGAGACGAAGAAGACACAGCCCGCCGACGACGTGATGAGCCTCTGGGCGCAGCTCGACGAGGTGGGCGGCTGCCCGTTCGGTGTCAACGAAGTGCTCTCCGACTGTCTCCTGCTCCTCGATGGTGGCGCCGAGACCACGCGCACCGTGATCGCGCGCATGATGGTGGAGCTCACCCGGCGGCCCGATCAGCTGGCGGCGCTGCGCGACGGCGCCGACCTCACCGTGGCGGTGGAGGAGTTCATCCGCTTCGTCACGCCGATCCACAACATGTGCCGGTGCGCCACCGAAGACTTCGAGCTGCACGGCGCCACCATCCGGCGCGGCGACCAGGTCTTGCTCATGTACTCATCGGCGAATCGTGATCCGGGGCACTTCACCGATCCCGAGGCCCTCGATGTGGCGCGCAAGCCGAACAACCACATCGCGTTCGGGTTCGGCACGCACTTCTGCCTCGGCGCGTCGCTCGCTCGTCTCGAGATCAGGATCTTCTTCGAGGAGCTCTTGGCCCGTGTCGCCGCATGGCAGATCGTCCAGGGCAGCGTCGAGGAGATGCCCAACGCGTTCGTCTACGGCCTCAAGCACGCTCGCGCTCTGGTCAGCTGAGCATTCGCAACACGGCGTCGCTCAGGTGATCGCTCACGTTGCCCATGTACTCGACGTTCATCTCGCGCTCGGTGAAGTGCCACGTGCCGGCGACGCGCGTGAAGCGGTCGCGGTAGCGGCCTGACACGATCGGCTGGAGCGGTACGGCGTCGGTGGCCTGCAACACGAGGAACACCGAGCTCGCTGTCGCGGTACCGGCCACCTCGTCGATGTCGATCATCACGTTGGTGTTGAGATGGCGGGCCCGAGTGGTGCCGTCGGCGTGCACGCGGGTCGTCGAGTGATAGAGGGCGGTCACGGCGTCGGCGCCGACGACGGCACCCGCCACGCTCTTCTGGGTGATCTCGCCGTGCTCGAACAGCGCGCCGATGCCGTCGAAGTCTCCGCGGTCCACGCAGTCGGCGTACGAGTACATCAGCGTCGTGATCGCGTGGTGGCTCTCCCAGGTACCGGCGCTCATCGGTCTCGCTCTCGGTGTCGCGTTGCTTCGTGGTCTCGTGGTGGCTCAGCGCTCGCGGGCGATGTCGTGCCGCTCGCAGTATCCGCCATAGCGCGCCTGCAGGTCATCTTCGTCGAGTCCGAAGGCGGCGGGCGAGTACCGGTGCTCACCGTGCTTCGCCTTCGGCTTGGCGTCGAGGTAGGCGCGAATGCGCGCCGCGCCGTCGTCGCCGAGCTCCCGACCCACCGCGCCATACACGCCGCGGAGCGCCGCCACCGGATCCTGCACGAGCTCGGCGTAGGCCACGTCGACGAACTGCCCGTCGGGGAGCTCGCCCGACGCCCGGCGCGCGTCGACCCAGTCGAGGAGCGCGGCGGTGCCATGCGCGGTGCGCGCCGCCAGGCCCTCGACGTTCACCCGGTCGCTGCGCATCCATCGGAGCGTGGCCATCAAGCTGATGGTCGACGGGATCGTGCGCGCCGGATCTCGGTGCGTCTGCACGACCACGGCATCGGGGTACACCGCGAACAACGCGTCGAGCGTGGCGAGGTGGCTGGGCGCCTTCAGCACCCAGCGCCGCGCCGGCCGGTTCGATCCGTCGCCCGAGCGGTGATGCGCGCCGAGCACGCCGAGCTGGCGCCGATGCCACCGGTAGGCGTCGGTGTGGTCGGCGCGGGCCGTGTGCTTCGCGAGCGCGGGCACGTCTTGCGGGCCGGTCCACTGATCGGAGAGGAACGCGTGCGCGGTGAGGAAGATGCACTCCATCGGCAGGTCACCGCCGTTCTCGTGCATCGTGCGGTACTCGGGCGCGACCTCGTCCCACCACGTGACGTCGGCGTCGGCCGCGGCGCGGGCTGCCTCGTCGGTGTAGAGCACCTCCCACGCGAGCGGGGCACGGAGCTCGGGGTCGAGCGCGAGGAGCTCGTGGAGGATCGACGTGCCACTGCGCGCCGTGCCGGTGATGAACAGCGGTGCGGCAACGGCGGCCGGAACGGTGGGATCGGCGACGACGCGCAGGCGGTTCGCCAGCGTGCGCAGCAGCTCGGCGCGCACCATCAAGTGACCGGTCGCGGTGAGCTCGGCTTCATCGCGGAGCGAGGCCACGAAGATCCGGAACGGCTCGTACCACTCGTCGCCGCCGAAGTCGTCGAGGCCGGTGGTCGCAGTCGCGGTGCCGGTGAGCTCATCGGCGTCGAGCGTCGTGAGCAGCCCCGGCACTGCCGGCGCGAACGTGTTGAGCTTCTGCACCCACGCCGGGCGCGCCGGCGGCCGCCACGACGCTTCGGCACCTCGCGCGTCGGCCATCGTCACACCGTATCGATCGACGGCGCGTAGCGCGTCGGATCCACGAGTGAGGGTTCGCTCGTCATGTGCAGGTCGCTGTCGATGCTGCGCAGGCCGGCCGTGAGCAGCGCATCGTGCGCCGGGTGCGGTGCGGGAACGAACGAGTTGATCACGGTCGCGCCGAGCGCCCGTGCGTAGTCGATCGCGGCTGCGAACGCCGCGGGCGCATCGGTCGCGTCGCGTACTACGACGGGCGCGACGCGTGTGCCGCGCGGTCGCCACGGCACCCACCACGTGCCGTGGATCACGACGGCGTGCCCGATCGGCCGTCCGGCGCGTTCGATGAGCACCACGTGGCCGCCGAGGGTGCCGACCTCGTGTTCGAGCTCGGGTCGGCGATCTCGCCCAGTGACCTCGTGGTCGAGCGCCACCACGTCGTCGACGGCGGCGCGCCGCACCGTCACCGACGGGTCGGCGATGGCGCTGGTGTCGATCGAGACGACGTCGCCGAGGAGATACGACAGCGACCACGAGGGCTGCATCCCGTGGCGTTCGTAGAGCGCACGCGCCGCGAGCGAACCCGATGCCATCGTGAAGCGAGGACCGGCGTGGTCGGCGAACAGCGCCTGCAGGATGCGACCACCGATTCCGTGGCCGTGTTCGGCCGGCGCCACGAACAGGTCGGAGAGGTACGCCACGCCGGACCGGGTGAGCGTGGCCCCGAAACCGACGATCCCGGCGGCTCCTGCGGCACCCGAATCGGCCACGAGCAACCGTCCGCGGCGCAGCTCGTGTTCGTGCAGCGGCAGCGTTTCGGCGCCGGTGGGCAGGTCCAAGCCCTCGGTGGCGAGCCACACCGCGCGGCATGCGGGGAGGTCGTTGGCGGTGGCGGCTCGAATGGTGACCATCGACGGCGTGCGAAACTAGTGGGGTGACGGCATCGAACCGCGAGCGGTGGCAGGAGCGGTTCGCGGCGGCCCCGCTCCGCGACGCCGATTTCACGACCATGAGCGGGGTGCCGCTGGAGCCGGTCTACGGCCCGCCCGACGCCGAGCATCCCGGCCTGTTCCCGTACACGCGGGGCCCGTACGCCTCGATGTACCGGACGAAGCTGTGGACGATGCGGATGTTCGCCGGCTACGGCACGGCCGACGACACGAACCGCCGCTTCCACGAGCTGCTCCGGGCGGGCGGCGACGGTCTGTCGACCGCCTACGACATGCCCACGCTGATGGGACTCGACTCCGACGACCCACGCTCCGAGGGCGAGGTCGGCCGCTGCGGCGTGGCCGTCGACACGATCGCCGACGTCGAAGACCTGTACCGCAACATCGATCTGGGCGAGATCACCACCTCGATGACGATCAACGCACCGGCCGCGGTGGTGCTCGCCATGTTCGTGGCCAATGCCGAAGACAGCGGTGTGCCGCGCGCTCGCCTCGGCGGCACGTTGCAGAACGACATCCTGAAGGAGTACCAGGCTCAGAAGGAGTTCGTGTTCCCGCCGCGGCCGTCGATGCGCCTCGTGCGGGACACGATCACGTTCTGCGCCGCCGAGATGCCGCGCTGGAACACGATCTCGATCTCCGGCTACCACATTCGCGAGGCCGGTTCCACGGCCGTGCAAGAGCTCGCGTTCACGCTCGCGAACGGGTTCGCGTACGTGGAGCTCGCCCGGGCGGCCGGCATGGAGGTCGACGCGTTCGCGCCCCGACTGTCGTTCTTCTTCAACGCGCACATCGCCTTCTTCGAAGAGATCGCCAAGTACCGCGCCGCGCGCCGCATCTGGTCGCGCTGGCTCGGCGACCGCTACGGCGCAACCGACGAGCGCAGCCTCGCACTGCGCTTCCACACGCAGACGGCAGGCGTGTCGCTCACGGCCGACCAGCCCGAAGTGAACATCGTGCGCACGGCGATCGAGGCGCTGGCGGGAGTGCTCGGCGGCACGCAGAGCCTGCACACGAACTCGATGGACGAAGCGCTCGCGCTGCCCTCGGAGAAAGCGGCCCGCATCGCCCTGCGCACCCAGCAGGTGCTCGCCCACGAGACCGGTGTGGCGAACGTGGCGGATCCGCTCGGCGGTTCGTACTTCGTGGAAGCGCTCACCGACGATGTCGAGCAACGGGCCGAGGAGATCTTCGCGCTGCTCGACGAGATGGGCGGCGGTTCGATGCTCGAGGGTGTGATCCGCGGAATCGAGGAAGGCTGGTTCCAGTCGGAGATCGCCGACGCTGCCTACGACTTCGAGAAGCGCGTGAATCGGAACCGGCGCCTCATCGTGGGCGTCAACTGCTTCACCGACGGCAACGAGGAAGACGAGATCCCGCTCCTGCGCATCACGGGCGACGACGAGCGCCGCCAGCGCGACCGGCTCGCGGCGGTGCGATCGGTGCGCGACGATGCGGCCGTGGAACGCGCCCGCCGAGATCTCGCGACCGCGGCGGCCGACCCCGATCGGAACCTGATGCCGGTGCTCATCGACGCCGTGCGCACCCGTGCGACGCTCGGCGAGATCATGGCGACCCTCGGTGACGTGTTCGGCCACCACGTCGAACAGCCGCGGATCTGACGTGGCACGCGTGCTGGTTGCCAAGGTGGGGCTCGACGGTCACGACCGTGGCGTGAAGGTCGTGGCTCGGTTGCTGCGCGACGCGGGCCACGAGGTCGTGTACCTCGGCCTGTTCAATACGCCGGAGACCGTGGCCGCGGCCGCGCGCGACGAAGACGTGGACCTCGTTGGGCTCTCGATGCTCTCGGGCGCCCACCTCACGCTCGCGCCCCGAGTGGTCGAAGCCCTGCGCGCCGCAGGTGTGACCGTGCCGGTGGTCGTGGGCGGCATCGTGCCCGACGCCGACGTGAACGACCTGAAGGCGGCCGGAATCGCCGCCGTGTTCGGGCCGGGCGCGTCGGCCGACGAGATCAGCGCCACCGTCGCCTCGCTTGTCGCCACCAGCTGACGGCCGCGAGCCGGCCGGGGCGGCCCGTACACTGACGGGTCCCATGGCTGATGTCCGCGTTCGCTACTCGCCGGCGCCGACCGGCCAGCTCCACGTGGGCAACGCACGGACCGCGCTGTTCAACTGGCTCTACGCGCGCCACACCGGCGGCACGTTCGTTCTGCGCGTCGAAGACACCGACGCCAGCCGCAGCGCCGACGCCCACGTGCAGCAGATGCGCGCCGTGCTCGAATGGCTCGGCCTCGACATCGACGAAGGCCCGTACGTGCAGAGCCAGTCGCGCGAGCGCCACCTCGAGGCGGCGCGCCTGATCGTGGCTACGGGCTTCGCGTACGAGTGCTACTGCACGAAGGAAGATCTCGACGCCCGCGCCGACGCGGCGCGCGCGGCCGGTCTGCCGCCGGGCTACGACGGCACGTGCCGTGACCTCGACGACGACACCCGCGCCGCCCGCCGCGCCGAGGGCCGACCGGTCGCGATCCGCTTCCGCGTGCCACGCGAGGGTTCGAGCACGTTCCACGATGTGGTGCGCGGCACGGTCAGCGTGGAGTGGGCCACGATCAGCGATTTCGTGATCGTGCGCACCGACGGCTCGCCCGTGTTCTATCTCGCCAACGCCGTCGACGATCTCGATCAGCGCATCACGCACGTGATCCGGGGCGAAGACCTCATCGACACCACGCACCGTGTGCTCGCGATCCGCGCCGCGCTGGGCGCCATCGACGTGCCCGTCTATGCGCACTGCCCGCTGATCCTCGGGCCGGGTGGCCACAAGCTCTCGAAGCGGCACGGCGCGGTGTCGGTGGAGGAGTACCGCGACCAGGGTTACCTCTCGGCGGCCCTCGTGAACTTCCTCGCCCGCCTCGGTTGGGGCACCGCCGACGGCGACGAGGTGATGACGCGCGCGCAGATCGTCGAGCTCTTCGACATCGCCGACGTCACGTCGTCGCCGGCCGGCTTCGACGCGCAGAAGCTCGAGTGGATGAACGGCGAGCACATCCGCCGGCTCCCTATCGCCGAGCTCGTGGAGGAGGTGCGGCCGTTCGCCGTGCAGCGCTACGGCGACGCTCTCGACGAAGCGACGTTCGCCGGCGCGGTGGCCATCGCGCAAGAGCGAGCCAAGACCCTTGTGCAGATCGCCGAGCAGTGCGACTTCCTGTTCGCGTCCGACGACGAGTTCACGATCGCGCCCGAGTCATGGGATCGGCTCGTCGCGGCCGACCGCGTCGCCGAGGTGCTCGACGCCGTGATCGACCACGTCGAGCACTGCGAGTGGACCGTCGACGCGATCGATCCTCGCGAGATGCTCAAGGCACTCGGGATGAAGCCCGCCAAGGTGCTCGTCGCGATCTACACGGCGGTCGAAGGCCGCCACGCCGGGCTGCCGCTGTTCGATTCCATCCACCTGCTCGGGCGCGAGCGCACGTTGCTCCGACTTCGCAGCGCGCGCGCGCGGCTCGACGCGCACTGACGATCGCCCGACCCGCGAGACGCCGCACGGATGCCGTTCACGCCACTGCGACTGCTCCGGCTGGCGGTGAAGGTCGTGCTCCTCGGTGCGCTCGTCGCCTTCGTCTACTGGGTGGTGATCTTCGTGCAGGTCTGGCAGGCGTCGCGTGTCGACAACCGCCGGCCGAGTGAAGCGATCATCGTGCTCGGCGCCGCGCAGTACAACGGACGCCCGTCGCCCGTGCTCGCCGCCCGTCTCGACCACGCGTTCGAGCTGTGGCGCGCCCACGTGGCCCCCCGGATCGTGGTCACGGGCGGCAAGCAACCGGGCGACGTGTACACCGAAGCGTCGACCGGTGCCACCTACCTGCACGCCCGTGGTGTGCCGCAGAGCGCGATCCTGCGCGAGGTGCAGGGCCGCTCGTCGTGGGAGTCGCTCCAAGCCGCGGCGCGCATCCTGCACGCCGAGCGCATCTCCAAGGTCACCCTCGTCTCCGATCCGTACCACAACGCCCGGATCCGCGACATCGCCGAAGAGGTCGACCTCGACGCCGTCACCTCACCCACCCACACCAGTCCGGTGCGAGGCTGGTCGGAGGTGCGGTACCTGTTCCGAGAATCGGTGCGGGTGGCCGCCGGCCGCATCTTCGGCTACGCCCGCCTGCAGCGCCATGATCGCATCGGAAAGCTCGTACCCGGACTCGCTATCATGCTCGGGCTACCGCGACGACGCCGTGCCGTGGCACCCATTCGGGGGTAGTTCAATTGGCGGAACGCCTGACTCTGGATCAGGAGGTTGGAGGTTCGAGTCCTCCCCCCCGAGCAAGCTGACAAACACACAGCCTGGCCCCGTCGTCTAGTGGCCTAGGACGCCGCCCTCTCAAGGCGGAAGCGGCGGTTCGAATCCGCTCGGGGCTACTTCTCTCTCACGCCGCTCACGCGGCGCGCGCGCCGATCAAAGACGCGTCTTCGACGGTGAGCGCGATCTCGGCTTCGTGCGCGCGAGAAGAACCGGTGGCGAATGCTCCTCGGTGAGAGGCGCTCGAACATCCGCGCCAATCGCTCCTCATCGGTGCCGTCGATCGGTCGCACGCAGAGGCGATCGCCGTCGATCCACATCTCGTCGCGTGTGGTCGGTCGGGGACCGCGCGCGATCGTCACGTCGACCTCGTTGGGTGTTGCTCGGCTCCGCCCGGCCGGCGGGCGATCACGAAGTGATGGTCGTTGCGCAACCGGTAAACGCCCCGTGCGTCGCGGCAGGGCTCGATCGCGGCGAGCAGGTCGGCCTTGATCGCCTCGTGGTCGCCGGACTGCAACGCCGGCACGGCGGGACCGACGCTCGACAGCGCGCGCCACGCGAGGTCGGCGTCGGGCCACTCGGTCACCGACGTGCGCCGCCCGTGCTCGCCAACGTCGAAGCCGGCACCCGCCAGCATCGTCTCGGCGACTCCCGGGGCACTGATGTCGTTCAGCTGCCGCATCGACGCGACATGCTCATCCGGGGCGTGAAGGGCGAAGACCTTGAAGCACGCCCGCAGATCGAGCGGCGGCCCGGCACCCCAGAAGCTGATGCCCACGGTGCCACCCGGGCGCAGCACCCGGAATGCCTCGTCGAGTGCGGCTTCGCAACCGCCCCAGATGCCGTTGATCGACACGACCGCGTCGAACGACGCGTCGGCCCACGGCAGCTCGAACATCGAACCCACCCGGAGGTCGGCGCTGGGAGTCCGTTCCCGGGCGACCGCGATGAGCTCGGCGGCTGCGTCGATCCCTGCGACCCTCGCTCCGGAGGCGTCGGCGACGCGCGCCCCGAGCCCGGCGCCGCATGCGATGTCGAGCAGCTCCAGGTTCTGGCCCACTCCGAGCCGTTGGAAGACGGCGAGGAGCACGTCGAGCGAGTAGTGCTCGTACAAGCACGCCCAGTCGTTGGCTCGTCGGCCCCAGGCTTCGCCGGCTTGCCGCCAGTCGTGGCCGGCTTCCTTCTCGCGCGTGGTTCGCCTCGATGTGGTCACGCTCTGCATCGTGCGGTCTACCTGTCCGCCGAGTCCTGAAGGTCGGGTGGAGATTCGTTGACGGCGATCGTCAGTGGATCTCCAGCCCGCCTCCATGACGTGGCCGCCCGCACCGTGGACTCTGGCGTTGGCCGCGGCACGCATGGTCCGCGGTCCGAGCAACAGGAGAATCGACATGACCCAGACCGACGCCCCGACCGTCGACAACGGCGTGAACATCGACGCCTTGCGCGGTGCTCGTCAGGCTCTCACCGACGCGCCCGCGGCCGCGCAGTTCCAGTGGCGCGCCCGCTGCGAATGGGTGCGGGGAACGAACAGCCGGACCACGATCACCGACTTCTCTGGCCTCGGCCAGGAGCACGCGCACCGCCAGGCGTACTGCATCGAGGCGGATCACCCCGAGGTGTTCGCGTCGGACGACAATGGCGCCACACCGCCCGAGATCGTCCTCGCCGCACTGGCGTCGTGCCTCACTGCGGGCGTGGCGACGGTGGCGACACATCGCGGCGTGCAGCTGCGCTCGGTGAAGGCGACCGTCGAAGCCGGCATGGACCTGCAGGGCATCCTCGGCATCGACGGCGATGTGCGCAACGGATTCGACGCGATCAAGGTCACGTACGACATCGACGCCGACGCGTCGCGCGACGACATCGCCGCGATCGTGGCCCAATCGCAGAAGCGGTCGGCGGTGTTCGACATCGTGACGAACCCGACGCTGGTCCAAGTCGAGCTCGCCTGACGCCCCTGGCGAGCCACGGCGGTAACGAGGAGATGGTGATGCGTGTGCCTGTAGTGATCGTCGGTGCCGGCCCGGCCGGACTCGCGATGAGTCATCACCTCGTTACCGCCGGCATCGACCATGTGGTGCTGGAACGCGGTGACCTTGCGCACTCGTGGCGCACAGAGCGCTGGGACTCCCTGCGCCTGCTCACCCCGAGCTGGATGAACGCGTTGCCCGGTCACGGCTACCGAGGCGGCGACCCGCACGGCTTCATGACCGCGCAGGAGACCGTCGCGTTCCTCGAGGCGTACCGCCGGCGCTTCGAGCCGCCGGTGCTCACCGGGGTGACGGTCGCGGCAGTGCGGCGCACCGCCGACGGCTTCGCTGTGATCGCCGACGCGGGCACATGGCAGTGCGACGTGGTTGTCGCGGCAACCGGCGCATCGAGCGAACCGCGTGTCCCCGCGCTCCGAGCCGAGCTTCCCACCCGCATCGATCAGCTCACCGCGCTCGACTACCGGCGGCCGGCCCAGCTTGACCCCGATGGCGAGATCCTCGTGGTGGGTGCGTCGGCGTCCGGCGTGCAGATCGCCTCCGAGCTGCAGCGCAGTGGACGCGCGGTCACGATCGCGGTAGGGGAGCACGTGCGCCTCCCGCGTTCGTACCGGGAACGCGACGTGTACTGGTGGCTCGACGCCATCGGCCAGCTCGACGAGCGCTACGACGAAGTCGACGACATTGACCGCGCGCGGCGCCACGCCTCGGTGCAGCTTGTCGGCACGAATGAGCACAGCGACCTCGATCTGAACGCGCTCGGCGCGCAGGGCGTGCGGTGCGTCGGCCGGCTCGTGGGGATCTCGGGACGCACCGCGCAGTGCTCCGGTGCGCTCGCGAGCCTGGTCGCCAACGCCGATCTGAAGCAAGCGCGCCTGCTGCACCGCATCGACGAGTTCGTCACGTCCAACGGGCTCGAGGGCGAAGTCGGACCGCCGCGCCCTGCGCAACCGACCGTCGTGCCGGCCCCGCCGACGAGCCTCGACCTCGCGGCGTTCTCGACCGTCGTCTGGGCCACCGGCTACCGCCCCACGTACCCGTGGCTGGATGCCGCGGCGTTCGATCATCGCCATCGGGTCGTCCACGACGGGGGCGTGGCTCGCATGCCCGGCCTCTATGTGCTCGGTCTGCCGTTCATGCGCCGCCGTCGGTCGAACCTGATCGCCGGCTTCGGCCGTGACGCCGGCGACCTGGCCGCCCACGTCCGTGCGTACCTCGGCGACGTGGCTCGCACGAGAGCGGGCGCGCGGATCGGTGTGGTGTCACGTGTCGAGTGGCCGTCCGAGCAAGCCGTTGCGCGTGCGGCGAACGATGTCCTCGACCGGACGTGACGCGCCGGCCGCCCGGAGCTCCGCGGCCTGCGCATCGCCCAGCTCGTCGATCAGCACGTCGCGCGTCTCGAAGGCGAGGAGACGAAGCGTGGGGCTCATCGGCGCGACACCGAGCATCGCATGGGCTTCGATCGCGCCCACCAGCTCGGTGGCGAGCGCGGTGTGGCCGACACGGTGCAGTGCGATCACGCACCGCGAGAGCGTGTGCCATTGCTGGGACCACTCGCCGGCTCGGTACCAGACGGCGACCATCTCGGCGAGGCGCGCGCACCCCTCGTCGAGCGCGCCGCGGTGCACCAGCAGGCCGCTTGCTTCGGTGCGTGCGAACGCGGCCATCCAGCGGTTGCCGGCCGCGGTCGCGAGCTGCTCGGCGCGCACGAACGCGGCGAGCGCATCGTCATCGCTGCGGGCGGCGAAGCCCTCCGCCACGTACGCCGACGCCAGGTCGGTCGGGCTGTTGGTCTTCGTCGCCTCCGACCGGGCGCGGGCCACGAGGCGGCCGGCGGCGACGTCGTCGCCGACCGAGCTGCGGGCCACCGCGGCCATGTAGCACGCGTGGACGATGCTCGAGCGATTGCCCGACTCTTCGGCAACCTCGACCTGTCGCGCTGATTCCGCATCGCCTTCGGCGCCGCGCCCGACGATGCACAGCACGTTGGCGAGCACGCGCTCGGCAAGACCGCTGGGATGAACGCCGAGCGTTGCTTCGAGGTCGCGCGCCTCGTGGGCGAGCGACACGGCCAGGTCGAACTCGCCCCACACGAACGCCCCGTACGACCGCATTCCCGTCAGCACGGGCCGCAACGGATGGTCGCCGGCTCCGGGCGCGCGGGCGGCCACGTCGGCCCAGGCGAACACTTCGTAGCGCATGGCGCGCATCGCGAACTCTCGAATCGATCCGATGAGACCGAACGCCTCGTCGAAGCCACCGGTCTCGACCGCGAACCGCTGCGCGGCGCGCAGATCGGCGAACGACGCCTCCGCGCGTGCCATCGCGCCCGGCTCGCCGGGACCGCACAGCTCGGCCTGCACCGAAGCCGCCTCCGCCGCGAAGTGTGCGGCATGAGCCTGGAACATCTCGCCCGCCCGAGCATCGCCGAGGCGGGTTCAGCCGTATTCGCGCAGCGTCTCCAAGACCTCGTAGCGGGTGCCGGTGCCGGCGGGCCGGCGTACCGAGAGCATCGAGCGCTCGGTGAGCCGCGTGAGCAGATCGAGCGCATCGCCCGTCGTGCACATCGACTCGGCCGAACCGAGATCGAACGGTCCGGCGAACACCGAGAGCGTGGTGAACAGCTCTTGTTCATCGGGTGCGAGCAGGTCGTACGACCAGCTGATCGCGTCGTGCATGGTGCGGTGGCGCGGATCGCTACCTCGGCGCATCGCCTTCAGGAGCCCGAACCGCTCGTCGAGGCGCCGCGCGATCTCGGCCACGTCGACCACACGGGCGCGCGCCGCGGCGAGCTCGATCGCGAGTGGGATGCCGTCGAGGCGCCGGCAGATCTCGACCACCACGGGCGCAGTCGTCGCGTCGAGGACGAACTCGGGGTCGGCGGCCCGGGCCCGCTCCACGAACAGCGCGACGGCCGGGATGCTCATCAGGCCGTGCTCGTCGAGGCCGGTCGCCCCGGCCGTGGAGAGCGGCTCGACCGACCACACGCGTTCGCCCGGAACGGCCAGTGGTTCACGACTCGTCGCCACGATCGACACCAGCGGCGCTTCGCGCAGGATGCGACTCACGAGCTCGGCGACGGGTTCGATCAAGTGCTCACAGTTGTCGAGGACCAGCAGGGAGCTCCGCGGCCGCAGCATCTCGAGTATCGCGTCTTCGATCGTGCTGCCGCGGCGCACGTTCACGTCGACCGCCGTCGCGACGGCCGCGATCGTGGCGTCTTCGTCGACCACGCTCACGAGCTCCACGAGGTTCACGCCGTCGGGGTAGTTGGCAGCCACCGCCCGTGCGAGCTCCAACGAGAGCGACGTCTTGCCGACACCGCCCGGACCCACGAGCGTGATCAGACGATGCGTGGTGAGCGCGCCTACGAGCAGGTCGAGCAGCAGGTCGCGTCCGATGAGCGGCTGCACCGCGGCGGGGAGCCCCGGGATCGCGCCGGTCCCGGTTGGTTGTTCGGCGCCGTCGACCTCCTCGACGGGCGCCACGAACTCGTAGCCCTTCCCGTGCACCGTCCGGATGATCGATTGGCGGTTGCCGTCGTCGCCGACCGCCTGGCGTACCGACTTGATGCGCGTCGTCAGGGCCGACTCGCTCACGAAGCGATTTCCCCAGATCTCGTCGAGCAGCTCCTCCTTGCGCACGACCTCACCGCGGCGCTGGACGAGATGCGCAAGCACGTCGAACACCTGAGGCTCGAGCTTGATCTCGCGACCGCCGCGGCGCAGGAGCACGCGGGCCAGATCGAGCTCACAATCTGCGAACTTCAGAACCACAGAAGATCCCCGAATCCGCGGCGCTCGCCGTGTCGGTGGCCGAGGCGCCTGGCGCTGGTGCACGGTAGTCGCGCTCGCCGGCCGGCTACCCGACGTTCATCGACGCAAACGGGTCCTGCGGTGGCGGCGCGAGGCCGCCGCCGCAGCTCGCTCCGAGTAGCTGATCCGCGATCTCGAGCTGCGACCAGCCTGCCTCGGCGTGCGTGACCGGGTCGTAGTCGGTGGCCACGCGTGCGGAGCGGATAGCGGCGAGCCCGGCATCGACGGACCCGCGCGCGAGCGCGAGGTGGTCGCGCAGCGGCCCGCTCGCGGCGGGGATCGCCCGGGCGAGGTCGCGGTCGAACGCGATGAGCAGCAGCGTGAGCGCGGCCTTGTAGTGCGGGAAGTCGCGATGTTGGAGTGCGATGTCGAGATCGACGCGGCCCGTCGCGGTGCCGATCGACCGGATGTCGTGGAACGCGCCACACGCTCGCGGTGTCGGCGGGACCGTGGTTGCCGCAACGGCGAGCTCGCGCGGCGACGCGTCCGGCCCCGGCCCCGGCACCGCGAACTTCGGCAGCTTCAGCGTGAAGGGCCCGATGCTCCTGACCACGACGACCGTCGTCCCGATGGTCGTGGCGAGGATCGCGACAACCGTCGCGACGACGACTCGATCCCGCCGGGTGAGCCCGAAGCGATTGTGCTTGGCCACGCCCCGACGCTAACGGCCGTCGGCGCGTGCGCTTCCGCGGCCCGCGCCGGCCGCGTCCGCTTCGACGAGATTGCTTCGAGCGGGCATGATTCGCACCATGGCGCAGGAGCGAGACGTGGGCATCGGGGAGATACTCGGGGTGCACCACGTGAAGGTCCCGGTCTCTGATCTGGTCCGGAGCCGGGCGTGGTACGAGCGTGTCTTCGACCTCGAGCCGCTGATGGAGTTCCGCGACGACTCCGACGGCGTCGTGCGCGGCGTCTCGTACAAGGCGAAAGGAGATCTCGCGCTGGCGTTGCGGGAGCACCCTGCGGCGGCGCGCGGGATCGCCGGCTTCGACTTCTTCGCGGTCATGTTGTGCGGTCGTCCCGACATCGACGCGTGGGCGACGCGCCTCGAGGAGCTGGGCATCGCTCACTCCGACATCATCGACGCGCCGATCGGCTTCATCATGTCGTTCGACGATCCCGACGGCATCCAGCTGCGGTTCTACACACTGAACGAACAGGGTGCCGACCCCGAGGGCCGCGTCCGCGCCACCCGCCCGTAGCGCCGCGGTGCGTGGAGACGCGCTTGATGCCGGAAACCTCGTGCCCGGTGTCAACGTGGCGGCCTCGCCGAACGTGAGACTGGGTGGCTGTGGTGGAAGCTCGCGGCGCCGACGACGGCGCGATCCCGCTGGTCGGGGTTGATTTCGAAGCGGCGTTCCCAGGTTTGCACGCGGCCGGATACCGAGTCGCCTATCGCCTGCTCGGCGATCGCGCCGACGCGGAGGAGTGTGCTCAGGAGGCGTGCGCCCGGGCGTTCGCCCGGTGGACGAAAGTGACGAGGGTTGGCGATGCGACACCATGGGTGGTGCGAGTGAGTGCGAACATTGCGCTCGATCGGTGGCGTCGAGCGCAGCACGCGGCTCGCTCCGAGGGTGCGCCGCGCCGGCCGCCCGACCGTGCGATCGCCGACGGCGTCGCCGACCGTGTCGACCTCCATCGCGCGCTGTCGGCGCTGCCTCGCCGTCAGCGCCAGGTCGTCCTGCTGCGATACGTCGCTGATCTGCCCGAAGCCGCCGTTGCCGACCTGCTCGGCGTCAGCGCTGGGGCCATCAAGCAGCACGCCGCGCGCGGGCTTGGCGCGCTGCGCAGCACATTGGAGGACTGAGCGATGGATCTCTCGCACCTTGACGACGATCGCCCGCCCGTCACCACCTCGGCGATGGCGGTCGAGGCGATGCGCCGTGGCCGTCGGCTGCGCAGCCGACGCATCTT
>JADGOO010000068.1 GCA_017882905.1 Acidimicrobiia bacterium | reverse complement strand
TGCCTCGAGCAGCCGCGTCACTCCGAGCGCGGTCACGTCGCCGGTGAGCACCGGTTGGCTGAAGCTCGTCATCACGAAGCTCTGCGCAGCGAGGTTGTAGATCTCTGTGGGGCGATGCTCGCTCACTACAGCGATCATCGAGCCCTCGTCGAGCAGGTCGCCCGACACGAGCGTGATGCGGTCCTGGATGTGCGCGATCCGCTCGAAGTTGAGCGTCGAGCTCCGCCGGGCCATGCCGACCACCTCGTAGCCCTTGTCGAGCAGGAGCTCGGCCAGGTACGAGCCGTCCTGGCCGGTGATTCCGGTGATGAGCGCACGGGATGTCGAAGCCATGGATGCATCTCTACCCGACGGCCGAGCCGGTGTCTGCCAACCCACTGAGCGTCGCGCGCGGCGGCCATGCGTCAGACTCATGCCTCGTGAGCAGGTCGCGCGGCGTGCGGGCACGGTGATGCAGTCGCTCGGACGGCGCATCGCCGAGTTGCGCAACGCGCGCGGGTTCACGCAGTCCCACGTGGCCGAACGAGTGGGGATCTCGCGCGTCGCGCTCTCGCACATCGAGGGTTCCCGCAGCATCCCCGGCGAACGCACGGTGGCGCTGCTTGCCGGCCTCTTTCGATGCGAACCGCACGAGCTCGTGGCGGGCACTGACTATCCGAAGAGCAAAGCTGAGCGGCTGCCCCTCGTGGCCGCCCGCTACACCGAGGTCGAGCACCACCTCGCCGTGATCGACGCCCAGCTCGCCGTGCTCGCCGAGCTCCCGCCCGCGACCGCCGCGCGGGCACGGGCGCGTGTGGTGCACGACGCCCGGATCCGCCTGGAAGCGCTCGAGCGCGCGGCAAGCGATACGGGCGAGCGCGACGAGCTGCGGGCCGCCCTGGCCCGGCTCAACCGCCTGGCGTGATCGACGCGCGTGGGCTCAGAGCTCGAGCGTGATCGCTCCAGTGGTGAGGCCGCCCATCGTGCCGCCGTCGGTCACGAGGTTCTCGCCCGAGATGTATGAAGCGGCGCGGCTGTTCAAGAAGATCAGTGGATAGGCCTGCTCCGCGGGTGTGGAGCGCCGCCCCATGCCCTTGGCGAACAGGTCGATCAGCTGCGCACCGGCGAAGTCTTCGAACGCAGGCATCATCGGCGTGTCGGTGGGTCCGGGGCTGATGCAGTTGAGGCGGATGCCGTCGGTGGCGAAGTCGCTCGCGGCATGCTGCGTCCAGGTGATGAGCGCTTCCTTCGACGGTGCATAGCCCGTCGCGATCGCGTCGGGGTTCGCCTCGCACCACGCCTTGGCTTCGTCGAAGTCCTTGGTGGTGACGAGCGGGATCCACTTGGCGATCTGTTGGATGTAGCCGGAGCCGGCTGTCGACGAGATGCTCGCGATCGCGCTGCCCTGAGGCATGCGCGGCCGGCACAGCTGGGCAAGGTGCCGGGCCGCGGCGAAGTTCACCAGCATCGTGTCGAGGTCGGAGAACGGCGGACCGGGCAGCCCTGCGCAGTTGAAGAGGGCGTGGATCTGGCCGCCGATCTTGTCGATCGCAGCGGCGACGGCGGCAGGGTCGCGCAGGTCGACCACTTGATGGCTCGCCACCGGAACCGGAGCTTCCTTGAGGTCGAGCACGTGGATCTCGGCACCGAGGTCGGCGAGCTCGGCGACGGCCGCCGCACCCATGCCGGCGCCGCCGCCGCCACTGACGACGACGCGCAATCCTTCATAGCTCCAGACCGCCGACATGGGATTCCTCCGCTCGTGACCGTGGGTGGGCGACGACCGTAGCGCGCGGCGTCGGCGTGGACCGGCGGCGTCGTCCTAGGTCTGCGACGCGAGCCGGGCGTGCGCGGCGATGTGCTCGCGCAGCACGTCGAGGCTCGCGGTCCAGAACGCGGTGTCGCGCACGTCGATGCCGAAGCGGCCCGCCAACGTGGCCGCATCGGCCAGCCCCGTCGACGCGAGCAGCTCGTCGTAGCCGGAGCGGAACTGCTCCGGATCGACGCGGTACCGCGCGTACAGCCCGATCCCGAAGAGCAGACCGAACGTATAGGGCCAGTTGTAGAACGGCGTGAAGTAGTGCGGCTTCACCGCCCACATGTACGGATGGCGGTACTCAGCATGCAGGCCGTCGCCGTACGACTGATCTTGCGCGTCGAGCATCACCGCGCACAGCTCCTGGACCGACAGGGTCGTGCGCTGCCGGCGCCGGCACAGCTCGAGCTCGAACAGGAAGCGGCTGTGGATGTCGACGACGATCTGCGTGGCGTTGACGAGCTGCGAGTCGAGCAAGGCGAGGCGCTCGGTATCGCTCTGCGCGTCGGCCAGCGCGGTCTCGAACAGCAGCGTCTCGCAGAAGATCGAGGCGGTCTCCGCGAGCGCCATCGGCAATCGCCGCTGCAATGGCGTGCGCGGTGCCAGCGCCACGTTGTGGTAGGCGTGACCGAGCTCGTGGGCGAGCGTCGACACGGCCTCGTGGCTGCCGTCGAAGTTCATCAACACGCGGCTCACGTCGTCCTCGACGCCCGCGCAATACGCGCCGGCGCGCTTGCCGTCGCGGATCTCGGCATCGACCCAGCTCTCGTCGAACGCTCGGCGCGCCAGCGCGTCGAGATGCGGCGAGTACGCCGAGAACGCGCCGCGAACCAGCTCCGTGGCATGCGACCAGTCGACGGTGGCGCGCGGCCCCACCGGCGCGAAGAGATCCCACCAGGGCAGCCCTTCGTCGTGCCCGAGCACCTGTGCCTTCGTGCGCAGATACCCGCGGAAGTCGGGCAGTGACTCGATGACCGCGTCGGTCATCGCATCGAGCGTGGCGCGGTCGACCGTGTTGGCGCGCAGCACGGGATCGATGTCGTCGGTGTAGCCGCGTCGCCGGTTCAAGACCGCCTGTTCGCCTTTGGCGCCGTTGAGCGCTGCAGCCAGCGGGACCGACACGGTCTGCCACGCCGCCAGCTCGCCTTCGTAGGCCGCACGCCGACGGATGGCGTCGGGGTCGGTCGCCATGCCGCGCGCCATCGCCATCGGGATCCGCTCGCGAGTGCCATCCGGGAGCGCGATCTCCACCGTGAGCTGCGACGACACGTCGCCCTGGAGTCGCTGCCATGCCAGCGACGCCGACGGCGCGATCTCGGCGGCGAGCGTCTCTTCGGCTTCGCTCATCTGGAACGTCGCGTTGTCGGCTGCGTGCTGGAGCACGAACGCGTGGTCGGCCGCGGTGGTGCTGCGCGCCGCGAGGCCGTCGACCCCGAGCGCGGCGACCCATGCCGCGAGGCGCTTGGCGAGCGGGCCGAGCGCCGATGTGCGCGTCTGCAGCTCCACGCTGAGTGCGGCCGCCTCGTCGTCACGGCTGTCGGTGGTGATGCGGGCGTAGAGGTAGGTGCTGAGGCGGCGCAGCTCCGTGTGCAGGGTGTTCGTGGCGTGGACCACCTCGTCGAGCGCGGCGGCGTCGGCTTCGGTGGGCGGGCGCGACTCAGTGGTGCGGATGTCGTGCCGGTCGTAGAGGGCCACCAGGCGGTCGACCGACGTGGCCACGAGCTCCATCGCCGAGCTCAACGCCCTCGGCTCCGAGGCAGAGAAGATCACGTCGATGTTCCAGCGCGGCGGCAGGTCGGTCGTGGTCACGGTGCGCTCCTCGTTCGTGCGGCGCCGGCGACGCTATGGCACGCGCGCGAGCGGCATAGCGTGGTGCCCATGGGTCCTGGCGTGGCGCATGCGCACGCGCACGAGCACGACCGGCGTGGCGTGCAGCGCCGGGTGCTGCAGCGCGTGCTGGTGCTCAACGCCGCCTTCCTCATCGTCGAGATCGTGGGTGGCGTCGCCTTCCACTCGCTCGCGCTCGTGGCCGACGCCGCGCACATGGTCTCCGATGTCGCCGGGCTGGCGATCGCGCTCGCCGCGCAGCGGCTGTTGGAGCGCCCAGCCACGGTGCGCCATTCCTACGGTCTGCAACGCGCCGAAGTGCTGGCCGCGCAGGCGAGCGGGATGCTGCTCGTGGCCGTGGCGATCTGGGTGATGATCGAAGCCGCCCGGCGAGTGGGGAGCGCACCCGACGTGGTCGGCGGCGGCCTACTCGCGGTGGCCCTGGCCGGGCTGTGCGTGAACGTGCTCAGTGCGGTGCTGCTCGCCCGGGCCGGGGGCGAGAGCCTCAACATGCGCGGCGCGTTCTTGCACATGGCACTCGACGCATTGGGTTCGGTGGGCGCCGCGGTGGCGGGCGTCGCCGTCATCGCATGGGGCGCCACGTGGGTGGATCCGGCGGTGTCGATCGCGATCGGCGTGCTCGTGCTCATCGCCGCTTGGGGGCTGCTGCGCGACACGATGGTCGTGTTGCTCGAGGGTGCGCCACGAGGTGTCGATTCGCGCGTTGTCGCCGCCGCGCTGGCCGAATCGCCCGACGTCGTGGGCGTGCATCACCTCCACATCTGGAACCTGGCATCCGACGTGTCGGCGCTCTCGGTGCATGTGCAGCTCGGCGGCGAGGTCACCCTGCACGAAGCGCAAGTGACGGGCGCGGAGCTCAAGGCGATGTTGCACGATCGCTTCGGCATCGATCACGCCACCGTCGAGCTCGAATGCCATGCGTGCGACGGACCGGACGATGCCCTCCACGCGCCCGCGGCGACGCACCACGATCACTGACGGGAACTGAGCGCTCCCGCGAGCGCGTCGACGCGCGCCCGGATCGCGCCGTGTTCCAGAGCCCGCGCCGTACCGCGCTTCGTCGGGATCGACTCGGGCGCAACACGCGGGTCGCTCGAGCCGAGGTGGTTGCCGTCGCGGTCGCGGAACTCGAGGCGGCCGTTCGCGTCGCCGGTGACTGTCCAGCCGCCTTCATGGAGCTGGCGGTGGCAGTGTCCGCGACAGAAGAGCGCTCCGTTGGCGAGATCGGTGGGGCCGTGATCCGATGTCCACTCGTCGAGATGATGCGCTTCGCATTCGTTCGGTCCGGCCTGGCAGCCGGGGCCACGGCAGCCGAAGTCGCGCACGACCATCGCCCGGTACTGATCGGGCGTGAACAGCCGTGCGGCCCGGCCCATCGCAAGCGGCACGCCGTCGTTGCCGCCGAGGATCTGTTGGACAAAGGCATCGCACGCGAGGCGCCGGATCGTCTCGGCCGACAATCTGGTGCCATCGGCGCTGTGGGCCCGGCCGACCTGCTCGCCGGCGAGCGTGGCGGCGTCGGTGACCACGAGCACATGGGGCCGGTTCCCAGTTCGCGGCGAGCCCGCGAGGTATGCGGTGCAGATCTCGACGATCGCGTCGGCGCGTTGCCGCTGTGGGCGGCGCGGATCGCCGGCGCGATGCCCGCGTTCGTACGCGAGCTCGACGGCCCGGCTCACGATCATGGCGCCTTCAGGGTCGAACGTGGCCTGCAAGAACCCCATGTCGTCGATCGAGCGGGCGAACGTCGCGAGCTGCCGATCGCGTAGCGACCCGGCCAGTGTCTCGGAGCCGTCGCGATCGAGGTGATCGTCGAGCGCTTCGCGCCAAGCGCGGCCCGAATCGACGACGTCTTCGGGTTGCCCGACCGTCGCGATCCGCCCGAGCGACGATTCGAACTGCGCGAAGGCTTCGTCGGCCCCTGCTCCGTGACGGATCCGCGCGGCGGCGTCAACGTGCGTCGAGGTGATCGCACCTCGAGCCCACAACGCGCCGAGCTCGGGCATGCCCTCGACGTGGCGCGCGACCCGGACGCGCCGGTACGCCTCGTGGCGCGCGCAGCGCATCCGGCCCATCAAGAAGCCGGCCGCCGACCGATAGCCGAGCGCACGATGCTCGCCCTGGCGATCGAGCTCGCCGAGCCGTCGCGAGGTCTCCGCGTCGAGCCGAGCGCGCGCCCGATCCAGCAGCGCGAGCACGTCACGCTGCGCGACGCCGGCCACGTCGTCGGCCGCCAGCTCGTCGAGAGCCTCGAACAGCTTCGCCAACGCCCCGAGCTCCTGCTTCAAATCTAGCGAACACACGTTCGCCACGCAAGGTGAATACCAGGAAGAGCGCCAGCAATCATTGGTTCGATGAGAGCGTGAGCGGAGCAGCCCAGGAGCGACGAAGGAGCGAGTCGGGTGCGCAGTGAGCTGCCGCGGTAGGCGGAGCCGTCGCAATGGACGCGTGAGCTGCCGCGGTAGGCGGAGCCGTCGCAATGGACGCGTGAGCTGCCGCGGTAGGCGGAGCCGTCGCAATGGACGCGTGAGCTGCCGCGGTAGGCGAAGCCGTCGCACGGTGCACCCCGCGTGAGCGGAGCAGCCCAGGAGCGACGAAGGAGCGAGTCGGGTGCGCAGTGAGCTGCCGCGGTAGGCGAAGCCGTCGCAATCAAAGATGCTTGAGCTTGTCGGGGTTGAGCTGGCTCCAGATGCGGCGGATGAGCCCGTCGGGACCGAACTCCATCGTGAAGACGATGTCGGTGTGGCCGTCGAGGCGCAGGACGGCACCGGGGTTGCCGTTCACGCGCATGACCTCGAACGACATGGTCGGGGGCATGCGCTTGGCGAGGTTCACCATGAGGCGGGCGCAGCGGTGCGGTCCGACGATCGGGTGGCGGGCGGCACGCCGGTTGGGTCCGCCGTCGTCATACTGCACGACGTCGGGTGCGAGGAGCGCCATCACGCCGCCGATGTCGCCCGCGAAGAGCGCGTTCGTCAGCGCGCCGAGCACCTGTTGTTCGTGGGCGCTGCTGGCCCGGCGTAGCTCGACGCGTCGTTCGTCGAGGCGGCGGCGGGTTCGGCTGGCGATCTGGCGGCATGCGGCCGGAGTGCGTTGCACGGCTCGGCCGACCTCGTCGAAGCCGTAGCCGAAGACGTCGTGGAGCAACAGCACGGCGCGCTCGGCCGGGTCGAGCTCGTCGAGCAGCACGAGGAACGCGAACGTGAGCGAGTCGGCGAGCTCCAAGTGGGCTGCGGGGTCGTCGATGGCTCCGCTCCCGCTGAGGGGTCCGTTCACGATCGGCTCCGGGAGGTAGGGACCCACGTAGTGCTCGCGCCGAACGCGGGCACTGCGGGAACGGTCGATGGCGAGGTTGGTGACGGTGCGCACGAGCCAACCTTCGGGGGCGGCGATGCCGTCGTGGGCGACGGCTTGCCAGCGCAGCCATGCTTCTTGGCAGAGGTCTTCGGCGTCGCTGACGCTGCCGGTCATGCGGTACGCGATCGCGAACAGCTTGGGCCGTGCGGTTTCGAACTCGTCGACGGCGGTCATGCCGGCGCTCCGGCACGGTGATCGGATCCCGAGCGCGGTGTGGCGACCGCGCGCACGGCGAGCCGCGCAGCTTCGCGGGCGCTCGCGATGGCGGCGTCGGCGAGCAGCCCTTCGCTGCCAACCCAGTCGCCGGCCACGAACACGCCTTCGAGGTCGGCCACCGCGGGTCCGGGGCGTCCGGCGAGACCCGTCTCCGGGGTCGGCCGGCCGTGCGCGACCACGAGTCGGCGGCCGAACTGCTCCACGATCACCTCGTCCCGCCAGCCGGGTTGCATCGTGTCGAGGAAGGCTTCGATCCGGCGCCCGGAGTCGTCACCGTCGTGGCGTTCGTCGGCGTAGAGCGCTGCGTGCAACACCACACCGCCGTCGCCGCCGAGGTCGGCAGCCAGGGAGTGCGTCGAGAGGTAGAGCGGCTCGTCGACGCCGAACGCGACGGCGCGTTCGGGCACGGGAAGCCGGCGCAGGGCGAGGTCGAGCGACGCGGCGTGCACCGGCTGCTGCGTGGCGGCCCAACCGGCCACGACGGCGCTCGCGCCGTGCAACACGTGGTCGGCGTGCACGGGGCCTCCCGCGGCGAGGATCACGGCGTCGGCGGTTCGCTCCTCGTCGTTCACGACCACGGTCACGGTGCCGCGGGCGTCGTCGCGTTGCACGGCATCGACGCGCGCTCCCGATTCGATCGTCACGCCCGCGGCGCGAGCCGCGGTCGTGAGCGCGTCGACGAGCTGTTGCCAGCCGCCGTCGAGGTAGCGCACGCCTTCGAGCATCGCTCCCACCATCTGCGGCACGGCGGCATCGGCGGAGATGCCGGTGGCGTCGGCGCAGTAGGTGGCGACCCGCCCGAGCATCCGCGCGAGCAGCCGAGCGTCGTCGTCGTGCAGCTGCTCGTCGACCCACTGCGCGAACGAACGCTCTGTCATCTCGGTGTGCAGCGCGCGGCTCGGGCGGCCCATCATCCGGGCGAGGTCGACTTTCGTGCGCATCCCCACGATCTTCGTGCGCATCGCGTCACGTGGTGTGCCGGGCAGCACGCCGATCTCGCCGCGCAGCCGGCCGTAGGCGCGCAGGTTCGGTGCGCTGCCGCGGGGTGTGATGCCGAGCTCGGCGAGGATCCGCGAGCCGGCCATGCCGGAGTACAGCGCGTGCGGACCTTGGTTGAAGAGGTAGCCGCGATCCATCCGGCTCGTGCGCGCACGGCCGCCGATGCTGTCGCGTGCCTCGATGAGTGTGACGGCGGCCCCGGCGCGCGCCGCGAACGAGGCCGCGGTGAGTCCGGCGAGTCCGCCGCCCGTCACCACGATGCGCGGTTGTGTGGAGATGCGCCGTTCTGTCGTACCCATGATCGCCTCCAGAATGAGAGTTCAGCACCCAGACGAGGCGGCCTGGCGATGTGTGACACGCCGAGCTGGTGCACGGTGTCGGTAATTCGTCGGCCCCCACCGGTCGGGGTTGGCAGACTCGTGGCGATGTCTGCCCGCATCGCCGATCGCGCGCGCCCGGAACCACCTCTCGACCCTCCCGTCGACCCGGTGGTGCTGACCGCGTTGACCAAGCGATTCCGAGGCAAGCTGGCGGTCGACAACCTCGACCTCACGGTCAAGGCGGGGAGTCGGGTCGGCCTGCTCGGCCCGAACGGCGCGGGGAAGACCACCACCTTGCTCATGCTGCTCGGCGCGGTGCGGGCCGACGCGGGAACGATCGACCTCGCCGGGGTGCGCCTCCCGCGGCACCGGTCGCGGGCTTTGTCATCGGTCGGGTTCGTCGCCGGCTATCTGCCGCTCCCCGAGAACCTCACCGTTCGCGAGTCGTTGATGGTCTTCGCCGGCTTCTACGGGCTGCGGCGACCGAAGCCGATCGTGGACCGCGCGATCGAGCGGTTCGGTGTGGGACACCTCGCGGCGCAGCAGAGCCGCGAGCTCTCGTCGGGCCAGCGCACGCTGGTGTCGATCGTGAAATCGACGTTGCACGACCCGGCGTTGCTCGTGCTCGACGAACCGACGGCATCCCTCGACCCCGACGTGGCGCGGCGCGTGCGCATCGCGCTGCTCGACTTGCATCGGGAGCAGCACACCACGCTCCTCGTCACGAGCCACAACATGCGCGAGGTCGAGATGCTGTGCGAGCGCGTGGTGATGCTCAGCCACGGGCGCGTGGCCGCCGACGGTGCGCCCGCCGAGGTGGCGGCGCAGTTCGACACCGTCGACCTCGAAGCCGCGTTCTTGGAGGTTGCCGACCGCGCCCGGGCGCGCGGCGCCGAAGACCAGGGCCCGCATCGATGAAGGGCGCCCGATGAACGCCGTACGCGTTGGCGCGGTGGTGCGCCGGCACGCGATCGTGTTGCGCCGGGCACCGAACCGCTGGTTCGAGATCTCGTTCTGGCCGGTGATGGACGTGCTGCTCTGGGGTTCGCTCGGTGCGTTCATCGCCAAGGAGAACCATTCGTCGCAGGCGAGCACGCCCTACCTGCTCGCGGGCATCGTGCTGTTCTGGACGTTCACGCAGGCGCAGTTCTCGATCGCGCTCGGCGTGAACGAAGAGACCTGGACGCGCAACATCCTCAACGTGCTGACCACTCCGGTCACAGAGGTCGAGTACGTGGTCGGCGTCGCGCTGTTCGGTCTCGTGAAGCTCGCGCTCTGCCTCACGACGCTCACGGTCGCCACGATCGCGTTCTTCGGCTTCGACCTCTCCCAAGTGGGCTGGTCGGTGGTCCCGATCACCGGCTTGCTCGTGCTGAACGGTTGGGCCATGGCGATGCTGCTCGTGGGCCTCGTGCTGCGGTTCGGTCAGAGCGCCGAGATCCTCATCTTCGGGTTCAACTACGTGCTGTTGGCGTTCTCCGGCGTGTTCTTCCCGGCCCGCGCGCTGCCTGCCGGCCTCCAGCACGTGGCGTCGGTGCTGCCCACCACCAAGGCGTTCGCCGCACTGCGCGCCGTGCTGGCCGGCCGCGCGCTGCCGTGGTCGACGTTGGCCGCCGGCGCGGTCGGCACTGTCGTGCTCCTCGGCCTCACGATCGGGTTCGTGACATGGCAACTGACGGTGTTCCGCCGTAGGGGCTTCGTGACGCGCTACTCGTAGCGGCCGGCCGGTTCCTCGACCCGCACCGGGAAGTCGTCGACCTCGCGCAGCACGGGGAAGGCGTACCACCACGTCGCGGCGACGGCGAGGGTGGCGAGGCCGCCGAGCACCACCGCGGTGGCCGGGCCGAGCCATTGCCCGACCACCCCCGACTCGAACGCGCCGAGCTCGTTCGACGCGCCGATGAACACGTTCTCGACCGCCAGCACGCGCCCGCGCACGGCGGTCGGTGTGACGAGCGGGACGAGTGTGGCCCGGATGAACACGCTCACGGCATCGGCGCCCGAGAGCACGGCCATTGCCACGAACGCGAGGGCGTACGACCGCGTGATGCCGAGCACCAGGGTCCCCAACCCGAAGATCGCCACGACCGCGAGCAGCACCCGCCCGACGCGTCGCCGCAACGGCTTCCACGCGAGCAGTCCGGTGGTGACGGCGGCGCCGAGGCCCGCGGCGGCACGCAGCCAGCCGAGGCCGACTGCGCCCACGTGCAGGCGCGTCTCGGCGATCGCGGGCAACAGCGCGACGGCGCCCCCGAAGAGCACCGCGAACAGGTCGAGGGAGATCGCCGCGAACACGAGGCGCTCGCCGCGGATGAAGCGCAGACCCTCCATGGCTTCGCGCACGGTGCCACGCGCCGACGGTGATGGCGACGGCCGCTCGGCCGATTCGACCATTGCTTCCACGGCCGCGCCGTCGTCGTAGGCCGCTCGATCGGACGGCCGCGTGCCCCGAGCGGGTGTGCGCACGACGAGCGCGGCAAGGCTGCCACACACGAGCAGCGCGGACATCGCCACGTAGGCCCACGCCGGGTGCACCGCATACAAGAAGCCGCCGAGCACCGGACCGCAGATCAACGCCACCTGCCATGCGGCCGAGAAGCGAGCGATGAGCCACGGGAGTCGGTCGTCGCCCAGGATGTCGGCGGGCAACGACCGCTCGGCCGGTGCGACGAACGCGCGGAACGTGCCGAAGACGATCACGAGACCGAAGATCGGCGTGGCCGACGTGGGCTTCGACGTGGCGTAGAGCGCGAGCGCCGCTGCGACCAGCGCTTCGCCGCCGGCGGCGATCGCCACCACGAACCGCCGGTCGTAGCGATCGGAGACGGCACCGGTGACGAGCACGAGCAGCGCGGCCGGCGCGAACTCGGCGAGGCCCAGCCAGCCGAGGTCGAGCGAACGGTGCGTGAGATCGAAGACTTGCTTGCCGAGCGCGATCGAGCCGGCGTTGACCGCCATCGACGTGCACATCACGCTGATGAGCAGCGCGACGATCGAGCGGCGCTCCTGGCGAGTGAGGCTCTTCGACAGACCCTGCGTCACAGAGGCTGCACGAGCCGGGGGTGCTTCGCGGCGAGCGTCTCGATCGAACCGATCCAATGGTCGAGGCCCGGCACGGCCCGGCCCGGCTCCTTGGCCGCATCGTCGGCGCGCCGCAGCTCGAGTGCTGCGGGCCACCACGGCGTCGCGTCGCAGCGCTCGACCTCGGCCGCGTCGAGCGCGCCGCCCTGCATCTCGAGGCTCGCGACACTGCCTTCGGAGAGCTTCGTGCCGTAATCGGGGTCGACGGTCACGAGGTAGCGCTTGGCCGCCACGTGCGCCTCCACGAGCGCAGCCACGCGCTCGCCGAGCAGACGGCGAACGGCGTGCGCGCCGAGCCGGGCGTGCTCGTCACCCGAGCCGAAGGAGTGCCCGACGTCGTGGACGAGGCCGGCGATCTGGAGCTCCACGTCGTCGGGCCGCACCCGCGCGAGCTCGTACGCGGTCTGGAGCGCGTGGTCGAGCTCGCTCATGGCCAGGCCCTCCTCCGACGGCACGGATGCCGCTCCGGTGAGGAACTCGACGAGCGCATCGGCATCGGCGAACACTTCAAAGGTCATGTGAGCTCCCACGCTGCGGCACCCGGGAAGGCGAACACTTGCGTCGCGGGCCCGGTGCGCGCGAGCGAGTGATATCGACGATGCGCGAAGCGCCACGTGCCCTCGGCCCACCGGTAGCGATCGTGGTACACGCCGTACGCGTTGCTCCAATGGCCCGATTCGCGATCCTGGCGCAGCTCGCACATCCACACGCGCCCGCGAGCCGTTGCGTCACCATCGGCGGCGAGGTCGACCACCGAGTTGAGGATCGTGAACTCGAAGAACTCGAAGCGCTCGATCGCCGCACCGACGAAGTCGCCGAGCGCGGTCGCTCCCAGGAGCACGAGCGGATCGAGCGTGCGACGGTCGACGACGATCTTGCAGTCGTGCTCGAACAGCGGCTCGAGCTCCGGCCAGGCGCGCCGCGACACCACGTCGGCGTACGCGGCTTGCAGCCGCCGGATCGCCACGTAGTCGATCATCTCGTCGACTGCAGCCGGGTCGTGCGCCTCGCGGGCCATCACGAAGAACCTACCGGGCAGCCGGCGCTCCTGAAGCCCCGGACGGCGTGGGCTACCAGCTCACGTGGAGGGGACGGCCTTCCGCGTAGCCCGACACGGTCTGCACGCCGATCACGGCGTTCTGGTGCAGTGCGTCGAGGGTGTGTGCGCCCGCGTACGCACAGGCCGAGCGCACGCCGGCAACGATCTGATCGATGAGATCCTCGACGCCCGGGGTCTGGGCGTCGAGGTACATGCGCGCCGACGAGATGCCCTCCTCGAAGAGGGCCTTGCGGGCTGCCTCGAACGGTTCTTCCTCGGCGTTGCGGTTAGCGACCGCGCGCGCCGACGCCATGCCGAAGCTCTCCTTGTAGAGCCGGCCGTCGGAGTCGCGCTGCGCATCGCCGGGCGATTCATGGGTTCCCGCGAACCAGGAGCCGATCATCACGTTGCTCGCGCCCGCCGCGATCGCGAGCGCGACGTCGCGCGGGTGGCGGACGCCGCCATCGGCCCACACGTGCGCGCCGATGTCGCGTGCGGCCGCGGCGCACTCGATCACGGCCGACATCTGCGGGCGGCCCACGCCCGTCATCATGCGCGTGGTGCACATCGCGCCCGGACCCACACCGACCTTCACGATGCTCGCCCCGGCCGCCACGAGGTCGCGCACCGCGTCGGCGCCCACCACGTTGCCGGCGCAGACCGGCACAGGCGGATCGAGTGCTGCGATCGCGCGCAGTGCGTCGATGGTGCGGATCTGGTGGCCGTGTGCCGTGTCGATCACCAGCACGTCGACGCCGGCCGCGAGGAGCTTCTCGGCGCGCCCCGCAACGTCGCCATTGATGCCGACGGCGGCCGCGATGCGCAACCGTCCTTCGTCGTCGACCGCCGGCTCGTAGATCGTGGAGCGCAGCGCACCGGTTCGGGTGAGGATCCCGACGAGTCGGCCGTGCGCGTCGACGACCGGCGCGAGCTTGCGCCGCTCGTCGTGCAGCGTGCGGAAGGCCGCTTCGGGTCCCACGTCATCGGCGACCGTCACGAGATCGGCCGACATCACGCGGCTGAGCTGCGTGAAGCGATCGACGCCGCTGAGGTCGGCCTCGGTGACCACGCCGATCGGGCGGTCGTCGTCGACCACGATGAGCGCGCCGTGCGCGCGCTTGGGGATCAGGTTCAGCGCCTCACCGACGGTCTCGGTCGGCCCGAGCGTGATCGGTGTGTCGTGCACGACGTGACGGCGCTTCACCCAGCTGATCACCTCGGTCACGACGTCGAGGGGGATGTCCTGAGGGATCACGGCCATGCCGCCGCGCCGGGCAACCGTCTCGGCCATGCGGCGCCCGGCGACGGCCGTCATGTTCGCCACGACCACCGGGATCGTGGTGCCCGACCCGTCGTCGGTGCGCAGATCCACGTCGAGACGTGACCCCACATCCGAGCGGTTCGGCACCATGAAGACGTCGTCGTACGTGAGGTCGTACGGGGGATGATCGCCGCGAAGGAAGCGCACGAAGGGTCCAGTGTACGAGGCGCGTGGTCAACCGACGATTGGGACACCGAGCTCGGCGAGGCGATGCAACGGGAGCCCGATCACCGTGCTGGGGCTGCCTTCGATGCGCGTCACGAAGAGGCCGGCGCCGTCCTGCATGCCGTATGCGCCCGCCTTGTCGAGCGGCTCGCCACTCTCCACGTAGCGGTCGATCCACGAGTCGGGCAGCGGCGCGAACGTCACGGCGGTGCTGTCGACCGCGCTCATGACGTCGTGGGTGCGGGCGACGGCGATGCCCGTGAGCACGGTGTGCGTGCGAGCCGACAGGCGGCGCAGGATCGCGCGGGCGTCGTCGGGGCCGGTCGGCTTGCCGATGATCTGACCGTCGAGCACGACCGTGGTGTCGGCTCCCAGAACGATCTCGTCGGGCGCGACGATCGCCGACGCCTTCGTGCGCGCCAGGCGCTCCACGTACTGCTCGGGCGGTTCGTCCTCGCGTGTGGACTCATCGGCATCGACGGGGCGGACGGTGAACGTGAGGCCGATCGATCGCAGTAGCTGCGCGCGGCGCGGTGAGCCCGATGCGAGCACGAGGCGACGACGAGATTCGGCGGCGTGCGCCGCGCCGTGGGCGCGGTCCGTGCTCATCCGCCCGAGATCGCCAGCTCGGCGAGGCGAGATTCCGGCGGCGCGTCGGCGTCGGCGTCGAGCCATCCTGCGGGAATCGTCACGGGGTACGGACCGCGACGCGTGCCTCGAGGCTGGTCGCGTTCGCGGTCGGGGAGCACGATCGAGTCGTCGAGGTCGTCGAGGCGCGCGCTGAGGTCGCTGAGTGACGTGCACGCCATGAGGTTCCGCCGCGTGCTGCCGCCCACGGGGAAGCCGGTGAGATACCACCCGATGTGCTTACGGATCTCCAGCACGGCGTACTCGGGGGCAGCGTGCTCGGCGAGCAGCTCGGCGTGTTCGCGGATCGTTGCCGCGACCGTGCCGAGCCGGGGCGCGGACGGGCGCGGCGCGCCCGCGAACTCTGCGGCGAGATCCGCGAAGAACCAGGGCCGGCCGAGACACGCACGCCCGACGACGACACCGGCGCAGCCGGTCCGGTCGAGCAGGGCTCGGGCATCGGCCGGCGACCACACGTCGCCGTTGCCGAGCACCGGCACGCCCTGGATCTCGGCGACGAGCTCACCGATCGCATCCCAACGGGCGGAGCCGGAGTACATCTGCGACGCGGTGCGCGCGTGGAGCGCGATCGCGGCGGCGCCCGAGTCGGCGGCGGCGCGCCCGGCAGCATGGAACGTGAGGCGCTCGTCGTCGAGACCGAGCCGCATCTTGATCGTGACGGGCACCGGCCCGGCCGCGCGCGCCGCCGCGCCCACGATGGCGGCCAGCAACCTCGGGCGGGCCGGAACGGCCGCGCCGCCCCCGTGGCGCGTGACCTTGCGCACGGGGCAGCCGAAGTTGAGATCGACGTGCTGCGCGCCACGATCGATCACGATGCGCACCGCTTCGGCGATCACCCGGGGATCGGTGCCGTAGAGCTGGATGCTGCGAGTGGTCTCGTCGGCGTCGAACGCCGTCATCTGCGCGCTGCGCGGCGACCCTTCCACGAGCGAGCGCGCGTTGACCATCTCGCTCACGAGCAGTGCGCCGCCGTACCTGCGGCAGAGGCGTCGAAACGCCCGGTTGGTCACTCCGGCCATGGGTGCCAGCACCACGGGCGGGTCGACGGGGATCGTCCCGATCTGCAGCACGACCAGCCACGCTAGGTTGCGCCGGCGTGGCAGGAGCACTCGACGTCGTGCCCGAAGACTGGGACCGTGCGCTCGCGGTTGTCGCGCATCCCGACGATCTCGAGTACGGCGCGGCGAGCGCCATCGCCCGCTGGACGCGCCAGGGCAAGTGGATCGGCTACGTGCTCGTGACTGCCGGCGAGGTCGGCATCGACGGGCTCGCACCCGACGAGTGCGCGCGCGTTCGTGCCGACGAGGAGCGCCGGTCGGCCGCCGTCGTCGGAGTCGACACGGTCGAGTTCCTCGGGCATCCCGACGGCGCGGTCGAGGCATCGATCGCATTGCGACGCGACCTCGCCGGTGCCATCCGCCGGCACCGTCCCGAGATGCTGATCTCCATCAATCACCGCGAGGGGTGGCCGGGCGGTTGGAACCACGCCGATCACCGCGCCACCGGCATCGCGCTGCTCGATGCGGCGCGTGATGCCGGCAACCGATGGCTGCATCCCGGTGTGGGCGGCGCGCCGTGGTCGGGGATACGCGCGGCCCTGTTCGCCGGCTCACCCAACGCCACGCACTACGCCGATGTCACCGACACGATCGATCTCGGGGTGGCGTCGCTGCGCGAACACGCGGTCTACCTCGAGGGTCTCGGCGCGGAAGCTCCTGACCCCGACGAGTTCCTGCGCGGCATGGCGGTCTCGGTGGGCACGTCCCTTGGCGTCGGGGCGGCCGAGACGTTCGAGCTCGTCCAGCTCTGATCTGTCTCGTCGTGCTCGGCCTCGTGCCGCGCGGTCGCCGCGCTGGGTCGCGGCGTCAACGGAGCCCGTCGACGCTCACATCGAGGTCGCGGAGCAGGCCGTCGTCGAGGCTGTAGATCCAGCCGTGCACCGCGAGACGCTGCCCGCGCGCCCACGCGTCGTGGGCGATGCTCGTGCGCACGACGTTCGCGACCTGGGCCATCACGTTGAGCTCGCAGAGCCGGTCGGCCCGAGCGACATCGTCGTCGATCGCGGCGAGCTCGCCGGCGTGGTCGCGGGCGACGTCTTGCACGTGACGCAGCCAGTTGTCGATCAAACCGAGCTTGGCGTCGCGCAGGGCCGCCTGCACGCCGCCGCAGCCGTAGTGCCCGGTCACGATCACATGCTCCACCTGCAGCACGTCGATCGCGTACTGCAGGACCGACAGGCAGTTGAGGTCGGTGTGCACCACGAGATTCGCCACGTTGCGATGCACGAACACGTCGCCGGGGTACAGGCCGATGATCTGGTTCGCGGGCACGCGGGAGTCGGCGCAGCCCACCCAACAGAACCGCGGCGCCTGGTGCTCGGCGAGGTCGGCGAAGAAGCCCGCGTCGGCTGCGGTCATCGCGTCGGCCCACCGGCGGTTGTTGGCGAACAGCTCGGCGAGATCAGCGTCCATTCGGGCGGCGACGGTAGTCGACACGCCTAACGTCGGGGCCGCATGCACGACGACGCGCTCATCATCCAATCGCGCGCGCAGCGGGTCTTGCGCGAATGCGTCCGCCCCGCGATCTACGCGCCGGGTGTCCCGCTGCAGATCAGCGCATTCACGTTGCCCGGCGAGCCGATCCGCCGCGACGAGCTCCCGCCGCTCGACGCGTTCGAGCCGTTCCGTACCGGCGAGCGCTGGGCGCCGGCGTGGGGCACGACCTGGTTCCGCTTCGTGGGTGACGTGCCGGCCGCCTGGAGCGGTGCGCGGGTCGAGGCGGTGATCGATCTCGGCTTCGCCGGCGACCACGTGGGGTTCCAGGCCGAGGGGCTCGTCTGGGGCGCCGACGGTCCGGTGCACGGCATCCACCCGCGTCGACGGTGGAGCGTCGTGGCCGATCCCGCTGCCGGTGGCGAACATGTGGATCTCCTCGTCGAGGCGGCGGCCAACGCAACGGTGTTCGCGCGCACGCCCATGCACGATCTCGAGACGGCGCCCCGCGACCCGCTGTACCGGTTGCGCCAGGCCGACCTCGCGCCCCTGCGTGGCGACGTCTGGCATCTCGAGCTCGAGCTCGACTTCCTCATGCGACTGATGCACCAGCAGCCGGGCGATTCGGCGCGGCGCTTCCGGATCCTTGCCGCGATCAGTGATGCGTGCGACGCGCTCGACCGACGCGACGTGGCCGCCACCGCCCCCACAGCTCGAGCCGCGCTCGCCGACGTGCTCGCGCAACCGGCCCACGCAAGCGCGCACCGGCTGAGCGCCATCGGCCACGCGCACATCGACACCGCGTGGCTCTGGCCCATGCGTGAGACGGTGCGCAAGTGCACCCGCACGTTCTCCTCGGCCGTGGCGCTGATGGACGAGTACCCCGAGTTCCGCTTCGGGTGCTCGCAGGCCGCGCAGTACGAGTGGATCGAAGCGCGCCACCCCGTGCTGTTCGAAGCCATTCGGGCGCGCACCGAGAGCGGGCAGTGGGTGCCGCTCGGTGGCATGTGGGTGGAGGCCGACTGCAACCTCGCGGGCGGTGAGGCAATGGCCCGCCAGTTCCTGCACGGCCAGCGCTACTTCCGTGAGCACTTCGGTGTCACGTGCCGCGAGGTGTGGATCCCCGATGTGTTCGGCTATCCGGCGAGCATGCCGCAGATCTTCTCGCTCGCGGGTGCCAACGCCTTCCTCACCCAGAAGATGTCGTGGAACCGCACGAACCCGT
>JADGOO010000067.1 GCA_017882905.1 Acidimicrobiia bacterium | reverse complement strand
GATCCCACCATCAGACGCAACCAGCCAATAGCCCTGACCGGTGGGCGTCGCCGCCATCCCCACGATCGGCTTGTTCAAGTGCATCGCGCCTGTGGAACCGAAGAACCGCGCGTCGCCGAACGTGAAGATCCCACCATCGGACGCCACCAGCCAATAGCCCTGCGCCGTCCGCGTCGGCGCCATCCCCACGATCGGCTGGTTGAGGTGGATCGCGCCTGTGGAACCGAAGAAGTGCGCGTCGCCGAACGTGAAGATCCCACCATCGGAGGCAACGAGCCAGTATCCGAAGCGGGGCGTGGACGCGATCCCGACGATCGGTCGAGCCAGCGGCTTCCCGGTGAGCGAACCCGTGAACGAGGAGCCGAACGCGTAGACGGCACCGTCGGAACCGGCGAGGCGGTATCCGCCTGTGGGCACGGCAGTGGTGGCGGGCGCAATCGCCGGCGCCACGCGTGCGGTGCCCGCGCTACGCGACGCGATCGTCGCGCCGGCAGCCAACGGCGTGACGCTCGCGGCGCTCAGGACGACCACGGCGGACAACACGCATGCACGAAGAGATGGATTCATCGGCCGCGAAGCCTACGGCTGACCAACATGAACGGCGATCAATCGTTCAGTCAAAGTTCGTCCATCGACGCCGCGCGCGCCGAAGGTGCCGCGCGGAGCAGGTCTGTTCGACCGCTACGATTTCGAATGGTTCCCTCGCCGGACACGCGGTTCGCCGACTGAGGCCGAGATCGGTCGTGTTCGATGCGCGAGCAGAGCGCCATGGCGCTCGTCGCCGGTGAAGGTGTGGACCAGTGGAGCCGCGGCGCGGCACCAACGATGCGGCGCGTGCTCGGCGCACTTGGTCGGCGGTCGCTCCCGCACGTGCTCGAAGCCACCATCGCGCCCGCGATCATCTTCTACGTCGTGCTCAACCGAGTGGGTGCGGGCGCCGCGATGATCGCCGTGCTGATCTGGACGTTCGTCGCCATCGGTCGACGACTCGTGTTCCGCGCGGCGATCCCGTCGATCCTCCTGCTCGCCGCCATCGGCATCAGCGCCCGCACCGTCGTGGGTCTCGCGAGCGGGAGCACGTTCGCGTACTTCATCCAACCGGTGGCTACCGCGCTCGCACTCGCCGGCGTGTTTGCAGGCTCCGTGTTCATCGGACGACCGGTCGTGGCCCGGCTCGCATGCGACTTCTGCCATCTCGAGCCCGAGGTCGCGAGCCGGCCGGGCGTCGTGAATCTCTTCCAAGGTCTCACGCTGCTCTGGGCCGGCGTGCACGCGCTCACCGCCTTCGCCACGTTCGCGATGCTCCTCAGCTTGCCGACCGCCACCTACGTGGCGGTGAAGACGGCCGTGTGCCTCGTCATCAGCGCGGCCGCGGTGGCCCTCACCGTGTCGTGGGCGTTGCGCACCGCGCATCACGAGAACCTCGTGTTCGCCACGGTGCTCGATCGCGCCGCCTGACCCGGTGTGCTTCTCGCCGGAGGCCGATGCCCTGGTCGGCACGATCGTCGCGGGTGTCGGGATCGACGCCTTACGTCACGTGCACAGAAGCGCGCAGATCCCACTGGCCGCGGTGCCCTTGGTGCTCGGCTTGCACCAGCTGACCGAGGCGTTCGTGTGGTGGGGGTTGCAGGATCACGTCTCGCACACCATCGGTCGCGTCGCGTTGTGGACGTATCTCGTGGTCGCGTTGGCGGTGATGCCGATCATCGTGCCGGCATCCGTCGGTCTCGTCGAACGATCAACCGTGCGGCGTCGATTGATCGCTGCATTCACCGTGCTGAGCACCGCGGTCGCTCTCGTGCTCTTCGTCGCGTTGCTCCGAGGCACGCTGCACGCCGTGATCGGCGGCCGGCACATCTCCTACGACGTCGACGGGCTTCACTACGGCGGCCAACTCACCGCGCTCTACGTGCTCACCACAGGAGGCGCGCTCCTGGCATCGGGGTCGCGCGACCTCAACGCGCTCGGCGTGTTGAACCTCGCCGTCGTACCCGTGCTGATGTGGATGACCGTGAACGGCTTCGTCTCGCTGTGGTGCTTCTGGGCGGCAATAGCCAGCGGGTTCATCGCGTGGCACCTGCGCAAGCCGTCCGTCCCGCTGCGCCTCGTCGGCTGAGCCGGGTCACGAGCTGAGCTGCGTCAGGCGCGCGCGTCGAACAGGGCGCGTTCGGGCGCTTCCATCTCGGCGCGAAAGCGATGGAACGGCCACGGCCACGTGGCCGGGATACCGCGGTCGTCGAGGTACCAGCTCTTGCAGCCCGTGGTCCAGATGGTGTGCCCAGCCGCCTCGCTGCGCTCGGCCTCGAACTGCTCCATCGCCACCCTCGTCGGGGTGATCTCGCGACATTCGCCGCGACGCAGCCACTCGATCAACTGCAGGATGTAGCCCATCTGGAGCTCGGCGACCTCGATGAGCGAGAAGTTCCCGACAGGACCGTTCGGTCCGTTCAACATGAAGAAGTTCGGGAAGTCGGTCATGCTGATCGACAGGTACGCGCACGGGCGCGGCGCCCACGCATCGTCGAGGCGCACGCCGTCTCGCCCGACGAGCTGCATCGGTCGCATGAAGGCATCGGCCTTGAAGCCGGTGGCGAGCACCAGCACGTCGAGCTCATGGAGGCGGCCATCCACGGTGCACACGCCTGCGGGCTCGACCCGCTCGATCGCATCGGTCACGAGCTCGGCATTCGACTGCTGGATCGCGGCGTAGAAGTCGGGAGAGACGATCAGGCGCTTGCACGCGGCGCGGTAGTCGGGTCGAAGCCGTTCCCGCAGCGCAGGGTCGGTGACGTTCGTCTCGAGGTTCGTGCGGCACAGCTCTTGGACCATCGCCATCTGCGGCGAGTCGGCATCGACGACAGCATTGGAGAAACCGTCGGCGAACAGACGCGAGAGGTTCGCGTGGAGCTCGGCGAGCGCGACCGGATCCGAGCGAAAGCCCGCCCTCTCCTCGTCGCTGTACTCGGGGTTCGTCTGCGGCATGATCCATTGCGCGGTGCGTTGGAACAGCGACAGGTGCGCCACGCGCCCGACGACGGCCGACGTGATCTGCACTGCCGTGGAGCCGGTGCCCACGATGCCGATGCGCCGGCCGTCGAGCACTACATCGTGCTCCCAGCGGGCGCTGTGGAAGCTCGCACCCGCGAAGGAGTCGAGACCGTCGATGACGGGGAGGTTCGGGTGGTGCAACACGCCTGTGGCGGCGATCACCACGTCGACCTCGTCGTGCAGCCCACCCGTGATCTCGAGGTGCCACCGCCCGCCCCGCCACTCACACGTGAGGACCTCCGCGCCGAAGCGGATGCGGGGCGTCACGTCGTGTTCGCGGGCGACCCGCTCGAAGTAGGTCTCGATCTCGGCGCCCGGCGAGTACGGCCGGCTCCAGTCGGGGTTGAGCGCGAACGAATAGCAGTAGAGATGGGACGGCACGTCGCACGCGATGCCCGGATAGGTGTTCTCGCGCCAGGTGCCGCCGAGGCGATCGGCCTTCTCGTAGATCGTGAAGTCGTCGAGGCCCGCCTCACGCAGCTTGATCGCAGCAAGTACGCCGGCCATGCCGGCGCCGATGATTGCGAACCGAAGCCGACGCCCGTCGCTCATGGCCCGGCAAGATACGGCACGATCAGGCGCCGAAGTCCCATCCGGCGCCGCGGTGGTACTGCGACAGCACGTTCTTGGCGATCAGGATCTTGTGCACTTCGTCGGGTCCGTCGGCGATGCGCAGGGTGCGCGCGCCCTGGTACATCGCTGCGAGCGGCAGGTCGCCCGACACGCCCGCGGCGCCCCACACCTGGATAGCGCGATCAACGACCCGCTCGTAGGCCGCGGGTACGAACACCTTGATGGCGGAGATGTCGGTGCGCGGATCGATGCCTTCGGCCATCTTCTGCGCGCAGTGGATCGTCATCAACCGCGCGGCTTGGATGTCCATGTACGAATCGGCGATGAATCCCTGGATGAACTGCTTCGTCTCGAGCAGGCCGCCATGCACTTCGCGCGCCATGGCGCGTTCCACCATCAGGTCGAAGGCGCGCCACATCTGCCCGATCGAGTTCATGCAGTGGTACACCCGACCAGCACCGAGACGGTCCTGCGCGGCTTGATGGCCACTCCCCCTCCGGCCCAACGAGTTGTCGATCGGCACCCGTACGTCGTCGTAGATGATCTCGCAGTGATCGCTCTCCACGCCCCACACCGTGATGCCGCGCACGATGTTCACGCCCGGCGTGTCGCTCGGCACGATGATCTGCGTCATGCGGCTGCTCACATCGGCGCCACCTTCGCCGTCTTCAGTGCGGCACATGACGATGAAGAAGTCGGCGCGCTTACCGTTCGAGGTGAACCACTTGTGCCCGTTGATCACCCACTCGTCGCCATCGCGGCGCGCCGTGGTCTTCAGTGAACGCGGATCGGAGCCGGGCTGGTCGGGTTCGGTCATGGAGAAGCCCGATTCGAGCTTGCCCTCGATCAGCGGGATGAGCCACTTCGCCTTCTGCTCCTCGGTACCGTATTTCACGAGAATCGTCTGGTTGCCCGAGTTCGGGGCGACCACGCCGAACAACGACGCGGCACCGACGGCGTACGCGAGCACCTCGTTCATGTAGGCGAGCTCGAGGAAGTCGAGCCCGGCTCCGCCGTACTCGACCGGCAGGTGCGGTGCCCACAGACCCGCTTGCTTCACAACGGCCTTGATGTGCTCACGCAGCTCGCGAGCCTGCTCCATGTCGTCAGGGGTGAGTCGCGTGTTCGTGCGGCGCGCCCAGAGCAGGTTCTCGTTCGGAAGGATCTCCTTGTTCACGATCTGCGCGGTGAGCGCACGCACCTCGTTGATGCGCTCCGAGACGCTCGGGATCGGCTGCACGTTCATGAGCACGGGGCGCTCCTGTGACGGTCGGTGCCGGCGCATCCTTCCGCCGCGACGTTCGGGACGGGCCGGGCCGGCACGCCAGCGTGCCACGGCAGAGAGCTTGGATCCCTACTCGTCGCAGGCGAACGACATCGAAGGGGCCGGCTCCTCGCCGTACTCGGCTCGCGCCACTCCCACGACGCCATAGCCCATGGCCGCGATCGCGGCGAGCACGGCCAGGAACCCGACGAGGCCGTTCGCGGAGGTCTGCTCGCCGAGCAGCCCGGCCCCGAGCAGCACGCCGACGAGCGGCTGCATCACCTGCTCGGCGGCAACCGCGGCGGGGAGCGCGCCCGTCTGGAACGCACTCTGCGAGCACACCAGGCCACCGATCGCGAACACCGCCAGCGCGTACGGCTCCCAGTGGTTGACCCAGTTGAAGACGCCACCGCCGAGGTAGTGCACGAACGCCTTGGTCAGCACCGCGCTCACCCCGAACGCGGCACCCGCGGCGATGCCGAGGAGCGCAGCACGGCGCGAGCCAACGGCGCGTCGAGCGCGGGCGACGCAGAACAGGATGAAGAGCGTGAGTGGCACGCCCGCGAGGACCCAATCGTGCATCGACGCGATCTGATCGCCACCGCTCGGCGACACCTGGTACAAGAAGCACGACACTCCGACCGCGAGCACGACCGCGGCGATCCAGCCCGACCGCTCGACGCGCCGGTGCTGCAACCACCTCGAGAGCAACAGCGACAGCAGGAGCGACGTCGACAAGATCGGCTCCACGAGCATCAAGCTGCCGAGCCCGAGTGCGATGGCCTCGAACACGTAGCCGCCGACGTCGGAACCCATGCCGATCCACCACCGCGGCCGGCGCGCGAGCTTGGCGAGCAAGCTCAGCTTGATCGCGTCTTCCGCAGCGATCTGCTCGGCCTCTTCCTCCTGGTACACGTTGCTCAGCGCGTACAAGGATGCGGCGCTCAGGCCCGCGACGACCGTTGCGAGCACGTCGTGACTCACGCTCCCAGTATCCGTCTCCCGGACGAGTCTGTCGACCGATTACGACCCCGGCCCGGCCGGCCGGCCGGCAACCGGCCCTGGGCGGGTGCTCCGCAGTGTGGTAATCCGTCGGTCATGCGCATCGACCTTCCGATCGACAAGATGCCCACCGCCTGGTTCAACGCTCTGCCTCGGCTCCCTGAGCCGATGCAGCCCCCGCTGCACCCCGGAACGAACCAGCCCATCGGGCCTGCCGATCTCGCTCCGCTGTTCCCGATGGGCCTCATCGAACAAGAGGTGAGCGGCGCCCTCACCATCGACATACCCGGTGAGGTGATCGACGTACTCCGCCTCTGGCGCCCCACTCCGTTGGTGCGCGCCACGCGGCTCGAGCGAGCGCTCGGAACGCCCGCGCGCATCTACTTCAAGGACGAGTCGGTCTCACCGGCCGGCTCGCACAAGCCGAACACGGCTGTGCCCCAGGCGTACTACAACGCGAAGGAAGGCGTGCACCGGCTCACGACCGAGACGGGTGCCGGCCAATGGGGCACGGCGCTGAGCTTCGCCTGTGCGCAGTTCGACATCGACTGCAAGGTGTACATGGTGCGGGCGAGCTTCGACAGCAAGCCGTACCGACGGATGATGATGGAGACATGGGGCGCAGAGTGCGTGCCGTCGCCCGTCGCCGACCCGACGAGCCCAGGCTCGCTCGGTCTCGCCATCTCCGACGCGGTCGCCGACGCCGCCCAACGCGACGATTCGCACTACTCGCTCGGATCGGTGCTCAACCACGTGCTGCTGCACCAGACGATCATCGGCCTCGAAGCCAAAGAGCAGCTCGCGATCGCTGGCGAGTCTCATCCCGACGTGATCATCGCGTCGTGCGGTGGTGGTTCGAACCTCGGCGGCATCGCCTTGCCCTTCCTCGAAGATGCGCGCGTGCGTCTGCTCGCGGTCGAGCCGGCGAGCTGCGCCACGCTCACGACAGGCGAGTTCCGCTACGACTTCGGTGACACCGCCGGCATGACGCCACTGCTGCCGATGTACACGCTCGGAAAGGACTTCATGCCGGCGCCGATCCACGCCGGCGGGCTGCGCTACCACGGCGACGCACCCATCATCTCGCTACTCGTGCAGTGCGGCCGCATGGAGGCCGTCGCGTATCCACAGTCGAAGACGTTCGAGGCCGCGGTGCAGTTCGCGCGCGTCGAAGGCAAGCTGGCGGCACCGGAGACCGGTCACGCGATCCGCGCCGCGATCGACGAGGCGCTGGCGTGCAAGGAGACGGGCGAGGAGAAGGTGATCCTGTTCAACTACTCCGGTCACGGCTTCCTCGACCTCGCCGCGTACGACGCGTTCAACCACCACCGCCTCATCGACTGACCGCGGGCGCAGCACCCGCTGCGACAAGGGGAGCGCACATGAGCCACGAGCACCGGGGTGCGAGCGCATCCGACGAGATCTCGGTCAACCCGCTGTTCGCGCGCCACTCGGAGACCACCATCCCGCGCTGGAAGATCCCCGACGGCGAGATGCTGCCCGAGACGGCCTACCAGCTCATTCACGACGAGCTGTTCCTCGACGGCAACGCTCGCCAGAACCTCGCCACCTTCGTGACCACCTGGATGGAACCGGAAGCGATCCAGCTCTACACCGAAGCGTTCGACAAGAACATGATCGACAAGGACGAGTACCCGCAGACGGCAGCGATCGAAGACCGCTGCGTCCACATGCTCGCCGACCTGTGGAACGCGCCGGACTCGCACGCGACGATCGGTACGTCGGCGGTCGGGTCGTCGGAGGCATGCATGCTCGCCGGCCTTGCGTTCAAGCGCCGCTGGCAGATCGCGCGTCGCGCCGAAGGCAAGCCCACGCAGTCGCCGAACATCGTGTTCAGCTCTGCCGTACAAGTCGTCTGGGAGAAGTTCGCGAACTACTGGGAGGTGGAGCCTCGCTACGTGCCGGTCACGAGAGAACAGCCGTACCTCACGCCCGAAGGGATGCTCGCCGCCGTCGACGAGAACACGATCGGGGTCGTCGCGATACTCGGTGTCACGTACAACGGCGTGTACGAACCGGTGCAGCAGCTCGGGGCCGCACTCGACGATCTCGCGTCGCGCGGCGGACCCGACGTGCCGCTGCACGTCGACGCGGCTTCGGGCGGATTCATCGCGCCGTTCCTCGATGCCGACCTCGAATGGGACTTCCGCGTCGGGCGCGTGCACTCGATCAGCGCGTCCGGCCACAAGTTCGGGCTCGTGTACCCCGGACTCGGTTGGATCGTGTGGGCGAGGCGCGACTATCTCCCCGAAGAGCTCATCTTCAAGGTGAGCTACCTCGGTGGCGACATGCCGACGCTCGCGCTCAACTTCTCGCGACCCGGCGCGCAGGTGCTGCTGCAGTACTACAACTTCCTGCGCCTCGGCCGCGAGGGCTATCGACGAGTGATGCAGGCGTCGAAGAACGCCGCCCGCCATCTCGCGTCGGAGCTGTCGAAGATGCCCGCTTTCGAGGTGCTCACCGACGGCTCCGACATGCCGCTCGTCACCTGGACCACCGACGACCGGCCCCGCCACTGGGATCTGCACGACCTGTCGGCAAAGCTGCGCGAACGAGGCTGGCAGGTGCCCGCCTATCCCATGCCCGCGAACCTCGAGAATCTCACGGTGATGCGGGTGGTGTTCCGCAACGGGGTCTCACTCGACCTCACCCGCCTGCTCCTCGACGACATCGCGGCGGCCGTCCGCTTCCTCGACGCCCTCACCGCACCGCCACCACGCAAGGAGGCCCACGCCTTGAGGTTTCACCACTGACCGTGGTCGAGGCGGGCAGCCGGCGGGGCCTGGGGCCGTCGCTCCGGCCCCCGGATGGGTGAGTGAGGACTCACTCATGTACGCTCGGCCCTCATGACTGGCCCGGCCGCGGTGATCCCCGCACCCACCATCAAGGCGAAGCGGGCCACCGCGCTCCCGCCCGACGAGCGCCGGTCGATGATCGTGGCGGCCACGCTGCCGCTGCTGTTGGAGTACGGCGACCGGGTCACCAGCCGCCAGATCGCCGAGGCGGCCGGCATCGCCGAGGGCACCATCTTCCGGGCCTTCGCCGACAAGGACGAGGTGATCGCGGCCGTGCTCGAAGCCGCCCTCGACCCCGAACCGCTCGAGACGGCGTTGTCGAGCATCCCGTCCGATCTCGGATTCGAAGACCAGATCGCCGCGGCCACGTTGATCATGCAGCAGCGCGTCATCGACATCTGGCGCCTCGTGTCGAGCATCGGTCACCGCTTCCACGAACAGGCGCGCCGACCGATGGTCGACAGCGGCGCACTGGTACAGCTGTTCGAGGCGAACCGCACACGCATCACCGTCGAGCCGGTCGTTGCCGCGCGCTTGCTGCGCGCGCTCACGTTGTCGACCACGCACCCGATGCTGGCCAATGAGCCGCGCTCGCCCGACGAGACGGTCCATCTCTTCTTGCACGGTGTCGGCAGCCCAGAGCGCGAAGGGGCGACGCCGCCGTGCTGAAGCGCCTCTTGACTTCGCATCTCGCTCCGTACCACCGCGCGCTGTGGTTGATCCTCGTGTTGCAGACAGTGCAGACGTCGGCCGCGCTCACACTGCCCACGATCAATGCCCGCATCATCGACAAGGGTGTGATCGCCGGCAACACGCACTACATCTACACGTGGGGCGCCATCATGTTGGCGTTCGCGCTCATCCAGGTTGCCTTCTCGGTCGCCGCGGTCTACTGGGGCGGCAAGGTCGCGATGAGCTTCGGGCGCGACCTGCGCAAGAACCTCTTCCACAAGGTCACCGACTTCTCCGCTCGCGAGGTCGGCACGTTCGGCGCGCCGTCGCTCATCACGCGCATCACCAACGACGTGCAGCAAGTGCAGATGCTCGTCGTGATGGCAGCCACGATGGCCGTCGCCGCCCCGATCACCATGGTCGTCGGCGTCATCCTGGCCGTCCGCCAAGACGTTGGGCTGTCGATCATCCTTGTGATCGCGATGCCCGTCGCCGGAGTGGTGCTCGGCCTCATCGTGTCGCGCATGGTCCCCGCGTTCCGGTTGATGCAGGAGCGCATCGACCAGGTGAACCGTGTGCTGCGCGAGCAGATCACGGGCATTCGCGTCGTGCGCGCGTTCGTGCGCGAACCGCAAGAAGAACGGCGCTTCAGCAATGCCAACGCCGATCTCACCGCAGTCTCGCTGCGAGCCGGCCGCTTGATGGCGTCGATGTTCCCGACCGTCAACTTCCTGATCAATGCGTCGAGTGTCGGCGTGCTGTGGCTCGGCGCGTCGCGCGTGAGCTCCGGACAGATCCAGGTGGGCACGCTCATCGCGTACCTCACCTATCTGGTGCAGATCCTGATGTCGGTGGTGATGGCCACGTTCGTGGTCTCGATGATCCCGCGCGCGTCGGTGTCGGCCGATCGCATCCAAGAGGTGCTCGACACCGACCCGAGCGTGGTGCCACCGGCCGACCCGGTGCGCGAGCTGGTCACGCCGGGCACCCTCGAGTTCGACGCCGTGGGCTTCCACTATCCGGGCGCCGAGCACCCGGTGTTGAGCGGGGTGTCGTTCGCGACCGCGCCGGGCCAGATGACCGCGGTGGTCGGCAGCACCGGCGCGGGCAAATCGACGCTCGTCAACCTCATCCTGCGCTTGTTCGACAGCACCGAAGGCACCGTGCGCGTCGGCGGAGTCGACGTGCACGACCTCGACCCCGACATCTTGTGGAACACGATCGGGCTCGTGCCGCAGCGGCCGTACCTGTTCTCCGGCACCATTGCCAGCAACCTGCAGTACGGCAAGCCCGACGCCACCGAGGAAGAGATGTGGGAGGCGCTCGAGGTCGCGCAGGCCACCGAGTTCGTGCGCGCCATGCCGGGCGGGTTGCAGGCCCGCATCGAACAGGGCGGCACGAACGTCTCCGGCGGCCAGCGGCAGCGGCTGTCGATCGCGCGCGCCCTCGTGCGCAAGCCCGACATCTACGTGTTCGACGACTCGTTCTCGGCGCTCGACCTCGCCACCGACGCCCGCCTCCGAGCTGCGCTCGTGCCCTACACGCGCGACGCGGCAGTCATCATCGTCGCCCAGCGCGTGTCGACCATCTCGACCGCCGACGACATCCTCGTGCTCGAAGACGGCTTGGTGATCGGCCGCGGCACCCACGACGAGCTCATCAGCGACTGCCCCACGTACGCCGAGATCGTGCAGTCGCAGATCGGCGAGAAGAGCGAAGCGGCATGACGCTGATCCGCGACGACAATCAGATCGGCGAAGAAGACGAAGAACTCAACTTCGCTGCGCCGGAGACCCGCGCCGCGGGCCGCTGGAGCGCGGCCGGCGTTCCGGGCGAGCGATCCAAAGACTTCAAGAACGCGGTGCGGCGCCTGATCCGCATGCTCGGCCCGATGCGCGTGGTGCTCGGGCTCGTGCTGGTCGTCGCGATCGCCAGCGCAACCCTCAACGTCTTCGGCCCGCGAGTGCTCGGCCACGGCACGAACCTCATCGTCGCCGGTGTCAAGACACACCACATGGACTTCGCGGCTCTGCACCGCACGCTGTGGCATGCGGTGGAGCTGTACGCCGCGTCGTCGATCCTGTCGATCATTGCGAGCTACATGCTCGCCGGCGTGATCCAGCGGCTGATGTTCAAGCTGCGCTCCCAGGTGGAGGCGAAGGTCAACGCCCTGCCGCTGAGCTACATCGACAAGCAGTCGCGCGGCGATCTCCTCAGTCGCGTGACCAACGACATCGACAACGTGGCCCAGAGCCTGCAACAGACGCTGAGCCAGATGCTCACGTCGGTCCTGTTGCTCATCGGCACGGCCGTGATGATGTTCACGATCTCGCCGCTGCTCGCCGTGGTGGCGCTCACGACCGTGCCGGTCTCGGTGTGGGGCATGCGGGCGGTGGCGCGCCGCTCCCGCCCCAAGTTCATCTCGCAGTGGAAGAGCACCGGCCAGCTCAACTCCCAGATCGAAGAGACGTTCACCGGCCACGCGGTGGTGAAGGCGTTCGGCCGCCAGCGCGAGGTCGAACAGCGTTTCCGAGACACCAACGACGAGCTCTACGAGTCGTCGTTCGG
>JADGOO010000066.1 GCA_017882905.1 Acidimicrobiia bacterium | reverse complement strand
ATCGACACCAAAAAGGAGCACATCGCCGTCACCGAGGCAAACCGCCTGGGCATCCCGGTCGTCGCGGTCGTCGACACCAACTGCGACCCCGACGTGATCCAGTACGTGATCCCGGGCAACGACGACGCCATTCGCAGCGCCAACCTGATGTGCCGCGTGATCGCCGACGCCGTGGTCGAGGGCAAGCAGATCCGCGCCCGTCGCGGCCTGCGCGAGAAGGCCGCGGCAGGCGGCGGCGACGCAGCGGCCTCGGCTGCCGCTCCGGCCCGTCCGCAGCGCACGCCCGAACAAGAGGCCGAGCACCAGCGCGCCCAGGCCGCCGCACGCGATGCCGCCGCGGCCAAGCAGCGTGAGATCGAGGCCCGGGCCCGCGCCGCCAAGGAGAAGGCAGCCGACGAGCCCGCTCCCGAGGCGGAGGCCGGCTCGGTCGCGACCATCGTCGAGGCGCCCGCCGTCGAGGCGCCCGCCGTCGAGGCGCCCGCCGTCGAGACGCCCGCCGACCCGGCGTCGTAGTCCGCACCCATCACCGACACGGAGAAACGAGAGAGCAATGGCTGATATCTCGGCCAAGGACGTCGCCGCGCTGCGCAAGGTGACCGGCGCCGGCATGATGGATTGCAAGCAGGCCCTCGCCGAGAACGAGGGTGACCTGGAGCGCGCCAAGGACTGGCTGCGCGAGAAGGGCAAGGCGGGCGCGGCCAAGCGGGCCGGGCGGGCCGCCGACCAGGGCGCGATCGACGTGTTCCTCGACGGCAGCGTCGCGGCACTCGTCGAGCTCAACTGCGAGACCGACTTCGTGGCCAAGGGCGACCAGTTCAAGGGCACGGTGGCCGCGATCGCAAAGCTCGTGGCGGCGAACGGCGGCGACGACGTCGCCGGCCTCGCATTCGAGGCCAGCACGGTCGGCGAGCACCTCACGCAGATGTCGGCGACCATGGGCGAGAAGATCGAGCTCGGCCGCGTGGCGCGCTTCGAGCTGCCCGCCGGTGGCGACGGCGCGCTCGATGCCTACAAGCACGTGCAGAGCGAGCGCGGTGTGATCGGCGTGCTCGTCGAAGTCGGTGGGGTCAGCGGCGCGAAGGCGGCGGAGCTGGCGCACGAGCTCGCGCTCCACATCGCCTCGGCGGCGCCGCGCTACACGAGTCGTGCCGATGTTCCCGCCGAGGAGATCGAGCGCGAGCGTGCGATCTACGACGCCCAGACGCGCGAAGAGGGCAAGCCGGAGGCGGCGCTGCCCAAGATCGTCGAGGGCAAGCTCAACGGCTACTTCAAGACGGTGGCGCTGCTCGAGCAGGGCTTCGTGAAGGAGCCCAAGCAGACGATCGAGGCGCTCGTGGCGGCCGCCGGGCCGGGCGCCACGGTACGACGCTTCGCCCGCGTCAAGATCGGCGAGGAGTGAGCGACATCGTCACCAGTCGCTACGACCGCGTTGTCCTGAAGCTCTCCGGCGAGGCGTTCGCCGACACGCGCACGGGCTTCGGCATCGATGCCGACGTGGTCATGCGCATCGCCGAAGAGATCGCGGCTGCACGTGCCGAGCTCGGCGTGCAGATCGCGGTCGTGGTTGGCGGTGGCAACATCTTCCGGGGCATGAGCGGCGCGCGCCGAGGCATGGACCGCGCCCGCGCCGACTACATGGGCATGCTCGCCACGGTGATCAACGCGCTCGCACTGCAAGACGCGCTCGAGGCCGCCGATCAGCCGACGCGCGTGCAGACGGCGATCACCATGGCGCAGATCTCGGAGCCGTACATCCCGCTGCGGGCGGTGCGCCACCTCGAGAAGGACCGCATCGTCATCTTCGCGGCGGGCACGGGCAACCCATACTTCACCACCGACACGACCGCGGCCCTGCGTGCCGCGGAGATCGGCGCGGCCGCCGTGCTGAAGGGCACGCACTCCGGCGTCGACGGCGTGTACTCCGCGGATCCGCGCAAGGACCCCACGGCCGTGAAGCTCGACGAGATCAGTCACCTCGAGGTGATCACTCGCGGGCTCGACGTGATGGACTCCACCGCGATCACGTTCTGCAAGGACAACAAGCTGCCGATCGTCGTGTTCAACGTGATGGAGCCGGGCAACATCCGCAAGGCGCTCATCGGGGAGCCCATCGGCACGCTCGTGAGCTCGTAGAAAGGGACGTCTCCCGTGAGCGAAGACCCGCGTGTCGCCGACGGCCGCGACAAGATGCACAAGGCTGTCGTGCACCTCCAAGACGAGTTCTCCGCGATCCGCACCGGCCGCGCCAACCCGGCGATGGTCGAGAAGCTCAAGGTCGACTACTACGGCAGCGAAGTGCCGTTGCAGCAGCTGGCCGGCTTCACCGTGCCCGAGCCGCGCGTGCTCGTGATCTCGCCGTACGACAAGGCGGCGGTCAAGGCGATCGAGAAGGCCATCCAGGCGAGCGACCTCGGCGTGAACCCGAGCAACGACGGCCAGGTGATCCGCCTGTCGTTCCCGGAGCTCACCCAGGACCGCCGCAAGGAGTACGTGAAGGTGGCCAAGGCCAAGGCCGAGGACGCCCGGGTGGCCGTGCGCAACGTGCGCCGCCACACCCGCCAAGAGCTCGAGCACCAGGCCAAGGACGGCGAGATCAGCGACGACGAGGTCGGTCGCGTCGAGAAGGACCTCGAGAAGGTCACCCACGACGCCATCGCCGAGGTCGACCGGCTGCTCGAGCACAAAGAACGAGAGCTGCTCGAGACCTGATCGTGCACGGAGCCGGGTCCCGCGCATCGGGGGCGTTAGATTGCGCGCGCGGGGCGCTGCCCGCCTGAAGGGGGAGCCGTGTCGGAGCATGACGAGCGCGAAGGGCGCGACGAGCGCGGCGCGCGCGACCAGCCGGCGTCGACCGAGGGCGTGCGCATCCTCGGGGCTCAGGAGGCCGCGGCTGTCGAAGCCCAGCGCACCGGCGATGCACCCATCCGGTCGCCGCGTCAATGGCCGGACGAAGGCGCGTCGTGGTCGGCTGCCGATACGCCGAGCGAGGCCGACCCCGAGATCCCCGATGCGGTGCACGCCGAGATCGAAGCCGACATCGCCGAGACGCCGTCCGGTGCCACCGACGTGAGCACCGAGCTGCCGCACTGGAGCGAACCGCCCACCGGTCAGATGCCGGCCGTGTTCGCCGACGCCACGGCCGACGACGACGACCTCGATGCATGGGCTGCGCTCTCGGGTTCGCAGCCCCGGTACCGCGCCGAGGGCGGCGACTGGGGCGACGCCGACGATCTGGCCGAGGCGCTCGGCGCCACCGATGACGACGACTTGCACCAGGGCGCGCTCGCCGAGCCGGAGCCCGACGTGGCCGACGACGACGAGGCCTTCGTGCAGGCCGTGCGCGCGCGGCGCCGGTCCGGTACGCGCCAGGTGGTCACGTCGACACCCACTCCCACGGCCCGACCCGCCGCGGCGCGGCCGAGGCGGCCAAACGCGCCGCGACCCGGCGACATGCTCCCGAGCAGTGGACGCGACCTCAACGTCGCCATGCTGACCGCGGGGATCTTTGCCCTCATCGCCATCGCCTGCTTCATGATCGGACGGGCGGCCACGAGCGTGCTCGCCGCGGTCGTCGTCGGCGTGTGCGCGCTCGAGCTCGCCAACGTGTTGCACGAGAAAGGCCTGCGCCCGGCCACGGTGCCCGTCGTCGCAGGCTGCGCGGCGATGCCCGTGGCCGCGTACCACTACGGCAGTTTGTCGGCGTTCCCGGTGGTGCTCACGGTCGTCACCGTCACGTCGATGCTCTGGTACCTCTGGCAGGTGGGTCCGGGCCGCGCCGTCATCGGTGTCGCCACGAGCATGCTCGTGTTCGCCTACGTCGGTGGCCTCGGCGGGTATGCGGGTGTGCTGTTGCAGGCCCGTGACGGTGTCGGCCTCCTGCTCGGCGCGTTGATCTGCGTGATCGCGTACGACGTCGTCGGCTACTTCGTCGGCAGCCAGTTCGGCCATTCGCCGATCGCGCCGAACATCTCACCGAACAAGACGGTGGAGGGCACCTTCGCGGGGGTGGGGGCTTCGGTGATCCTGGCCATCGCCGTGCTGGGCCGCTTCGAACCGTGGCACGCGAAGAAGGCTGCCGTGATGGGCGCGGTCGGCTTGCTCCTCGGCGTCGCGGCCCTGATCGGTGATCTGTGTGAGTCGATGCTGAAGCGCGATCTGGGGATCAAGGACTTCGGGTCGTTGCTGCCGGGCCACGGCGGGTTCCTCGACCGCTTCGACGGTCTGCTGTTCGCGCTGCCGGTCGCCTTCTACCTCGCGGTGCACCTCGATCTGTTCCACGTGATCTGACCGTCGCTCGGGCGGGCAACGCTCGGGCTTGCCGGCAGTGGCTCAGACCGAAGTGGTTCAGCCGCCGGGCGGCGGTGGCGCGACGGTGGCCGTCGGCTTCGTGCTGTCCCAGCAGCGCTGGAAGCCGTGGCGAGCCAGGCCGTGCCAGCACAGCACCGAGAACGTGAGCGAGTCGGCGGCGCTGATGGCGTCGGCCTGCCCTTCGAGCAGCGCATCGTGCGGGTTGCCCGAATTGCGCGTCCCGACGGCGATCTGACCGAGGCAGGCATCGACCGGGATGGCAGAGCTCGGTGAATCCGGGTCGTACATCTTGGCGTCGAGCGACAGGTGCCAGATCCACTGGCACTCACCATCGAACCCGGCGCGGTAGTCGGCGTCGAGCTGCGCGTCGGTGGCGGCCGCGGTCCCGCCGGGGCTGGTGCTGCCGGTCGGCGCGACCTTGGTCGTCGGCGTGACGTTGGTCGTGGTCGGCGCCGAGGTGCGGGGCGTCGTTGCCGGCGCGTAGTTCGGCAGCGACGAGCCCTTGGTGACGATCTGGGGGAGCAGGGGACCGGGCGCGGTGGGCAGCGGCTTGAAGCGATTCCTCGTGGCGAGGTGCGGTGCGTCTTGCGCGCCGCCCGACGTCATGGCCGCGCCGACGGCTGCCAGGGCGAGGGTGCCCGCGGCGACGCCGACGATGAGCTGCAGGTTGCGTCGGCGTCGGCGTCGGCGCCGCCGACTCGACGAGCTCGAGTGCTGGTGGTGCTCGTCGCTCATCGGCGACCGGCGCGTGTGATCGCCGCTCGGCAGTGTCGTCGTCGGCTCAGCATGCGCCCTCCCGCCCGAGGTCCGGCGCCACGTCGTCGCGCAGCCCGCCTCACAGTCTCGCGGGTCGATGGCACCCTGGCCAAGTCCCTCAGGTGCCGAGGGCCGGACGTCACACGGGGGCCCCTAGCATTGCTGCATGGTGCGCGTCGCTCTGCTCGGGTCGACCGGCTCGATCGGCACGCAGGCCCTCGACGTGATCGCCCGCCATCCGGGTCGCTTCGAGGTGGTCGCGCTGGCGGCCGGAGCCAACCGGGACCTCCTCGCCGAGCAGGCGGCCCGCTTCGGCGTGCCCGCAGATCGGGCCGTCTCCGCGCTCGACGACCCGTCGGTGCTGGCCGGGTTCGCGGCGGCGTCCGACGTCGACGTGGTGCTCAACGCCGTGGTCGGCTTCGCCGGGCTGCCCGCGACGATGGCGGCCCTGCGGGCCGGCAAGCGCCTGGCGCTGGCGAACAAGGAGAGCTTGATCGCCGGCGGACCCGTGGTCGCCAAGGCACGCGCCGAAGGCGGTGGCGAGATCGTGCCCGTCGACTCCGAGCACTCGGCGCTCTACCAAGCGCTTCGTTCGGGCCGCTCGAGCGAGGTGGCGGCGCTGTGGATCACGGCGAGCGGTGGGCCCTTCCGCGGTCGCACCCGCGCCGACCTCGAATCGGTCACGGTTGCCGATGCGCTCAACCATCCCACGTGGAACATGGGCGCGAAGATCACGATCGACAGCTCGACGCTCATCAACAAAGGCCTCGAGGTGATCGAGGCCCACGAGCTGTTCGGCGTCGATTACGACCGCATCAAGGTGGTCGTGCACCCGCAGTCGGTGATCCACGGCATGGTCGAGTTCGTCGACGGCGCCGTGATCGCGCAGCTCTCGATGCCCGACATGCGCCTGCCGATCGGCCTGGCGCTCGGCGCGCCCGACCGCCTCGACGACCCGTTCGGTGCCATCGACTGGACCACGTTGTCGCAGCTCACCTTCTCGCCGCCCGATCTCGAGACGTTCCGCGGCCTCGCGCTCGCCTACGCAGCCGGCCGCCAGGGCGGTTCCGCCCCGGCGGTGCTCTCGGGCGCGAACGAGATCGCGGTCGAGGCCTTCCTCGCCGGCCGCCTGCCGTGGCTCGCAATCGCCGAGATCGTCGACGAGGTACTGCAGGAGGGCAGCGGTCCCGCCGACACCATCGAAGACGTCCTGGAAGCCGATCGAGTCGCGCGCGACCGCGCCCGATCGGCGTTGGCGAGGAGAGCCGCGTGAGAGATCCGTTCGCCGACGTTTCGATGCGCTCGCGCTACGGAACTCTCGGGGTGGCGATCGCCATCGCGCTGCTCGTGTTCATCGGAGTCACCAACGCGGCGTTGCTCGGCGCGATCGGCGTCTTGTTCTTCTTCTTCGTGGTGATGATCGGCCTGCACGAGCTCGGGCACTTCACGATGGCGCGGCGCGCCGGCATGAAGGTGAGTGAGTTCTTCATCGGTTTCGGGCCGCGCCTCTGGTCGACGCGACGCGGCGAGACCGAGTACGGCATCAAGGCCTTCCCGCTCGGCGGCTACTGCAAGATCGTCGGCATGACGAACCTCGACGATGTGCCGGCCGAAGACGAGCCGCGTGCCTTCCGCAACGGCTCGTTCTGGGGCAAGGCCACCACGCTCGTGGCCGGCCCGGCATCGCACTTCGTGCTCGCGATCATCTTGGTGTGGTCGGTGCTCGCCTTCAACGGTCTGCAGCGACCGATCCCCACGATCCACGCGGTGCAGAAGGGCACACCCGCAGCCGTTGCCGGCGTGCACAACGGCGATCGCATCCTGGAGATCGCGGGCCTGCCCGTGCACACCTGGACGGATCTGCAGCACATCGTGCGGCCCCGTGCGGGTCAGGCCGTGGCCGTGATCATCGATCGTCACGGCGCCCGACACACGTTGCAGGCAACGCTCGCCAACAACAACGGAGTCGGCTTCCTCGGTGTGGAGCCCGACTACGGCCAGCAGCGCTACACCGCGATCGGCGCGGTCTACCACGCGCCGGCCAAGACGTTCGCTATCGCCAAGGACGCGGTCGGAGCACTCGGTGCGATGTTCTCGCCGTCGGGCATCTCGAGCTACATCGACAACTTCAAGTCCACGAGCGGCCAGCCGGCGGGCCACGGATCCACTGCCACCACGCCGACCACTGCGTCGAACAATCGCTTCATCTCGCCGGTGGGTGTGGGCAAGATCGCGTACGACGCCGCGGAGCGCGGCTGGGTCGTCGTGTTCAGCCTGCTCATCTCGATCAACGTCTTCGTGGGTCTCGTGAACCTCGTGCCGTTGATCCCGTTCGACGGTGGCCATCTCGCAGTCGCGCTCTACGAGGCGATCGCGAGCCGCGTGCGGCGCCGGCGCGTGAGCGTCGATTACGCCAAGCTCATGCCGATCGCGATCGCCACGATCTCGGTACTCGCGTTCATCTTCTTGTCGAGCCTGTTCCTCGATGTGACCAAGCCGCCCGCGCCCTTCTAGACGCTCGCTCGCGCTGGTCAGAATGCACCGGTGTCGCGCCGTTCTCGAGTGCACACCAGTCACAACTGCACCGTCGGGGATCGTTCGTTGACTGTTGTGGTGCGGTCGTTGCGGCCGGTCCAACTGGCTGTTACTGTCAGCCGCGGGGGGAGGGGACCCCGCCGTTCCTGGGCGGACTCGCGCACGGAACATTCACTGTTTGGGACGAGTCGGCGCTGCCGACAGGGAGGGATACGTAATGCTCCGAAAGATCTCGATCGCGGGGGCAACCCTGGCGGTCGCCGCCAGCGGCTTCATGCTGGGCTCCGGTGGTGCACAGGCCGCAACGGCTTCGTTCACGCCAGTGCACGGCAGCTTCAGCTGCAACTTCACCGCCAAGGTGAAGCTGTCGGTGAAGCTCAAGAACAACTGGAAGCAGTCGGACCACACCGCTGATCCGAACGCCGCCGTGGTGGCGCTCCCCGACACGTCGTTCGCGGCCAATGGCCCCGTCACGACCTCGTCGAAGGGCAAGAGCGTCAGCTGCACCGGAACGGTCCAGGACCCGACCACGCTGACCAACTACCCGGTGACGGGCATCAAGGTCGTGTCGGTCCAGAACGGCACGGACCCCGGCCCGGCCACCTGCGCCGGCCTGGTTCCCGGACCGTCGAGTCCGCCGTTCACGAGCACGATCTCGTACAAGGTGACGGGCGCGAAGATCCCCAGCTCGGTGATCACGAGCTCGCTCGCCGCGTACGTGTCGCCGCTCCTCGGCGTGGGCTTCGAGCTCACGGCCACGGGCATCACCGGCTCGCTTGCCGGCGGTACCAGTGACTCGAAGGCGTTCATCGACGCCACGACGCTCGCGGCCTTCACCGGCAGCCCGTCGACGTCGACCACTCCCTCGGGCAGCGTCTGCGAGCCGCAGATCAAGATCAAGGGCACCACGGCGTCCCTCAAGGGCGGCAAGGGCCTGAACAAGATTGCCATCGGCGGCGGCATCTCGCTCGCCACCGGTCTGCCCACGGGCGAGAGCTCCACGCTCTCCATCACGGCCTGATCGTTCTCCATTCGATCAGCTAGCTCCTCTTGGAGGGGGCGGGGCCTCGGCCCCGCCCCCTCCTTGCTGTCCGGGTGACATCCGTGGCCGGCCCTTCCCAGGTCGATCCAGTCCTGGTACCGTCCGCGCCGCAATGGGCGGATCGGAAGCACTGCTGGCGGCGCTCGACGAGCGCCGCGCACGCGTCGTCGTGGTCGGACAGGGCTATGTGGGGCTCCCGGTCGCGATGCGCGCCGTCGAGGTCGGGTTCGAGGTGGTCGGCTACGAGGTCGATGCCCAGCGCCTGGCGGCACTGCGCGCAGGTAGCTCGTATGTGGAAGACGTGCCCGACGAGGTGGTTCGCCACGCGCTCGCGCACGGCTACCGGGCCACCGATCAGATCGGCGGCCTCGCCGGCTTCGACGTGGCCGTCATCTCGGTGCCGACGCCACTGCGCGAAGGCGTGCCGGATCTGAGCTTCGTGGAAGATGCGGCGCGCGCTCTCGCTCGGGTGTTGCGGGCCGGCGCACTGGTGGTGCTCGAGTCGACCACCTATCCGGGCACCACCGAGGAGCTCGTACGCCCACTGCTCGAGACGTCGGGATTGCGCGCCGGCCACGACTTCTTCCTCGGCTACTCGCCGGAGCGCATCGATCCGGGCAACGTGCACTACCACTTCGTGAACACGCCGAAGGTGGTGTCGGGCATCGATGATGCGTCGCTCGCGTGCGCGGAAGCGTTCTACGGCGCGCTCGTGGAAAAGACAGTTCCCGTGTCGTCGCCGGCCGAGGCCGAGCTGGTGAAGCTGCTCGAGAACACCTTTCGCCATGTGAACATCGCGCTCGTCAACGAGCTGGCCATGTTCGCGAGCGACCTCGGCGTCGACATCTGGAAGGCGATCGACGCCGCCGCGACCAAGCCGTTCGGGTACATGCGATTCACGCCCGGTCCGGGCGTCGGTGGACATTGTCTACCCGTCGATCCGTCGTACCTGTCGTGGCAGGTCAAGCGCCGGTCGGGGCACGCGTTCCGCTTCGTCGAGCTCGCCAACGACGTCAACGATCACATGCCTGACTACGTGGCCGCGCGCGTGACTGCGCTCCTCAACCGTCATCGCCGCGCGGTGCACGGCACGAAGATCCTGCTGCTCGGCCTCACCTACAAGGCGGGCACGAGCGACTACCGCGAGTCGCCCGCCATCACCGTCGCCGAGCGACTCGCGGCCCTCGGCGCCGACCTCTCGGCCTGCGACCCGCACATCCCCGACGCGCCCCGGCCCACGCTGCCCTGCCCGCTCGTCGAGCTGTCGGTGGAGGCGCTCGCGGCAGCCGATCTCGTGGTGCTCCTCGTGGATCATCCCGAGTTCGACGCGGCGACGATCATCGGCTCGGCACCACTGATCTTCGATGCCAAGGGGGCCCTGCGCGGCCGCACGTTCACCGGCGAGACGCTCTGAAGGCCCAGCGCCTTCAGCGGCCGCGCACCGGCGACGCTGGGTGGCGCCGGGGTCCTTGCCGCGACACCCTCGGTGGTGCAAGAATCAGCCGGTGGGCCAGGGCGAATCGGGCGATGTGAACCTTGACGACGATGGCGCGCCCGGCGCCGGTGATCCCGTGCCCGAAGCCGACGCGCGGAGCGGGTTCAGTCGCCGCCAGATGATGACTACGGCCGCCAAGGCCGGCACCGCCGTGGCGGCAGTCGCGTGGGTTGCCCCGCACCTCGAGAGCGTGGCGTTCGCCGCCGGGCGCCAGGGCTCGCCGTGCCCCGATCCCGGCAACCCCGAGTGCGGCACCACCACCACTTCTGATACCACACCGCCCACTACCGAGCAGCCCGGCTTCACGTGCCACGTCGACCCGCGTGAGATCAAGCCGGGCGGCAAGCCGCGCTTTTGGGGTACGGGCTGGAAGGCCTCGAGTCGCGTCAAGGTCATGCTCGTCGGCGTGCGCCTCATCGGCTACATCACCGTGCTGCCCGACGGGACCTTCTCGCACAACTTCGAAGTGGTGCGCTCGGTCCCGCCCGGTACGTATCGCGTCGAGTTCGCCGGCTTCGACGCCGAGGGCCGCGCGGCGCGCTGCTTCGAGACGCTCGTCGTGAGCAGTGTCGTCACGGGACAGGGGAGCACGACCACCGGCGATCCCGGTGGTGGCGCCGTTGGCGCCGGTTCGGGATCGGCCTCCGGTTCGGGATCGGCCTCCGGTTCCGGCTCGGGCAACGGCACGTTGCCGTTCACCGGCAGCGACACCGGCGGTCTCGTCGCACTCGGCGTGGGTGCCGTCGTCGTGGGCCGCGTGCTCTACGGCCTGCGCGACCGGCTCGCCGCGCGCGACGGCGACGCCACCGCGCGCTGAGGCCGAGACACTCAGGCGCGGTGCGCCTCCACCCGCGCCTGCTGGTGCGCAGCCTGGGTGACACCGCGCTCGCCGCGGTGCCTCCGAGATCGTTCGCGGCCGTGAGCGCCGTCGTGCGCATCGAAGGCAGCGCCCGAGCAGTGTTCGACGCGCTGCACGATCCGACGCGCCCTGTCACGTCGCGCGCCGAGCTCGCGTCGTGCCTGGCCGAGCGGTTCGATGCGCCGGTCGAGCGGGTACGGGCCGATCTCGATCCGTTGCTCGACGGCTGGGTCACGGCGGGAATCGTCGTCGACGACGAAGTGGTCGCGCCGCCGGGGATGCTCGCGCCGTGAGCACGGCCGAGCTTGCCGACATCGTCGGTGTGGGTCTGCCCGGTGCCGCGCCGCTCGCTGAGGAGCCGCTCGACGACGATCGCTGGATCTCACTGCTCACCACCGCCGCGAACGAGCGCGCCACGGGCATGCTGTACCACGCAGTGCTCTCGGGCGCGCTCGCGGCGACGGCAACCCAGCGCGAAGCGCTGTCGCGCGTGCACGAGCTCGAGCTCGCCGACTGCCTGCGCCTCGAAGGGCTGCTCGCGATCGTCGGCGACGCCCTCGACGCGAACGACGTGGAGTGGCGGCTGTTGAAGGGACCGGGATTCGCGTACCGCTTCTACCCGGCGCCCACGTGGCGCACGTTCGGCGACATCGACCTGCTCGTGCGCGGCCGCGATTGGGATCGCGTCGCCGCGTTGCTCCACGGCGCCGACTTCGACCGGCGCTACCACGACCCGCGCCCCGGCTTCACGGCGCGCTTCGGCAAGGGCGCGTGCTTCGTGTCGCCGGTGGGGCTCGAGATCGACCTGCACCGCACGTTCGTCGCCGGTCCCTTCGGGCTCGGCTTCGACGCCGACGCGCTGTTCGCTCGCTGCGATCTCGTGACGATCGCGGCTCGAGAGATCGCGACGCTCGATGCAGCCGGCCAAGCCGTGCACGCAGCTCTGCACGCGGTGCTGGGCTCGGAGCGACCGCGCCTCGTCGCATTGCGCGACTTGGCGCAGATCCTCGTGACGGGCACCGACGCCGAAGCGGTGCGGGCACGGGCGCAGGAATGGGGCGTTGGCTATCCGGTATCGCGCGCGGTGCTGCTCGCGCGCACGCTCCTCGGCCTCCGGGCGCCGTTGCCGCTCGAGTCGTGGGCCGCCGGCTACGTGCCCGACACGGGGGAGCGCCGGGCCCTCGGAGCGTACGCGTCGCCGCAGCGGAGCTACGCGGCCCAAGCCCTTGCCGGTGTCGCCGCGCTGCGCGGCGTAAGACCCCGCCTCGCCTACATGCGGGCCCTGGCCTTCCCCACGTCGGGCTACCTCGACGCGCGCGATGAAGGGGCGCCCCGCCGACTGCTGCGCGCCACGCGCCTCGCTCGTTCCTGGCACAAGCGGTGACGGAGTGACGGCCCGATCGCTTCCGGCCTACGGCGCGCTCGGTGCGACGTTCAGCATTGCTGGTGATGGCGAGTGGGCCGGCTACATCGACGAGCTCTACGCGGCGTGTCGAGTCGATGGGCCGGCCGCCGTTCGCTTCACAGTGCTCGAGCCCGACCGCGGCGCAGTCACGCTTACGCGCGACGACGAGACGCTGCTTGCGTGCGAAGCGGGGTGGGCGGTGCTCGACCGCCTCGTATGGGAGGTGAACCGGCTCGCGTGGGACGCGGGCGGTCGCCGTGTGCTCCTGCACGGCGCGGCCGTCGTCATCGGCGGTCGGGCTGTCGTGCTGTGCGGCGCTTCAGGCTCGGGCAAGTCGACGTTGGCTGCCGCGCTGTGCGCTCGCGGTGCGGGCTACCTCAGCGACGAGATCGTCGCGTTCGACCCGGCGACCGGTCTCGTCGACCCCTACCCGAAGCCGATCTCGCTGCGAGAAGGATCGTGGCCGCTCGTTGCGACCCCGCTTCCGATATCGGGAGTGGCCACGCACATGATGCGGACGCGGTACCTATCCGTGGCGAGTGCGGCGGCCGCGCCGCCGGTCGCCGTCGTTCTGCCGTCGCACGACGCGCGCCAAGGCACCGCGGTGAGCGCGCTGGCTCGCTCCGACGCATTGGTCGCGCTGTGTGGCCACGCCGACGAGCTCGTGCGCCACGGCGCCGCAGGCTTCCGCGCGCTCGGCGCGCTCGTCGAGCGCGCCACGTGCATCGCGCTGCGCGCCGGCGACATCGATGTGGCATGTGACCTCGTCGCGGAGGCCGCAGGAGCTCCACCGTGGTGACCGATAGGCTCACGCGAGGGGCAGGGCTCGAGTCGGTGGAGCTCGACGGGGAGGCGGTGGTGTTCGAGATCGCGACCGGGCGCGTGCATCGTCTCAATGCCACCGGCGCGGCGATCTGGCGTCTCGTCGACGGCAGCCGAAGCGCCGCGACCATCGCCGCGTCGATCTCACCGGATCGCCCCAGCGACATCGAGCAGTTCATCGCGGAGCTCGTGGACCTCGGACTGGTGCATTAGGTGGTGCTCGCCGGGCTCTTCGATGTGCACGCGTTCGGTCGTGGGCTGCTGGCCGGCGCGATCGCGTTGCTTGCGTCAGCCGTCATTGCGCTCGTCTTGCGGCGCGGCAAACGCCCCGGCGTGCTCGGCGTGCCGATCGCTGTCGCCGCGCTCATCGCGGTGCGCGCGCAGCTGCACTATCCGGGTGCCGTCCCCGTCCTCGTGTTCGCGGCGCTCGGCCTGCTCACGATCGGCGGCCTCGTTGCGCCGCGCATCTCCTCGTGGCCGTCGATGCTCGCATACGGACCGGGCAGCGTGCTGCTGGTGTTCGCGTCGGTCCCCGGGCTCGCCATCGGCACGCGCATCGCGGTCGGCGCGCTCACGTGGGGGGCGGCGATCGTGCTCGCCGACTTCGAGAAGGAACACGCACGCGACGGCTTCGCGCTGTTGCTCCTGCCGGTGGCCGCCATCGTGCCGGCTCACCTCGTGTCGGGTGGCACGGATCCGGGCGCGGTGCTGTTCGGTGCCCTGATCGTCGTGGTGGTTGCGGCGTTGCCGCAACCGAGAGTGCGGTTCGGCGCCGCGGGGACCGCCTGTCTCGCCGCGAGCTACTTCTGGATCGTGGCCCTCGTGGCCGACAACCGTCCGGCGCGAGTGGCCGCGGCGGCGGGCGGGCTCGGCTTCTTGCTGTTCGAGCCGTTGAGCCGGTTCCTGACCCGACCGGTGCCGCACCAGTCTCGCAAGCGGCGCAGCAAGCAGCTCGACGACAGCCGGGCGATCGTCGTGGTGGTCGCGCTGCTCGGCCAAGCGGCCATCGCGCTCTTCGTCATCACGGTGACCGCGCGGGAGGCGAGCGATGTCGCCATGTTCACGCTCGTGCCCATCGGGGTGGCGGCAACGCTGTTGGCGCGCGCCTTCGTGCCGTCGCCGCGCCGGTGGGGCAAGGCCCGACAGGCCGATCGCGTCTGATCAGGCGGCCGGCTCGGAGCTGTCCATCTTCTCGAGCACCTGTTGCATGATGGGCGTGTAGCGATCCTTCTTCGGTCGCTCGGGCACGCACAGCAACATGAAGAGGAACGGCAGCACCTGTGTTCGTTGACGCGCCAGGATGCCGAAGTTGGCGAAGTTCGAGAACACGATGATGAAGACGACGGTCGTGCCGAACGCGTACAACGCGATCGGCTGATCGCGCCGCACGCGACCGGCGAGCCGTTTCGCGCCGGTGATGAGCACGCCCGCATAGACGAGCGACTCGAACGAGGTGAGCAGCTCCTGGATCGAGCCCGATTCCCAGGGGAACGGCCGGAACAGCACCGTGATGGCTGCGTACGGGAAGTCGGCAGGCGAGTGGATCGGGACAGGGTTGAACTCCGAGCCGCCCTGGTGGGTGCGGCTCACTGCATCGGAGAACTGGCTCGACACGTCACTCGTGTTGCTCACGTCGGTCTTGAAGTACGAGTTGGCCTGGCGCCCCACGTACAGCCCCACGACGACGAACACGAGCAACGTGGCGACGGTGCCGATGAGCTGGCCCTTGGGTCGCTTGCGCAGCATCACCGCGAAGAACATGCCGATGAGCAGCACCAGGGCCACGTGGGCGCGCACGTACGTGACGAGCACGATGCCCGCAGCCACGAATGCGGTTCCGCTGATGACCGCCTTGGTGAGGCAACGCGCGAACCCGTAGGTAGCGGCGCCGAGCCCGAGGATGACGATCGCTTCCTTGCCGAGCGACGACGGCCAGTACACCATCGAGGGCGCGAACATCACCAGGTAGAAGTACTTGCGCTCACCGTTCGGGTACACGCGTCGGAAGGCGCGCCAGAAGAGGATCAGGCCCACGAAGCTGAGCCACGAGAAAACGATGAAGGCGGCGAACTCCGAAGCCGGCAAGATGTTGTAGAGCTCGGCGGTGAGCAGGCGGATGAAGTTGGTTCCGCTCCAGCTCTTGACGCCCGGCAGCGCGCCGTGCGAGAGGTAGTCGGTGGCCCAGCGCCGGCCGTAGGTGTCGTAGTTCGTGGCATCGGAGCGGTCGTAGACGCTCGTACCGACCTGGTAGCGGGCGAACGTGCCGATGATCTTCACCGAGAGGGCGGCCGTGAGCAGCGGGACGAGCGCCGGGTTCTCGTCGTGCTTGGCGATGAACCGGAACGCGGTGATCGACACCAACAGCAACACGATGCCGACCTCGGAACCCGTGAGCAGCTCGCCGTCGCTGTTGAGCACCGCGGTGAGGATCATGGCGCCGACGGCGCCGAAGCCGATCACGCAGAGGAGCACGGCCCATGCGGGCGCTCTCGTGGTGTCGGCAAGCGTGCCGGTGCGTGTCGGTTCAGGATCGGTCGGCAGCCACCCACCGCGCCCTGGTGCGCCCGCGCTGCGTCCGGGCGCCGCACGCTCGTCGTCGCTCGCGGTGGCGTCGGAGGCGCTCTCGCCGTCGGCGCCGGGCTCCGTCGCTTCGGCGCGATTGCGCCACGCGGGAAGGCCGTCGTCGTCGAGCCAGGCTCCGCGCACGCGCCGACCGGCCGGTCAGTCGGCCGTGACGACGGGCGGCTTCTCGTCCTGGTGCTGCTTGCGACGCCCGCGGAAGCGGCCGGGCTTCTCCTGGTGGTACGAGTAGCCGTAGCCGTAACGGGAGTAGCTGTAGCCGTACGAGTAGCCGTAGCCGTAGCCGTAGCCGGGTCGAGAGCTCACCGCTCCGATGAGCGCCACACCGAGCACCGGTGCGTCGAGGCGCCGGAGCTGCTGTGTGGCCCGACTCAGCGCATTCGTCTTGGTCGTGGCGTCGCGTGCCATGAGGATCACCGCATCGGCGTACGGCAAGAGGTCGAACGCGTCGTTCGTGACCAGCAACGGCGGCGTGTCGATGATGACGATGTCGGCAACTTCCCGCGCTGCTTGGATGGCGGCCTGGCCGGCGAGCATCGCGTCGGCCGGAGTCGACGTGGAATCGGCGCTGTTGATGAAGCGCACGCCCGGGATCCCCGTCGTCTGCGCGAGGCGCTCGATGTCGACGTGCGGCTCGCTCGTGGTGCCGGTGTTCTCGAGATGGGGTTCCGGGGCGGCGTCGAGGAACTTGTAGAGCCGACGACGGCGGTAGTCGAGGTCGAGCACGATCACCGACTTGCCCATCTCGCCGTACGCTGCCGCGAGGTTGGCGCACGTGGTCGACTTGCCTTCGCTCGGACCTGCGGAGGTGACCAGCAACGTGCGTGGTGTGGCGTCGTCGCCCGCGCTGGCGTTGGCCATCCACATGAGCTGCACCGACGTGCGCAACCCGCGGTAGGCGTCGGCGATCCTCGAGGTGGGCATCATGTGCGTGAGCACGTCGAAGCGTCGCCGTCGCGACGACGACACGTACGGGATCTCGCAGAGCACGGGGAGACGGGTGATCTCCTCGGTGGACGCCACGCCGTAGATCGACGTGTCGAACCGGCTTGCCCCGTATGCCGCCAGCGCACCGACGAGGAAGCCGATCATCATCCCGAGCGCCACGCGGATCGGTCGCCGCCGGGGGATCGTCACACCGCTCGTCGTGAGCACCGGCGCGGCTTGGACGTTCGACTCCTGCGGATAGAAGCGCGGTGCCTTCTTCTGTTGCTGGGACTTCAGGCGTCCGAGCGCGGTCTGCTTCGTCTTCAGCTGGTTGTCGGTCTCACGCACCTGGATCAGCGTCGTCCGCCGGCAGGCCGCGTCGGCGCACGCGGCGTTGGCATTCTTGTAGTTGGTCAGGTCGGCCTGGGTCTTTTTGATGTCGGCTTCGGCCGTCGTGATCTGCGTCCCGATTCCGATCGCGTCACGCGTGTTCTCGAAGTCGATGAGCGCGGCACCGAGCGCTTCGACGATCGTCTTGACGGCGATCGGGTTCGTGCCATTGCCGGTGATCCGCACCAGGTTGCGCGAGTAGTCGGGCTTGACGGTCAGATCGACGATGTACGTCTTGGGCGTACCGATGCGAACCTTGCGGGGTGCGCCGCGGTTGTCGGCCGGGTCGACGCCGGTGGCGTACGACGGCGGCAGCAGGAACTTGGCGCGCACGGCGTTGGGCACAACGCCTTCGGCGGCATCGAGGGCCACGTCGTCGAGGTTCGTCTTGGTGAGCGAACGGACGTGCAGGCCCGCCGTGTACGTGCGGGGGCCCGTCACGCCGCCCTTGGCGGCCGGGACCGTGAACCACGAGATCGCCGTGGCCAGGGCCACGAAGATCAGGATCAGACGCCAACGGCGCCGCAAGGCAACGAGAATCTCGACTGCTCGCACGTCCGCTGTCCCAGCTCCCCGAAAACCCTCGCCCGACCGGAGGTTGACGCGTGTTCCATTGAGGCGGCGACGCCCCGCGCGGCGCCGCCTGTGTTGATCAGTGCGAGGCCATTACAGCACAGCGTCGGCGGCCTCACAATGGCGGGGGCCGGTCGGGGTGGCGGGCTTCACAGGTTCGTTGCAAGTTGTTTCAATGGGTTGCCCTGCGGCCCGATGCGTGGGCGTACACCCGCTCCAGCGCCCCGGCGACGGCGGCCGGGCGCCGTGCGTGGGCCGTCGCGGCAGCGGCTGCACCGGCCTGGCGGCGGCCGTGGGGGTCGGCGGCGGCCTGCTCGATCGCAGCGGCGAGGGCCTCGGCGTCGCCGGGGCGGACCACCCACCCGGTGCCGTCGGCGCGTACGGCATCTCCCAATGCACCCACGTCACTCACCACGACCGGGCGCCCGTGCGCGTAGGCGTCGTGCAGCACCGCGCTCTGCGACGCAAACGAGGTGTAGGGCAGCACCACGAGGTCGGCCGCTCGGTAGAGCTCCTGCTTGCGGGCGTCGCTCACTCGGCCGATCTCGGCGACGATCCGGGTGTCGGCCGCCGCCGCGGCCTGCACGGCGTGCTCCACATCGGCGAAGCCCCGTCCGGCCACCACGAGCCGCACCTCCTTGCGGTCGAGGCGCCGGAACGCGTCGATGAGCACATCGATGCCTTTGTTGCGGCGCAAGGTGCCGAAGAGCAGCACCACGAACGGCTCCGGCTCGGCCGGCCGCGGCACGATCTCGTACTCGGGGACTGCCCACGCCACGTGATGGATCCGCTCGGGATCCACTTCGAACTCGGCGGTGAGGCGCGTCGCAACGCTCGGATGGTGCACGATGATCGTGCCCGCGGCCGCGTACTGCCGCGCGAGCAGGCGGCGTTCCATCGCTCGCGGCACACGACCCTGATGCGGAACCACGTCGTGCACCGTGCTGACCACTGGTGCGAGCTGCGCGAGCCGGCGCAGCGCGAACCCGTCGGTGAAGTAGTTGAGGTAGACGATGTGCGCGACGTCGGGCCGGAGCGCCGCCACGGTCGCGGCCCTGGCACGCGCCCGACGCGGATACACGAGCGCTCGAGATGCGAGCCATGGCAGCGACCGTTCGCGGCGCGCCGGAGCGCCGGGAATGTCGTCGCGAAGCATCACGCCATCAGGCACGCCGGCTTCGATGCGTTCTGCGATGGTGTGGAGCGTCACGTGATGGCCGCGCTCGACGAGCGCGGCGCCGAGGCCGAGCTCCTCGCTGCGGACGAACGGCCAGTACCAGTAGACGTGCACCGTCAGCCGCGCTCGGCCTTGGGGGCCAACATGCGCGCGGGTATGCCGACGGCCGTGTAGCCGGCCGGAACGTCGTCGAGCACCACGGCGTTCGCGCCGATGCGCGCGCCGTCGCCGATCGTGATGTCGCCGAGCACCTTGGCGCCGGCGTGCACGCTCACACCGTCGCCGAGCACCGGGCGTGCTCCGGGCCGATCGAATCCGATCGTGACCTGTTGGTTGATCCAGCAGTTGGCGCCGACACGGCGCGCGGCCACGATCGTCGCGAAGCCGTGCTGGATGAACAGGCCGGGGCCGATGTCGGCGCACGCGAGGTGCAGTGTGCGCTCGCCGGGGAACACGACGCCGAGGATCGCGGCGGCGATCGCGCCGCCGACGCCGGCACGGCGCAGCCGGTAGCAGTAGAGCGTGCGGAACTCCTTGTAGCGACCGAGCAGGGCGAGGAGGGCCCGTACCGATGGGGCCGTGAACGGGACACCGACGATCTCGCTCCATCGACGCACGTCGGCGTCGATCCGGCTTCGGTCGCTCGCCCGGACCACGGCGAGGCCGACGAGCATGGGTGTGACGGCGATCATCTGCGCGATCAGAACGACGCGGCGCAGGCCGCCGTGTTCCAGGGACTCGGCTCCGGACACGGTCACAAGATCAGAACCTGAAGTAGATGAAGGGTTGCGGGGCGGCGCCGCTCCACACGATGAGTGCGACGACGGTAGCCCCGGCCAACGCGCCTTGGAGCCATCCTGGCCACTCGTGCAGCGGTCGCAACGCCAGGCGCCGCCGGTCGACCGCGTCGATCGCCACCGTGGCGGCGGCGAACAGCATGATCGTGATGGCGGCCGGCTTCCACGCGCCGGCCTGGCGCCCGATGATCGAATGACCCATGGCGGAGAAGAACGTCCAGGCGTCGCTGAGCGAAGCGGACCGGAAGAACACCCAGAACATCGTCACGAGCGCGAACGTGCCCACGATCGACGGCACGTCGTCGGCAGTGGGGCTCTCGGGCCGGCCGCGGGCGGTCCGACCACTACGAGCGCGATGGATCGCGAGCGCGAGCCCGTTGAGCCCGCCCCACACGACGAAGTGCCACGAGGCGCCGTGCCACAGGCCACCGAGCAACATCGTGATCATGAGGTTGCGATACGTGACCAACGGGGTTCGCCGATTGCCACCGAGCGGCACGTATAGGTAGTCGTGCAGCCAGCTCGACAGGGAGATGTGCCACGTTCGCCAGAACTCGGTGATGTTGCGCGACAGGTACGGCTGCTCGAAGTTGCGCGCGAGCTCGATGCCGAACAACCGCGCCACGCCGCGTGCGATGTCGGTGTAGCCCGCGAAGTCGCCGTAGATCTGGATCGAGAACCCAACGGCGGCGAAGGCCAGCGGGATCGCGCCGCGTCCCTGCGGATGGGCGAAGGCGGTGTTCACGTAGGGCGCCACGCCGTCGGCGAGCACCACCTTCTTGAAGAGGCCCGACATGATGAGCACCGCGCCGGAGTAGAGGCGCTCCGAGTCGGGGAAGTGCCGCTCGCGCCGGAACTGGGGGAGCATGTGGGCAGCCCGCGTGATCGGACCGGCCACGAGCTGCGGGAAGAACGCGACGAACACGGCGTAGACCACGAAGTCGCGCTCGGCGTGCGTGCGGCGGCGGTATACGTCGACGGCGTAGCTGATCTCGTGGAACACGTAGAAGCTGATGCCGATCGGCAGCGCGAACCGCAACACCGGGTCGGAGACGTCGAGGCCGAGCCGGCGCAGCCCACTCAGTGCCGAATCGGAGAAGAAGTTGAAGTACTTGAAGAACGCCAGCACGGTGAGGTTGACGGCGACGGAGAACACCATCCACCGACGCCGGCGGTGCTCGTCGTCGCCGACGGCCTCCATTCGGCGCACGGCGAAGTAGTCGACGACGGTCGAGCCGGCGAGCAGGAACATGAAGCGCCAGTCCCACCAGGCGTAGAACGCGTACGACGCGGCAAGGAGCAGCACGTTCTGCAGGCGCCGGCGCGGGAGCGCCCAGTACGCGGTCCACACGACCGCGAAGAACACGGCGAACTGCAGCGAGTTGAACGTCATCGCTCGCTCACCAACCCATTGCCGCGAGACGCTGGGCGAGAGTCAGGGAGAACTCTCGGGCGGGAGCCACGAGCAGGTGCTCGTAGTCGCGGAAGGCGCTGTCGGGCATCGCGCGCGAATCGTCGATCACCTGTGCCGATTCGCCAGTTGCGGTCTGCGTGATGAGCTGCTTCCACGCTTCGTACTGCGCGGCACCGCCGGGATGTGCGGCGAGGTAGCCCGTGGGCACCGGCATCACCACGACCGCGACCTCGATGCCGTCGCGGTGCAACGTCGCCAAGGTCGAACGGAACGCGTCGAGGGCGGCTTGACCGACGCGGAAGTTCACCAGCTGGTGTTGCTTCACGTAGGCCAGGTGCGTGGCCCGCATACGGGCGAGCCGAGCCGCGGAGAGCCGGTTGTAACCGAGCGTCCACACGGCGCGGTCGCCGAGTGGGCGTGGATGCGAGTAGGTGACGGCATGGCCCGACATCACTCGATCCCATTGATACGGGTCGCGCAGCGCGGTGCGGTTCTCGGAGAGCGCCGAGATGCCCATGAGGCGGTCGAGCTCGCCGAGCAGGCCCCGCTCCGTGGCCCGCGCGGTGTCGTAGCGCGTGATCGCCTGATCGCGTCCGCCGTTGAAGTCGAGCGACGACACTCCCCATACCACTCGCTTGGGATGGATGCGGGGCAGAACCTCCTCGAGCAGCCAGCGCTGCATCACGGGTGTCTGGGTCCCCGGCAGGGCGACGTTGTGAGCCCAGTGCACGTCGGGGATCACCGACTCGAACTTGTTCGCGTCGATGTCGCGCCGAACCATCGAGGTCCCGATGAACGTGAGGTCGCTGCGGATCCCGTGCTGGCGCAACACGTTCATGTCGTGCACGACGGTCTGCGCCTGACCGGAGAAGTAATCGAGCGGCTCGGGGAGGTGGTTGGCGAGCGCGCGGACCCCCAGCTCCGCGCCGAGCAGGATCACGAGGAACCCGGCGATCCACTGCCACACGAAGTGGCGCGATCGGGGTCGTGGACGCGCGCGCGACACGCCGTCGTCGTGGTCTCCTCGCGCGACCACGACCGGCTCCGTCGCGTCTTGCACTCCCGCCCGGATCACAAGGTGGCGATGGTAACGGTTGGAGAGTTCTGGAAACACGGCGCCGTACACTCGGCGCCGTGAACGGCGCGCCGACTGTGTCGGTGGTCATACCGGCGTACAACGCGGCCCGCTACGTCTCTGACGCCGTCGAGTCGGCGCTCGCGCAGACCGGCGTCACCGTCGAGGTCGTCGTGGTCGACGATGGCTCCACCGACGACACCGCAGCCCGGATCGAGGCGTTCGGAGCCCGCGTCCGGTGCGAACGCCAGCGCAATGCTGGTCCTGGTGCGGCCCGCAACCGCGGGGTATCGCTCACCTCGGCCCCGTTCGTCGCGTTCCTCGACGCCGACGATGCGTGGCTCCCCGACCGCCTCGCTCGATGCGTGGAACGGCTGGAAGCCGATGACCATCCCGGCTTCGTGACCACCGACGCGTGCCTCGTACGAGATGACGTGGTCACCCAAGAGCGGTACTACGGCGGTTTGATCGCCACCGACTTCCCCGAGCACGACCAGCTCGGCGCCATGCTCGAGGCGAACTTCGTGTACGCCTCGGTGGTGACCCGCCGGACGCTGATCGAGTCGGTCGGAGGATTCGATGAAGACCGGGCGCTGATCAGCAGCGAAGACTTCGAGCTCTGGCTGCGATTCCTCCTCGCGGGGGAGCGCGCCGCACTCGTTCCCGATGCCCTGGCGCTCTATCGAGTGCACGACGCAAGCCTGTCGGCATCGCCGAAGCAGTGGGACGCCCATCTGTGTGCGCTCGAGCGCAACCTCCCGGCCGTGTGGGCTCGTGGTGTCGTCGGATCGGCGCGCGACACCTGGGCGATCGCGCAGCGCCTCATCGCGCGCGGCGACCGCGCCGGCGCGCAGCCGTTCCTTGCCATGGCGGCGCGTGACCCCGATCTCGGCGCGGCCCGCCGATTGCGGTTGCGGGTTGCCGCCACCGGCGCGCGCCTGGGCCGCCGATGAGCGATCGCACTCCCATCGTGCTGCTCGGCATGCATCGCAGTGGCACGTCGGCGTTGGCTCGTTCACTCGCGGCGCTCGGAGCCTGGATGGGCAGCCCGGAGCACATATCGAGACGGTCCGAGCACGCGTTGATGCAGTCGTGCAATCAGCAGGTGCTCGCGGCGCTCGGCGGCCATTGGAGCGCGCCTCCGCCACTCGAGCCCGGTTGGTCGCGGCGCCCCGAGGTTCGGGCACTTGAACCGGCGGCCCGCCGCTCACTCGCCGACTTCGAAGGACAGCGCGTGTTCGCCTGGAAGGACCCGCGCAACGCACTCACGTTCGAGATGTGGTGTGCGCTCCTCGAAGCAGAACCAGTGGTCGTGATTCCGTACCGCCACCCGCTCGAGGTTGCCGCGTCACTCGCACGCCGGAACCACTTCGGCACCGGGCTCTCGTGCGCGCTGTGGGAGGTGTACAACCGGGCGGCGTTGCGCAGTGCCGCGGGTCACCGCACCGTGCTCGTGCACTACGCCGACCTCGTCGCCCACCCGGGAGCAACGCTTCGCAGCCTGCAGGACGATCTCGGCGCGCTCGGTGTCGATCTCGCGGGCGATCCGGGCGCGGCGGCCGCCGAGATCGACGCGGCGCGCCGGCACCACGTCGCCGAAGAGCTCGCCGAAGACCTGGTGACGCCACAGCAGATGCGACTCTGGTCAGCGCTGCGGGCGCAACCGCCTGTGCAGCAGGAGTTCGTGACGCCCGCGCTCGAACGGCCGCACGTGGCGTCGTCGGAGCTCATCGCGGCTCGCGGCGCCGCGCTCGGGTTCGCGTCGGAGCGCCTCGACCTCGTGCTGCAGCTCCGGTCCCGCAAGGAGCTGGCGCGCCGCTTGGTGCACCGCACGTGGGTGCGCGTGCGCGGCCTCCCCGACCTTCCCGAAGCGGATCCCGACGCCGCTTCCGACGACGACGCCGACTAGTTGATGGGGACGTCGGGCGAGCCCGGCAGCCCGATTGCGCCGACGCAGAAGCGGCCCCGACCGAACACCACGAAGGGTTCATCGCGCTCGGTCGTGTAGTCGCGGAAGAACACGTTGTCCTGGATGTCGTCCATCATCACCACCGCGCCGTCCGACAGGCGCGGCGTGAGGGTGTCGATCGCGTACCGTCGTCCGGCGTAGCTCTTGTCGGAGTCGTAGTGGAGGAGATCGATGGTCGTGATCTCGTCGAGGATCTCCGGCAGGTTGTGCTCGTCGCCGCGTACCCGCAGCGTCCACCGGGCCTGCAGATGGTCGGGTACGAGTATCCCGACGAACGCCTCCGGGTCGACCTCACGGAAGTAGGGAAAGTCGCTCGACCACAGGTGGCCGTGACCGTTGCGCTCCATGGCGGTGAGAAAGGCCGTCGACGAGAAGCCGGCCGCGACGCCGGTCTCGACAACGGTGTGCGGCGCGGTGAGTCGGGTGACGAAGTAGAGCAGCTCGACGCGTGCGCCGCCCCCGACCGGCAAGCCCGTCGACTCGGCGAGGTCCTTGGCGCGAGCTCGCAGGGTCCGGCCGAACTCCTGGCTCTCGGCCCACAGCTCGGCGTCGACGGCACGGCACCAGTCGGGCGGGCTGACGCGGCGGGCTGCGGCCCATTCCACGGCCTCGGCCTGGCTGCGCTCCTCGGGCGACATGCGCCGCCGCAGCTTCGTCGCCATCACCCGCGCGTATCCCGGTCGCAGCGCGTTGCGCACGGTGTGCGCGGCGCTTCGGAGGCTCATGCTCCGCCGCCGCTCGCGGTCGCGGGGGTCACAGGTACACGGCCCGATGGATGAAGCAGCCCTCGAGCTGGCCGAATCGGTTTCCCGCCACCCAGCACCATGCCGCGCGACCTTCGCGCGTGGTGAGACGTGGGAGCCACAGCACCACGAGGGCCCAGCTCTTCCAACCGCTGACGCGCGAGGGTGTGGGGAGTCCGGCTTCGGCGAGGCGCCGGCAGATCAGCGGGCGACCGCGGCCGTAGAAGCGACCGTGGCGGAACAAGGCGCCGGGGTCGCTGCGATAGCGGTAGTGCACGATCGCCTCGGGCGCGAACGCGATCGGCACGTGCTGTTCGTAGAGGCGCAAGCAGAGCTCGATGTCGTCGACGGCGCCGACGAGGTGCTCGTCGAACCGCCCCGCTCGTTCCCAGACCTCACGGCGGATGCCCATGTTCCCGCCCGCGGCCAGCGGGAAGATGCCGTAGAAGTCTCGGGGCGCGTCGCGGGGGAACAAGCCTCGTGTGCGCACGAGCCATGGGGCGTTGAGCCGTTCGGCGTCGATCGGCCCGGTCACGACGTCGTGCTCGCGCAACGCGTCTCCCATGGCTGCCACCCACCGTGGGCCGACCACGTCGTCGCCGTCGCAGATGGCGATGTGATCCGCCTCGGCGACGACGATCCCGCGGTTGCGCACGAAGTTGACGCCCGTTCCGCCCCTCGCTTCGGCCAAGCGCACGCGTGGATGGTCGGCCGCGTATCGGGCGACGATCTCAGGAGTCTCGTCGGTCGACTCGTTGTCGACGACCACGACCTCCCAGTCGGCATCCCACGACTGTGCCACGAGTGCGTCGAGCTGCTCTCGGAGCGTCGCGGCCACGTTCTTCGCCGGTACGACGACCGACAGCTCCATCTCGCCCTCCCGCGTGCGGCGTGACGATACCGCCACGAAGGGATGACGCGGCCCGTTGGTGCGACACGTCACTGCGTGCGGAAGTGCACCGACGCTACGCTCGCCGCCGATGGCCAACGTGCTGCTCGTGGGGCCACCGCGATCGGGCACGACGTGGATCGGTCAGACGCTCGGGCGGGCGAGGGGCGCGACGTACGTGCACGAGCCCGACGGAGACCACCAGGTCTTTGCGTTGCGCGCCAAGCGCGGCGGCCCTCGTCATGTCGCGTTGCGACCCGGCGACCCGGCACCGCGCTACGAGGCGCTCTGGCGCGGCGCGTTCGCCGGCGGCGCGCCGAACCGAGCGCCGCTCGCTCGCGTGGCGAAGTACTGCTTCGAGACGTCGTCGGCTGAGGAGCATGCCGCTGCTCGCTGGGGCGCGGCCCCGACGTGGCGCATGCGGTTGGCGACGGCGTGGGCCGCGCCGCTCGTCGCTCCCGGCGGAGCGCCTGTCGACCATGTCGTGGCGAAATCGGTGCAGGCGTCGCTCGCTGTCGAGTGGATCGCCACGCGGTTCGCGCCGACGGTGGTCGTGGTCGAACGGCATCCGCTGAACGCGCTCGCCAGCTGGCTCGATCTCGGGATGGGCGGCAACGGCCCCGACGCCCTGGCGCTCTGGGATTTTGCCCAGCGCACATGGGGCGTCACCCCGCCCGATCCCGATGATCCGAAGGTCGTGCGACGCGCGTTCAACTACGGCGTGCTCGCCGCCGCGCTGCGCGGCGCGTGCCGCGACCATCCCGACTGGCACGTCGTGCGCCACGACGACCTGTGCGTCGATCCGACGGCGAGGTTCCGGGCACTGTTCGACACGTTGGGTCTCGTGTGGACCGACGCGGTGGAGCAGTTCCTCCAAGGCAGCGATCGCGATGGCTCCGGATACCGCACGCAACGCCAGACAGCCACGCTTCCCGACCAGTGGCGCAGCCGGCTCGCGGCCGACGATGTCGAGACGATCGTGGCCACGCTCGCTCGTTTCCCGTACGACCTCGCGGCGTTCGCCCGCTGAGCCGCGCTCAGGTGTGTGTCGCGCGCGCCCACAGTGCACGCGCCTTGCTCACCGGAAGCGTCCACAGGTAGTAGCGCGGCGCGCGCCGCCGCACCTGGCGCCACTCCGCGTCGCTCATCGGCATCTCGGTGATGAGCGACGGGTCGGCGAGCTGATCGAGCGCCGCCTGCACGTCGGCCACGGTTCGGTCGGGTATCAGCCACGTGAGCTGGCGGTACAGGTACTGGGCGTCGCGCGCGAAGCGAGGGAAGGCCAGGAACGTGACGGGGATGTCGTGCCGGGCACAGGTCCACACGAGCTGGTACGAGGCGTCGGCGAGGAACGCTCGCTGGCGCCGTGCGTCGCGCGAGCCCCACATCCCGCCTGCGACGCCGCGCCGGTCGCCGTAGTCGCTCACCCGGATCCGGCTCGCGGCGGCCACGTCGAGATCGCGGATCGGCACGATCACGTGCTCGACCGCGAGGCGACCTTCGTCGAGCAGCGGTCCGAGCCGGACCGAGAGCGCGGGGTTCTTGACGATCCGCGGCGCGTCGGGGGCGAGGATGTTGCGCTCGAAGCCGGCCCGCGCACGCGCCACGAGCTTGGCCCGCTCCTCGCCGGTGAAGCCGGTGTCGGCGCCGAGCGCGGTGAGCACCTGCACGAGCAGCGTCGTTCCGGCGCGGCCGGTTCCCGCGATCACCACCTTGGGTTCGCCGGCGCCGCGAGTGTCGTCTGGAGTCATCGGCCGCCGCCCTCGAGGATCTTGCTCATCCGGCTGATGCGTCGGCCGGCCGCGCCCGTCGCCCGCGCCGCGACCTGACGCGCGGTGTCGCGGCCGCGCTGGGCCGCGACGCCGATGGGGCCCCCCACCCAGCTCCGATCGGGCTCGTAGCCGAGCTCGATCAGCAGGGCGCCGGCGACTGCGTCGAAGCGCACCCGATCGGCGAGTGACCACGCTGATCGCCACGAGCCGGTGGCGCCATGGCGGACGAACCCACCGGGCTCCGGCTCACCCGCGTAGGGCGCGAACTCGCCCCCGACGAGGATGCCCCGAGCGCGTGGGCGCGCCGGCGCAGCAATGTCGGCGACGGTGGGCACGACGGCCTGCTCGGCGATCAGCGCCTCGCACTCGTGCTCGTCGGTGGTCACGCCGATGAACGCGAACACGTCGGCGAGCGCCGCCGCGCCGCGCGCTCGGAGCACTTCGTACCGCACCTCGAGATAGCCGCCCGGAGCCTCGGTGGCGTCGCGGGCACTGCGAGTGTGGTCGACCCACAACGCCGCGGCCGACGCGACGTCGGTGGGAGCCCACCATGCACCCCAGCCGTGTCCGGCGGCTTGGATCGACGCGACCACGTCGCGGCCGTCGCGCACGAGATGCACGAAGCGCGTCGTCGGTGCGTAGGTGATGATCGTGGCGACGTGCAGGCTGTGACTCGGGCTCTTCTCGAGGACGATGTCGGCACCGGGTTTGAGCGCGCGCATCGCGGCGACGATCTCGTCGACGAACGCCCGGCCTGCGTGGTGGAGCTCATCGGCGCGCAGGACTGCGGGCAGGCCCTTGAATCGTCGCGTCCGCCAATCGGCGACGTCGCCCCGGAGCTGCCATTGCCAGGCCGCCTCGACTGGCGCGACGTAGCGAGTGAACAGGTCGGTCTCTTGAGGACTCGCGATGCGCGGGTGCGCTCCGAGCAGACCTTGGAGCCAGCTCGTGCCGGAGCGGGGCGCACCGATCAGCGCAACGAGCCCGGGCGACGCAGCCGTGGGGCCTCCGCCGGTCACGTTTGGCTCACGGTGTCAGGAGCCGGGGATGGAGGCGCGTACCCGAACGTGGCGATCTCGTGGTGGAAGACCTCGGCGACGCGAGACGTGGTGGCCGCATCGTGCAGTACCGCAGCTCGGGCCGCACTCGGGCGCAGGCCGGACTTCTCCTGGGGGAGCGCGCCGACCGTCGTCAAGCCGATCTGGTCGAGGGCGTGCTGCAAGTCGGCATCGAGGTGCTCGAAACGACCGACGAAGTCGACGGCGAGCTCGTCGTCGATCGTGTACTTCGGCCAGTCGCTCGGCAGGCGCCACTCGGTGACGAACTCGGCGAAGCTGGGCCGCTCGGCGAGGTTGCGCGTCCGGTAGAAGTACCACGACACCGTCTTGTCCCACGGGTCGCGCTCGAACGCGAACTTGAAGTACGACCGCCACACCTTCGGGCCGAGACGGTCACGGATCAGCGATGCGGGCATGTGGTTGAAGAACCAGCGATCGCGTGCGAGATCGCGGCGACCCGCCACGGTGAATCGAGAGCGTGCACTCGCGATCGTGCGCGGCGGTCGTTCGAAGTTGCGAGGCGCGTGGCCGTCGACAGGGGTTTCGATGGGTGTGACCACGGCACCGGGCTCGAGCGCCCGGGCGAGCAGCACCTCGATGCTCGTGCCGGCCGTCTTGCGCGTCTTCACGAAGATGAAGCGATGCTCGTGCGACACGATCACGGTCGACTCCCGGAGGGCTACTGGGCGGCGACGCTAGACGAACCGCGATCAGACGGGAACCGCTCAGAGGTACAGCGTGCGGTACTTCACGCAACCGGCGATCTGGCCGCACCGACTGGCGAGCACCCACTGCCATCGCGCTCGCCGCACCGGATCGCCGAGCCGGGGGATGCCGCGAAGCAGCCACAGCCAGCCGCGTAGACCCGCGAGGCGGCGCGGTGCGGCGAGATCATTGCGGCGGAGCTGGCGGCAGAGGTGCGGCTTCACCACGCCACCCGCGAACGCTTGGCGCCACTGGGCGCGCGGCGTATCGCGGTACCGGTAGTGCACGACGGCGTCGGGCACCTCGGTGGCGCGGATCCCCCGAGATCGCAACCGGATCGCGAGATCGATCTCCTCACCGGCGCGCAGCGTTTCGTCGAGCCCGCCGATGTCGAGGAAGACGGAACGTCGGATTCCCAGGTTGCAGCCATGGGCGAACATGACGCCGCCGAGCTCGGCGGCTCGGCCGGGAATCGACGTGCCGCGCGCCGCGACGATGGTCGGGTCGTTGAGCTGATCGACCTCGAGTACCCCGGCGACGAAGGCCTCATGGACGAGGGTCCCCGCCATCGCCTCCACCCAGCCGTCGCCGACGATGTCGTCGGCATCGCAGCACAGGACGACCTCGCCGGACGCGGCGCGCACGCCGATGTTGCGGGCTGCGCTCGGGCCCGCGCCGGGTGTCGCGGTGCGAAGGGGTCGAACTCGTGCATCGCGGGCCGAGTACTCGTTGACGAGCTGAGGCGTTCGGTCGGTCGAGCCGTCGTCGACCACGATCACCTCGAACGGCACGCCGGACTGCTGGGCCAGCACGGCATCGAGCTGCGCACCGAGCGTGCCGGCCGCGTCGCGGGCAGGGATGACGACTGAGATCGACGGCGCGCCGGGAACGGCGCCCGTCACGCGGGCACCGAACGCGCGCCCACCAGCGCGCTGACGAGCTCTTCGAAGCGGGTGGCGACCGCTTCGGGTCGCATGTCGCCCCGAGCGGCGTGGTCGCGAGCTGATTGCGCCAGCTCCTCGTAGGCCACCTCGCTCTCCCACACGTAGTCGAGCGCGCTCGACCACACGGCGAACGGCGCGTCGGGGTCGATGAGCAGGCCGCCGGTGCCCACCGCTTCTGCGTGGCCAGCGAGCTCTGTGGCGATCACGGGGATGCCGTTCGCTTGTGCTTCGGCGATCACTCGTGGGCGGCTCGGCACCGTGCACAGCATCAGCAGCACTCGCGCGTCGGCGTACAGGTGGCTGGGGTCGGGATCGTACGCGCGCAGCTCCACGTTGGGCCGCGCGTCGATCGCGGCGGTCAGCCGTGCACGCTCTTCAGCGGGGATGGGCCATGACTCCGCGAACACGAACGGGATGTCGCGGCGTACGTCGGCCAGCGCGAGCGCGCGATCCACGCCGTACAGCGCGATCGGATTCACGAGCAGCACTCGTGTGCGCGTCGACTCGATGAGGCATCGACTCGTGTCGACGACCGACGGCACGACCTCGCAGTCGAAGCCGAGCTCTCGGGCGGCCTGCGCGTGCGCTTCGGCGTTGGCGAGCAGCAACCGTGGCGGGCAGGGCGGATCGGTGAGGTGCCGCACGGCCGTCGCCTCCCGCAGGTACAGCACATGGGCGATGCCGCGCGCGTCGAGGTCATCTCGAATCTGGCGCCATGCGGGCCGTTCGATGCTGTTGACGACCACGAGATCCGGCCGCAGATCGTCGAGCGCGCCTCGCAACGCGTTCTCGGGCAGCGGCGCGCTCCACACGCGTACCCCCGGCGGCGATGGTGCCGGGGTGCGCTGTGCGCCGAGCTTGCGATGCACCTGCTCGACGGCCTTGACGAGGGGCCTCGGCGCGTGTCGGCGCGCGAGCTTGACGCGCAGGTTCAAGAGGCGCTTGTGTCGATCGACGGCCTTGCTCGCCGCTTCGTCGCGCAGCACCACCCCGACCACGTGATGGCGCTGCGCGAGCAGCTCCGCCAGCTCGACGGTGCTCCGCGCGGCCCCGCCGACCGATGTGCCCGAGACGAACAGGATGCGCATCCGATGGTGAGCGTAGGCGCCGCAGGCGTGGCTGCAATCGGAGCACGCGCCTTCGTGAACAACTCCACGTTGCGGTCCGTCCCGTTGCGGACCGGGACCCTTGTAACGTGCGCGCCGTGGAACGGGTGCTCGTGCTGGGCGTGCCCCGTAGCGGAACGACCTGGATCGCCGAAGCGCTCGGCCGTTGTCGGGGTGCTCGCTACGTGCACGAGCCCGACGGTGTGAACGATCCCTTCGCCTACCGCGCCAAGCAGCGGTTCGGGGGCGTCGTGGTGCTGGAGCCGGGCTCGAGCGCGCCCGACTACGAGCGGCTCTGGGCCGGCGCGTTCGCAGGCGGCACACCGGGCCGGGGCGCGGCGGATCGCATTGCCCGGTGGTGCTACGGCGGCGTCGATGGCCACACCCGCGGCGCCGTGCGCGATGGCGCTTCGATGCCGTTGCGGCTTCGGGTGGCCTGTGCCTTGGCCCGACCCAGGGCGGCCGTCGAGGGCGCCGATGCCATCGTCGTGAAGTCGGTCGATGCTGCGCTCGCCTGCGAATGGATCTACGAGCGGTTCGCTCCTCGCGTCGTCGTGGTGCGACGCGATCTGCGCAGCGTGCTCGCGAGCTGGGTTGCGCTCGGGATGGCGGGACCACGACGCGCCGGCTACGAGGCGACACGCGACCACGCGCGGCGGGCCTGGCAGGTCGAGCTGCCGCCGTTCGACTCGCCGCCCCTCGAGCGCGGCGCGGCTGTCTGCGCGACCTGGTCCGCCGCGATCGAAGACGCGCGCCGGCGACAGCCTGCGTGGCTTGCGCTCGACCACGAGTCCGTGTGCATCGAACCCGGCACGCAGCTGCGCGGCGCAGCGCGCTCGGTGGGACTCAACTGGACCGATGCCGTCGACGACTTCCTCGCCGCGAGCGACGCGCCGGGCGAGGGCTACGCGACCCGCCGGGTGCGCAGCGAACAGGCCGGGTCGTGGAAGCGGCGGCTGACTGCCGACCAGGTCGGCGTGATCGAGTCGATCATCGAGCGGTTTCCTCGCGAGCTGCTCGCCATCACCGATCAGGGGATCGGATAGCGCCGGCGGGCGCGGGCGAGCCGGACCCGGACCCAAGCCCGCTTGACCGCCTGCTTCACCGCTCGTCGCCACGGAAGTCCCTGGCCGCGCTGCCAGGAGAGGCTTCCGAAGTGGCGGTACGCCGCCGAGAAGTCGGCGGGCATCTCGCTCACCACCAGACCGGCCGCGAGCACGTCGCGGTAGAACGCGGCCGCGGTGTCGTACGCGACCTTGGTGCCGTCGGGCTGCAGCTCGTCTCGGTAGGTGAAGCTGGTGCGGACCAGCGGGCGCACGGCCGCCACGTCGATGAGCATGAGCCACGGCTCGGGACGTTCCGCCAACATGCGAGCGGCGCCCGTGACCGGGTGGGTGTACGCGACCCCGCCGCGCGCCTGGATCCTCGTGGCGACGATCGCGGCGCCGTCATGCTCGCCGACGGCGACCATGTCACGCAGCCAGCCGGCGCGGAGGTACTCGACGTCGCTGTCGGAGAACAGGCACCAGCGGGTGTCGCAGGCCGCGAACCACTGGTCGAGCCACGCTGCGTGCGCGCGCCCAGCGGGCGCGACCTCGAGCGTGAGCGCGCCGGACGCCGCGAACCGCTCGAGCATGCCGAGCGAACCGTCGGTCGAGCCGCAGTCGCCGACGGTGACGGGCACATCGATGCCCGCCAACGCGCGAAGTGACCGAATGCACAGCTCGGTGGCTGCCGCGGTGTCGAGGCTCGCGAGATGCGCGCGCACAGATGCGGCCGAGGTCATGCGAATCGGCAGCGTACCGGCGACCCACTGGACGAAACTGGAAGTCGAGTTAGGCTGCGTACCAATCAGCGCGGGGCGGAGGCTACGAATGAGCAACGAGGCGGCGCCGCACGTCAGCGGCTACTACCTCGATCTACTTGCCCGCATCCATCGAGAGATGCGGCCGCGTACCTACCTCGAGATCGGGGTACACACGGGCGAGTCGATGACACTCGTGCAGCCCGAGACGCTGGCGCTGGGCATTGATCCCGTCGCGTCGATCCGCCGGCCGATCAACTCCACCGCAAAGCTGTTCTTCGAGCGCAGCGACGACTTCTTCGCGCGCCACGACGTGCGGGCCGAGCTCGGCGGCCGGCCGGTCGACCTCGCGTTCATCGATGGCATGCACCTGTTCGAGTACGCGCTGCGCGACTTCCGCAACGTCGAGCGCTGGTGTGGACCCGACAGCGTCGTGCTCGTGCACGACTGCTATCCGCGTGCCGCAGAGCACGCGGCGCGCCGGCGCAGCACGCGCGAATGGACCGGCGACACGTGGAAGCTCGTTCCCTGCCTGAAGGAATACCGACCCGACCTCGACGTCGCGGTGATCAGAGTGGGCGGAACGGGCCTCGCGATGATCCGCAACCTCGATTCCGATCAGGACCACGGACCGCTGCACTCGAAGTACGACGAGATCATGGATCACTTCCGCGCCTTCGACTTCGCCCGGATCGAGGCGCACCGTGATGCGGTGCTGAACTCCGTGCCGAACGACTGGGACGTGGTCGCCTCGATGTTGCCGAGGGGCCCGCTCGCCGTGGCGGGCACGCCGCGCGCCACGCGCCGACGTCGGGTGAACGCGCGCATCGCGCTGCACCAGGCGAAGCGCGTCGCCAAGCTCGCGGCTTCTCGCGGGCTCGGGCGCCGCGCACCGTCGAGCGAGGCCACGTGACCCGGCGGTCGTCAGCTGGTGCGTTGCAAGAACCCGCGCGGGTTGAACGTGTGCATGTACTTCTCGCGGCTGCGGTCGGGCACGAAGCCCGGCTGTTCGGCGAGGAACGTGTCGACGGCCTCCCACGGACCGGGGCCGAAGAACGGGTTCACCGGATGCCCGTTGATGTTCGTGTCTTCCACGATGAGGTAGCTGCCCACCGTGACGAAGTCGTGCAGCGCACGCAGCTCGGCGACCACGTGGTCGTAGTGGTGGTCGGAGTCGAGGACCACGAGTACGCAACTCGCCTGGGCTGCGGCATCAGCGAAGCGTGTCACGATTTCGGGAGCGATCGACGACCCGTGCAGGTACTCGATGCGCGGGTGCTCGGGCAGCTCCTTGTGGGCCGTGATGTCGACGGTCATCACGCGGCCACCTGCGTCGGCAGCGACCAGGTCGAGCATCGATGCGAAGAAGAGCGCCGAGCCGCCGAGGTTCGTGCCGGTCTCGATGATGAGATCGGGCTTCAGCTCCCAGAGGATCTCTTGGTACACCCAGAGGTCTTTGGGGTTCTTCCAGATCGGTACGCCGAGCCAGGTCGTGTTCTTCCAGGTGTGGGCGGCGTTCGTGTAGTAGTAGCGCCCGTACGCTCGCGCCGCGAGCCCGCCCCACGCGCGCCAGGCACGCTTTGCCGGAGCCTTGACGGGCTCCGGAAGCTTGGCGCCGGCGAGGCGGATTCGGTACGAGGCGTTCGACACAACGAGGCTCTTCGGCGTGCGAGGCGGCGAGGAGCGGCGCAGTGTAGTGGCGGAGCCCGGAGACGGGTTTCGAAGGTGGGGTCGTGATGGGTCGGTGGAACGAAAGTCATTCTCGCCAGCTGCTGTATCGCTCGATCGTGAAGTCGCGCGTCGAGCTCGAACGCCGAACTGGGGGCCGCAACGGGTTCCAGCGCGCGCTCGCACTGCCGGCGCGCAGCAACCTCTCGTGGCTGGCCGCGGTCTACGGCTCCGACAAGGGAGCGACCGCGCATCGGTACGTCGATCTCTACGAGCGGCACCTTGCGCCGGTGCGCCGGCGAGTTCACAAGGTCTTGGAGATAGGGATCTACCGGGGTGCGTCGCTGCGGATGTGGCGTGACTACTTCGCCAACGCCGAGGTGTTCGGGGTCGACATCAAGCCCGTGGTGGTCGACGGCCCGAGGATCCAGACGATCTGTGGCGATCAATCGGACCCCGACCTGTTGCGCCGGGTCGCTGCCCTCGGTCCCTTCGACCTCATCATCGACGACGGCAGCCATCAGGCCGACCAGCAACTGGCCACCTTCGATGGTCTGTTCGGCGCGGTGACGCCGGGTGGCTTCTACGTGATCGAAGACATGCAGACCGCGTACCGCGCGGAGTACGGCGGCGGCCCGCCGGGCTCCGCCGACACCGCGGTCACGCTGATCCAGCGTCTCGTCGACGCGGTGAACCGCGAGCACATCGGCGATTGCCCGCAGCGCGACGCAGCCACGCTCGTACCCGTCGAGGCGCTCCACGTCTACGCCAAGATCGCGTTTGTGCAGCGCGCCCGGCGGGCTTGATCCGATCATCGTGCGAACGCCTGTCCTCCGTTCATCGGTCACGCCGTTCGTCGTGCTGTTTCCCGGCCGAGTCGGGAGCACCTACCTCATCAGCGGGCTCGACGAGCACCCCGACGTGCGGGCGGAGGGTGAGCGGCTCGACGGCCTGCGGGCGCGAGGTGCGCAGGCGCAGCTCGAATGGGCCGATCGCTACCTACGTGGCCCGCTCGTCGGGGGGCATCGAGCGGTCGGGTTCAAGACGAAGCCGCGCGACGTGCTCGATCCCGGCGCCTTCGGCGAGCTGCTGCGCGCCCGTAGGGCCCGGATCGTGCTGCTCGGTCGGCGCAACGACGTGAAGCACGCGGTCAGCCGCATCACCGCCAAAGCGCTGCACGAGTCGACCAACCGCTGGAACCGCTTCGACGAATCGGAGAAGGTGCCACCCGTCACGGTCGACGTCGACGATTTCGACCGCAGGATCCGCCAGATCGTTGCCGACAAAGAGGCGGTCGCGGCGTATGCCGAGGGGCTCGGCCTCCCGATGCTGCGCCTCGACTACGAGGAGCTGCTCGTGGATCCCGACGCGGCGTTCGGGCTGGTCCTCGACTTCGTCGGCGTGCGCCGGATGGCGTTGCGAGGACGCACGCTGAAGAACACGAGCGACGATCTCCGCGACGCGGTCGCCAACCTCGACGAGCTGCGCTCGCGTTATGCCGGCACAGAGCACGAGCCGATGTTCGACGAGATCGTGCATTCGTGACCTCCTTGACTTCGCCGCGCCGCTGCGCCAAGGTGGTCCGGCGCTGGCCGCCGACGGCGGGTCGGCGGCGCGTGGCGAGGTGGGGCGGTACAGCTAGGGCGGGAGCAACCAGATGGGCGTGAACTCGGTGCAGAGCGGCGAAGCTCTGCCGCTGCAAGGAAGCGGCATCCTCTGGGATCCGGTGCGCGACGCCACAGCCATGATCCCGCTCTTCAAGGTCGCGATGAGCGAGACGGCGCCCGACCTCGTCGGCGACGTCCTGCGCAGCGGCTACATCGGCCAGGGTGCGAAGGTCGATGAGTTCGAAGCGCGCCTGCGCGAGCGCATCGGCAATCCGCGCGTCGTCACCGTCAACAGCGCCACGTCGGCCCTCCATCTCGCGCTGCACCTCTTGCGGGGCGTCGCGGCCGGAGACGGACGCGAGCAGCTGCGCGATGGCGATGAGGTGCTCACCACTGCGCTCACGTGCACGGCCACGAACTGGCCGATCCTGGCGAATCGGCTGCGTCCGGTGTGGGTCGATGCCGACCCCGAAACCTGCAATCTCGACCTCGACGATCTCGAGCGAAAGCTCACGTTGACAACGCGCGCGATCGTGGTTGTCCACTGGGGCGGCTACCCGCTCGATCTCGACCGGCTCGCCACGGTGCTCGATCGGGCCGAAGCGCGGCTGGGCTTTCGTCCGGTGGTGATCGAGGACTGCGCGCACGCGTGGGGATCCACCTACCGCGATGCGCCGCTCGGCAACCACGGCAACATCTGCGCGTACAGCTTCCAGGCGATCAAGCACCTCACGTGCGGTGACGGCGGGCTGTTGGTGCTCCCCGACGACGACCTCTACGCGCGGGCGAAGCTGCTCCGGTGGTACGGGATCGACCGCGAGAAGCCGGGCCGCAACGACTTTCGGTGCGAGGACGACATCCCGGAGTACGGCTTCAAGTTCCACATGAACGACATCAACGCGGCCACCGGGCTCGCCAATCTCGGCATCATCGACTCGGTCGTCGGTCGCCATCAGGCCAACGCGAGCTTCTACGACGATGCGTTGGCCGGAGTCGACGGGCTGCGCCTGCTCGAGCGCGCTGCCGACCGTCGCTCCGCGTTCTGGATCTACACCGTGAAGGTGGATCGCCGCGACGACTTCATGCGCGCGATGCAGGCGGCGGGGATCAGCGTGAGCCGCGTGCACGAGCGCAACGACATCCACTCTGCCGTCAGCGAGTTCACCGCGCCGTTGCCACAGCTCGACGAGCTCGTGGGCGAGATGGTCTGCTTCCCGGTCGGCTGGTGGGTCACCGACGAGCAGCGCCAGTACATCGTCGACACGATCCGTGCGGGCTGGTGAGCTGCTGTCGCAGCGCCGCCTACCCTCGATCGCGATGATCCACGTCTGCACCGTCCATTGGCACGATGAGCGCTGGATCGCGCCACAGCTCCGGTTCCTGCGGCGCCATCTCGGCGAGCACCGGATCTACGCGTCGCTCAACGGCATCGATCAACGTTGGAACGGCGAGTTTCACTACGCGGCAGATCTCGACGGACCGCATCACGTGAAGCTGAACCTGCTCGCCGACGAAGCGAGCACGGGCGCGGCCGATGACGACCTGCTGTTGTTCATCGACAGCGACGCCTTTCCGATCGCGCCCGTCACCGACGAGCTGTTCGACGGTACGCCGCTGGTGGCGGTGCGCCGCGACGAGAACATGGGCGAGCAGCAGCCGCACCCGTGCTTCTGTCTCACCACGGTCGGCTTCTGGCGGGAGATCGATGGCGACTGGGCGCAGGGCTACCTCTGGGAAGCGTCCGACGGTCAGCTCGTGACCGACGGCGGAGGCAACCTGCTGGGCATCCTGCGTGAGCGGGGGATCGATTGGCGGCCGCTGGTGCGCAGCAACCGGGTCGACCTCGACCCGCTGTGGTTCGGCGTGTACGGCGACGTCGTCTACCACCACGGCGCGGGTTCGCGGCCGCCCGTGTCGATGCTCGCGAACTTGCCGGCTCGCCAGGCTGTGCGCGACGCCGTTGCCGGCGCGCGCATCCCGGCCGGCGTCCCCGTGCTCGGTCGACTCGAGCGCAGCGCTCGCTACCGCCTGGCGTCGCGTCGTGGCGCTCGTGCGATCGCGGACTACGCGGCGCGCAGTCAAGCCCTTTCCGACGAGGTGTTCGGTTGGATCGAGGCCGACGACGAGTTCTATGTGCGCTTCATGGGTCCCGAGTCGACGCGGCCGACGCAACGGACCTCGCCGCAGCCGTGACCGCGCGCACACGCGTGCTGTGGTTGATCAAAGGCCTCGGCCCTGGCGGTGCCGAGCACCTGCTCGTGAACGCCGCTCGAGCCCGCGATCGCGATCGCTTCGACGTGGCGGCGGCGTATCTACTGCCGTGGAAGGACGCGCTCGTGCGACCGCTCGAGGAACAGGGCGTGGCGGTCACGTGCTTCGGCGTGCGCGACGAGCGTGATCTGCGCTGGCTCGTGCGGCTTCGGCGCCGGCTCGTGAACGAGCCGGTCGACGTGGTGCACGTGCACTCGCCGTACGTCGCGGCCATGGCCCGAGTCGTCGTGCGCTCACTGCCGCGCGCTCTGCGGCCGGCTGTCGTCACCACCGAGCACAACGCCTGGAGCACCCTCCACCGTGCCACGCGCTTCGCCGATTCGCTCACGACGCGGCTCGACGCAGCAACGATCGCCGTCTCCGAGGAGACGCGCGCGTCGATGACGCCGCGGGTCCGGGCCCGCTGCGAGACTCTGGTGCACGGCATCGACGTGGCTTCCGTGCGCGAGCAGCGCAGCGAGCGCGCCGCCGTACGAGCGGAGCTCGGGATCGACGACGACGTCTTCGTCGTGGGCACGGTGGCGAACTACCACCCGAAGAAGGACTGGCCGAACCTGTTGGCGGCCGCCCGACGCGTGGCTGATGAGCTCGGCACGCGTGTGCACTTCGTCGCAGTCGGGCAAGGTCCGCTGCAAGACGAGGTGGAGGCGCAGCATCGACAGCTCGGCCTGGGCGACACGGTGACACTCACCGGGCACCGTCCCGATGCCGTGCGGCTGATGGCGGCGTGCGACCTGTTCGTGCTGGCCTCGCGCTGGGAGGGTCTGCCCGTGGCGCTGATGGAGGCGCTCGCACTCGGGCTGCCGGTGGTCGCCACATCGGTCGGCGGCATCGCCGAGACCCTCACCGACGGCGTCGACGCCCGGCTCGTGCCGCCGGGCGACCCGGGCCGATTGGCTGCTGCCATCATCGAGGTGGCGAGCGACGGCGCGCTGCGAAGCCGTCTGGCCGAGGCGGGCGCGGCCAGGGCCGGCGAGTTCGACGCCGAGCGCGCGCAGCGTCGTGTCGAACAGATCTACCAGAGGCTCGTGACGAGGTGAACGACCTCACGATCCGCCGCGCCGAGCCTTCCGACATCGGCGCGGTCCTCGAGCTCCTGCGCGCCGCGATGGGTCGAGCGTCCGACGAGCGCTTCGATCCGCTCTTTCGTTGGAAGCACGTCGACAACGCGTTCGGTCCGTCGCCGGCATGGGTCGCGCTCGACGGTGAGCGTGTCGTTGCGGTCCGCTATCTCATGCGTTGGGAGTTCGAGCAGAACGGCGTCGTACGGCGCGCCGTGCGGGCCGTCGATACGGCCACGCATCCGCAGTACCAAGGCCGAGGCTTGTTCAAGCGCCTGACCTTGGGCGCCATCGACGAGCTGCGGGCCGACGGCGTGGAGTTCGTGTTCAACACGCCGAACGACCAGAGCCGCCCCGGTTACCTCTCGATGGGCTGGACGGTGGTGGGCACGCTGCGCGTCTCGGCGCGGCCGGCGCGCGTTCGGGGGCCGCTGGCGATGATGCGCGCGCGAGTGCCCGCCGATCACTTCTCGCTGCCGACGAATGCAGGGGAGGCCGCGGCCACGGCGTTGGCCGACGACCGGGTCATCGCCGAGCTGGTGGCCTCCGCCCGCCCGAGCTCGCCTGCGCTGCGAACCCGCCTCGATCCGGCGGTGTTGCGCTGGCGGTACGGCGGCACGCTGTTGGAGTACCGCGCCGTCGTCGATGCAAACGGGCTGGCCGTGTTCCGACTGCGGCGACGCGGTCCGGCAACCGAAGCCGCGCTCGCGCTCGCCCTGTCGCCTCGCGGGCCCGCGGGCGTCCGCCGCCTCGTGCGTCGCGTGGCGCGCGCCGTGCGGGGTGAAGCCGACTACATCGTCGCCATCGGGCGGCGCCCGTCGGTCGGCTTCGTACCGCTTCCGGGATCGGGACCGACCCTCGCCTGGCGGGGCATCGCGGTCGAGCACGGCCCCCCATCGCTCGACTCCTTTGACCTCGGCCTGGGCGACATCGAGCTGTTCTGACGCGGCCCGCTCCAACCAGGGCCGCGACCGGTTCTCGTGCGCGTGTCACAGTGCGCCCGGCCCATTGCCGTCAGCGGCTCTGTGTCCCTACGATGCGGGTGTTCACCGTGGGGTCCACGGCCACTGCTGCGGCCGAGGGAACGGGGACGCTGGGCTGGGAGGAACACGGGGCACGATGGGCGCCGTCCGCGCGAGGGCGCGACGCGTAGGGCAGGAAGCGCTGAAGCGGACCGCGGCCGGAGTGGATCGCGTCCGCCCGCCCGCGCGCGGCGTCGTCGTGCTGCTCTACCACCGGATCGGCCGCCGCGGCGCTCTCGAGCTCGATCTCGCCGTCGACGCGTTCGATGCGCAGATGGAGGCGCTCGCGTCGAGCGGGCGAGCGGCCACGCTCGACGCCGCATTGGCCGCGCTCGACGGCGGAACCCATGCGCTCGACCCCGTGGTCGTCACCTTCGACGACGGTACGTCCGACTTCGTCGATGCCGCGCTCCCGGTGCTGGCGCGCCACGGGATCCCGGCGACGCTCTATCTCGCGACCGCGCACATCGACTCGGGCAACCCCTTTCCGGCCGACGGGCAGCCCGCCTCGTGGGCGGCTCTGTCCGACGCCGGCTCGACGGGCCTCGTCACGTTCGGATCCCACACGCACACGCACGCGCTGCTCGACCGGCTGGAGCCGGATGCCGCGGCGCGCGAGCTCGACCGTTCGATCGAGCTGATCGGCGATCGACTCGGTGTTCGTGCCGCACACTTCGCCTACCCGAAGGCCGTGGCCCCGTCGCCCGACAACGAGCAGCTGGTGCGGGATCGGTTCCGTTCGGCTGCGCTCGCCGGCACCCGCGCGAACCGGTACGGAGCCACCGATCCGTACCGCCTGGCGCGGTCACCGGTGCAGCACGCCGACGGCATGCGCTGGTTCGCGCACAAGCTCGCGGGTGGCCTCGCGCTCGAGGACGACATCCGACGGATCGCGAACCGGGCCCGCTACGCAGGGGCGACGTCGTGACGAGCCGTCCGCGTCTCGTGCACGTCACGACCACCGACATCAGTCTTGCGTTGCTGCTCGGCCCGCAGCTCGAAGCGTTCGCGGCCGCGGGATACGACGTGATCGGCATCTCGGCGCCCGGCCCGTTCGTCGCCCGTCTCGAGCAAGCGGGCATCCGCCACGAGCCGCTCCGCCACGCGACGCGGTCGATGGCGCCCCACCGCGACGCGGCGGCGCTGTTCGAGCTCTTCGGCATGCTCCGCCGCCTCGCACCGACGATCGTGCACACCCACAACCCGAAGCCCGGCATCTACGGCCGCCTTGCCGCACGCGCCGCACGGGTGCCCGTGATCGTGAACACGGTGCACGGGCTGTATGCACTTCCCGGCGACCCGTGGAAGCGGCGCGCGGCGGTGTACTCACTGGAGCGGATCGCAGCAGCGTGCTCGCATGCCGAGCTGCTCCAGAACGAAGAAGACCTGCCGGTCCTGGCCCGTCTCGGCGTGTCGAGCACCAAGCTCAGCGTGCTCGGCAACGGCATCGACCTCCGACGGTTCGATCCCACTCGCGTCGATCCGGGCCGGCGCGAGGTGCTGCGCAAGGAGATGGGTGCCCGCGACGACGACGTGCTCGTCGGTGCCGTCGGTCGCCTCGTATGGGAGAAGGGCTACCGAGAGCTGTTCGACGCGGCGCGCGTCCTCGCCACCGAAGCACCGCGTGTGCGTATCGCGGTCATCGGCGGCGCCGACGACGACAAGGCCGACGCGATCACACCCAGCGACATCGCGGCGGCGGAAACGATCGGCAACATCTCGTTCCTCGGTCATCGCGACGACGTCGACGAGCTCTACGGCGCGTTCGACATGTACGTGCTCGCCTCGCATCGCGAAGGGTTTCCGCGCTCCGCGATGGAGGCCGCGGCCATGGGATGTCCGGTGATCGCCACCGACATCCGGGGCTGCCGACAGGTCGTCGAGCACGACCACACCGGCTGTCTCGTTCCCCGCGGCGACTCGGCTGCGCTCACCGCGGCGATCGCGAAGCTCGCCGCGGATCCCGATCGATGCGCGGCCATGGGCGGAGCCGCGCTCGTCAAGGCGCGCCGCGACTTCGACCAGCAGCGCGTGATCGATCGCACGCTCGCGACATACGAGCGCCTCATGCACTCCAGGCGGCGTCGATGACCGGCATCACGGTGCGGCGAGCCCTCGCCCGCGACGCTCGCTCGATGGCGGAGCTCCACGCTCGCCGCATCGATGAAGGGTTCCTGCCCACGCTCGGCACGGCATTCCTCGCACGGCTCTACGGGCGTGTGGTGCGAACGCGCACCGCCGCCGCGTTCGTCGCGGTCGATGCCGAGGGCACCACCGTGGGCTTCGCGGCTGCGTGTGCTGATCTCGGTTCGCTCTACCGGCGCTTTGCCGTACGCGACGGTGCGATCGCCGCGCTCCAGGCGGCGCCCCGAATCGCCCGCTCGTGGCGTCGAGTGCTCGAGACGATGCGGTACCCGCAGCACGCCGATGGCCTGCCACCGGCCGAGATCCTCGCGGTCGCCGTCGGCGAGCGGGCGGCCGGTCGCGGTGTCGGGCGAGCGCTCGTGGATGCCTGCGTACGGGACCTGGCGCGATCGGGCGTGACCGGCGTGAAGGTCACCGCGGGGTCGCACAATGGCGCGGCCCGTGCGCTCTACGAAGGCTGCGGCTTCCATGAAGCGACGCGGGTGCACGTGCACGACGGAGTCGAATCGTCGGTGTACGTGCGGGATTGCGTCGCACGAGGCCCGGCGCCCCTGCTGCACAGCGTGGAGCTCGGCCGATGAGCAACCTGGCGATCGTCGCCGTAGCGCTCGGTGCTGCGCTGGTGCTCACTCCAGTCGCGGCGCTCGTCGCTCGCCGGCTCGGAGTCGTCGACCGTCCGGGTCCGCTCAAGGTGCAGCAGGCGCCCGTGCCGTATCTCGGTGGGATCGCAGTGTTCGTCGCGCTCGGCCTCGGCATCGTCGTTTCGTGGTCGCGGCTGTCGCTGCTCGTGCCGCTCGCGCTGCTCACGCTTCTCGGTCTGGCCGACGATGTCGGTGAGATCCCACCGCGTCTGCGTCTGATCGCCGAAGTCGGCATCGGCCTGGTTGCCGGCGCGGTGGTGCCCGCGCCGGGTCACCTCGGCGTGCTCGTCACCGCCGCGCTCGTGGTCGGCCTCGTCAATGCAGTGAACCTCCTCGATGGTCTCGACGGTCTCGCCGGTGGCGTTGCCGTCGCGTCGGCACTCGGCTTCGCCGTGATCGCCGGATCGGCGCGCGAGCTTGCGTTGGCCCTCGCCGGAGCGCTCGGCGGCTTCCTCTGGTACAACCGGCCACCGGCGCGCATCTACCTCGGTGATGCCGGCGCGTACCTCACGGGCGGCGCGCTCGCGCTCGCCGCCGCGCTCGTCCTGCGATCCGAGCATGGCGGGCGCGGTTGGGTGGCGGTGCCGTTGCTCGTCGCGCTTCCGGTCTTCGATACCGCCGTCGCGATCGTTCGGCGCCGGCGCGCCGGACGGCCGGTGCTCAGTGGCGATCGCAGCCACGTGTACGACCAGCTCGTCGATCGCGGCCGCAGCCGCGTGCAGGCCGTGCTCGAGTGCATTGGGCTCCAGGCTGTTCTGACCGCGCTCGGCGTGCTCGTGCTGCACCTCGACACGGCGTGGGCAGTGGGCGTCGCGTCGGCGAGCGCAGCAGCATTGATAGGTCTGGCCGGGTGGGGCGGTTTCGTTTCGAGTTCATCTCGCGCCCACCGAACGGAGCTCAGTTGACCGCACGACTCGCGATCCTCGGCGGCACGCCCGCCTTTGCCGATCGTCTTCCCTTCGTACGGCCGGCCGTGCCGCCGCGCGACGACGTCTTCGCACGGCTTGCGCCGAGCTACGACGCAGGCATGCTGACGAACGGCGCGCTGGTGCGCGAGCTCGAGGAGCGCGCCGCGGCGCGGCTCGGCGTGGCGCACGTGGTCGCCGTGTCGTCGTGCACCACAGGCCTGATGCTCGTGTTGCGCGTGCTCGATCATCTCGGAGAGCTCGATCCGGCGGCACCGGTGCTGCTCCCGAGCTTCACGTTCTCGGCATCGGCGCATGCCGTGTCGTGGAACGCTCGGGCCTGCCGGTTCGCGGAGTGCGACCCCGGGTCGTTCCAGCTCGACGTCGACGACGCGAAGCGCCGTACCGACGGCATCGGGGCGGTGCTCGCCACGCACGTCTTCGGTGCGCCGTGCGGGGCTGAGGCAGTGGAAGATCTCGGCGCGGCCGCGGGTGTGCCGGTCGTGTTCGACGCGGCACACGCGTTCGGCGCGCGACGAGGGGAGCGCGCCGTCGGCACGTTCGGTGTGGCCGAGGTGTTCAGCCTCACGCCCACGAAGCCGCTCGCCGCCGGCGAGGGCGGCCTCGTCGCTACCCAACGCGACGACGTGGCCGCGGCGCTGCGCATCGGTCGCGACTACGCCAATCCCGGCAACTACGACACTCGCTTCGTGGGGCTGAACGGCCGCATGTCGGAGATACACGCGGCGGTCGCGCTGTGTTCCCTCGATCGGTTCGACGAGCATCTCGAACGCCGGCGCGCCATCGCGGCGCGCTACCGCGACGCCCTCGCTGACGTACCAGGTGTGGCTGCGCAGGAGATCGACCCCGACGACCGATCCACGTTCAAGGATCTCACGATCACGGTCGAGCCCGGCACGTTCGGCGTCGATCGAGACACGTTCGTGCGGGCACTCGCGGCCGAGGGCATCGACACTCGCCTCTACTTCGACCCGCCGGCCCACCGACAGCAATCCCACGCCGTCGACGCCACCGACCTCCCCGTCACCGACGAGGTGGCGAGCCGGGTGGTCAGCCTGCCGATCTATCCGTCGCTGCGCGACGAGCACGTCGACACGATCAGTGCCGTGGTCGCGGAGGTGCACCGCCAATCGTCGGCGATTCGCGCCTGACGTCGGCGCGCGACGGCGGTGGGGCGAGGAACAGCACCGCCGCCACCGCACCCACGATCGCCGCGGGTGCGAGCAGCAGTGCGGCCGTCGCTCCGTCGCGGTGCAGCCCGGCGACCCGCGCCGCCCAGAACACCACGAGCGCATCGAAGATCAACGCGGCGACGATCACCGCGGCCCGCTCGACGATCGCCGGCGGGCGGTTCGCCAGCAACTGCGCGGCGACGCGCCTGCCGATCGGCTCCCACACGAAGAGTCCGAGGCACCCGATGGCGCCGATCACCGCGCCGGGCCGCGTGGCACCGTCACGCGCGGCGAGCAGGAGCCAGATCGTCACGGTTGCCGCCGCGCCCCCGCTGCCGAGGAGCGGAACCGGCCACGCCATGGCGAGCGCCATGAACGGCAACGCCACGCCCACCAGGACCCGCGCCGCCTCGGTGTCGGGGACGGTCGAGTAGATCCCGAACGCGGTGCCCGCGAGGAGCATCGGGCCGAGCGCCCGATGGCGTTGGGCAAGGTCGAAGTCGCCGGCAAGCGCGCCGCCCACCACCACCGCGGCGGCCACGACCGGTGCCATCCAGGCGTCGGGCAGGTTGCGCAGGTCGTAGAGCACCGCGGCACCCGCGGGAACCAACAGCATCGCCACAAGAGCCGGGTCGGCGAACCGCTGCGCCACCAGGCCGGCCACAGCGGCGAGCGCCACCGCAACGAGGCCCCAGGCGTCGGGCCGGATCTGCTGATGGGCGGTCCCGGCGACGCCGAGGGCCACGAGCGCGGCGCTCGCATGGGCGAGGCCGGCCAGGGGGAACCGGCGGGCTCGGGCGTCGAGGGCAAGGGCGATCCCGGCCACGATCGCGGCCGCGACCAGGCCCGCGACGAGGCCGGCGGCGAACTGCGACGTGTTCGTCAGGTCGGTGACGGAACCCACAACGGGCAGCCTCCGCGAGGTTTTCGCCGGGTCACTCTTGCGTCAGCACGGTCAAGGCTGGAAACTATGCCCACCGCGGCGGGCGAACGGGCTGTCCAAACCGGTACCTGTGGGGACGGGAACAGGGGTGTGGGGGCTCGCGAGGGCCACACGGGGGACAGCAAATGGGCAAGGGGCCGCAATGGCTGCAGGTCTGGGGCCGGCGTTCGACGCGCAAACGCGTCGTGCAAGCCGCGATCGACAATGCCGCCTGGGCGATCGCGCTCGTGTTCGCGGAGTGGCAGCGCCGCGACCTCGACCCGACTCGCATCAACTGGCATGGTCTGGTTGCGATGCTGCCGATCGTGTTCGCCGCGCAGGCGCTCGCCGGACGCGGATCGGGCCTGTACCGCGGCCGCTGGATCTTCGGCTCCTTCGAGGAGGTCGCCGCGGTGGCGCGCACGGTCGTGGTCGCCGGCACCGTGCTGCTGTGCGCTGATCTGCTCTTCACATCGTCGCGTCGCCCGATCGCGATCGGCGCGGTCATCGGCGGCGGGTTGGCGGCGTTCTTGTTGCAGGGCGGCACGCGCTACGCGTGGCGGCTCGTGCAGGAGCGTCGCTTCCGGCTGCGCGCCACGGAGCGCACGCGCGTGCTCGTATTCGGCGCCGGCGCCGGCGGCATCCAGGCCGTCCACGCAATGCTGCGCGACGAATCGAGCCCGTACCTGCCGGTCGCGCTCATCGACGACGATCCCGACAAGCGCTCGTTCACCGTGATGGGTGCGAAGGTCGTGGGTGGCCGCAGTGCGATCAGCGACGCGGCCGAGCGCTACGGCGCCGACGCGCTGCTCGTCGCGGTGCCGAGCGCCGACGCGACGCTCATGCGCGAGCTGATCGACCTTGCTGTGCCGCTCGGCCTCGAGCTGCGGGTGCTGCCTGCGGTGCGCGACCTGCTCGGTGGCCAGGTGCGCGTCGTCGACATCCGCGAACCCGACGAGCGCGACTTCCTCGGGCGCCATCAGGTCGAGACCGACCTCGATGAGATCTCGCATTACCTCACCGGGCGGGTCATCGCCGTCACGGGCGCGGGCGGCTCGATCGGTTCCGAGCTCTGCCGCCAGATCGCCGCGTTCGCACCGGCCGAGCTGATCATGATCGATCGCGACGAATCGGCCCTGCACGCCGTGCAGCTCGCGCTCGATGGGCGCGCGTTGCTCGACAGCCCGAACCTCGTGCTGCTCGACATCCGCGACCGCGAACGAGTGCGCCGGCTGTTCTGCGACCGCCGGCCCGACGTGGTCTTCCATGCGGCGGCGCTCAAGCACCTGCCGCTGCTCGAGGCGCACCCGGTCGAGGCGCTCAAGACCAACGTGTGGGGCACGCTCGCCGTGCTCGACGCGGCCGTGGCGGCCGGCGTCGGCACGTTCGTCAACATCTCCACCGACAAGGCGGCGAACCCCACCAGCGTGCTCGGGTACTCGAAGCGCGTCGCCGAGGGCCTCACCGCGTACACGGCCCAGCGGTCGCCCGGCCGCTTCCTCTCGGTGCGGTTCGGCAACGTGCTCGGGAGCCGCGGATCCGTGCTCACGGCCTTCCGTGCACAGATCGCCAACGGTGGTCCGCTCACTGTCACCGACCCCGAAGTGACGCGCTTCTTCATGACCGTCGAGGAAGCGGTGCAGCTCGTGGTGCAGGCCGGTGCGATCGGCAACCCGGGCGAAGTGCTCGTGCTCGACATGGGCGAGCCGGTGCGCATCGCCGACGTCGCCCGCCGCCTCATCGGCATCTCGGAGCGAGCGATCGAGATCGAGTACACCGGGCTGCGACCGGGCGAGAAGCTGCACGAAGAGCTGTTCGGCGACGGTGAAGACGATCGTCGCGAACACCACGAGCTGATCTCCGCAGTCTGCGCGCCCGCGCTCGATCCGGCGTGCGTGCGAGACCTGAACCCGGCCGCGCCGGGCTTCGACGCGCTGGTGCTCCTGCGCGGTCTGTGCGACGGGATGCTCGCCAGCGCCTACGCGGCGTTACCGAGCGACGGCCCGTACTCGGTCTCCGCGTAACCCGAACGGCGGCGGGCTTCAGCCGACCGAGCGCAACCACTCGACGGTGGCCCGCAAGCCGTCGGCGAACGACCATTCGGGCGCCCAACCGAGATCGCGGCGAGCCGCGGTCGCATCGGCCTGGCTGTGCGTCACGTCGCCTGGGCGCGACGCGACGAACGTAGGCCGAGGCACGACGCCGGTGACCTCGCCCAACGCGTCGAGCAGCTGCAGCAGGCTGTGGCTGGTGCCGGGTGCGACGTTGAACGCCCGGCCGCTGCAGAGCTCGGCGGCCGCGCTCGCGGCACAGAGGTTCGCGCCGACCACGTCGGCCACGAACGTGAAGTCGCGGCTCTGTGTGCCGTCACCGTGCACGATCGGCTCGCCACCAGAGAGCACGGCGCGCGCGAACAGTGGGATGACGGCGGCGTAGGTGGAGTCGGGACGCTGGCGCGGACCGAACACGTTGAAGTAGCGGAGCGCAACCGTCTCGAGCTCGAAGAGCTCACCGAACACTCGCGTGTACCACTCGGCGGCGAGCTTGCTCACGGCGTAGGGGGAGCGGGGGCGCAGTGGCGCGTCTTCCGGCGTGGGTACCACCGATGCGCCGCCGTACACACTCGACGACGACGCGAACACCACGCGCCGCACTCCGGCGTCGCGACTCGCGTTGAGCACCGCAAGGGTGCCGTGCACGTTGGCTTCGTTGCTGGCGAGGGGATCGGCGAGCGAACGGGCGACTGCGCCGTGCGCGGCGAGGTGGAACACGACTTCACAGCCCGCCACGGCGCGCGCTACGGCTTCCGGGTTGGTGATCGAACCCTCGACGAGCTCGGCACCCGCGGGCACGTTCTCGCGCCGTCCGGAGAACAGGTTGTCGAGCACACGAACCCGGTCGCCCCTGGTCAGGAGCGCGTCGGCGAGATGCGATCCGATGAACCCGGCACCGCCCGTCACCAGCACATCCACGAAACGTTCACCCTAGGGCAGTGGGGCGCGTGCTCGGGGGCTCCTAACCTGGTGTTCGTGATGCCCCGCCGCGCCACTCGCCAAGTGCAGGTCGGACGCGTGCCCGTGGGCGGGGGCGCCCCGATCAGCGTCCAATCGATGACCACCACCAAGACGGCCGACGTCGACGGCACGCTGGCACAGATCTACTCACTCGCCGGCGCGGGATGCGACATCGTCCGCTGCACCTGCAATGAGGTCGAAGCCGCCGAGGCACTCGCGCAGATCGTGCCCCGCTCTCCCGTCCCGATCGTCGCCGACATCCACTTCCACCATCGTCTCGCCTTGGCCGCGATGGAGGCGGGTGTGCACGCCTTGCGCCTCAACCCGGGCAACATCCGCAAACCCGATCAGATCAAGGCGGTCGCGTCGGAAGCGCGCGACCGTGGCATCTCGATCCGAATCGGTGTCAACGGCGGCTCGCTCGACCCCGACATCGCGCAGCGCTACGGCGGCAGCACGCCTGAGGCGCTCGTCGCGTCAGCCGTACGCGAGCTCGACTACTTCCGTGAGGTCGACTTCGACGACGTCAAGATCAGCGTCAAGGCGTCGAGCGTGCCGGTGATGATCGACGCCTACCGTCTGCTCGCCGACACTGTCGATCATCCGCTGCACCTCGGTGTCACCGAGGCCGGACCGCCGCCGGCCGGGCTCATCAAGTCGGTCGCCGGCATCGCGACGCTGCTCGCCGAGGGCATCGGCGACACGATCCGGTTCTCGCTCACGGCCGATCCGGTCGAAGAGGCGCGCGCGGGCAAGCAGCTCCTCGAAGCGCTCGGGCTGCGTGAGCGCACGAGCGTCGACCTCATCGCCTGCCCGTCGTGCGGTCGTGCCGAAGTCGACGTGATCGCGGTCGCGCAGGCCGCGCAGGTGGCGCTGGCCGAGCGCAACATTCCGCTGCAGGTCGCCGTGATGGGGTGCATCGTGAACGGGCCGGGTGAGGCGCGCGACGCCGATCTCGGCATCGCGGCCGGGAGGGGTAAGGGTCATCTCTTCGTGCGCGGCAAGATCGTGCGCGTCGTGCCCGAAGCCGAGATGGTCGAGGCGCTCGTGGCCGAAGCCGAGGCGATCGTGGCCGAAGGGATCGAGGCCCGCTTGGCCGCGGCCGACGAGCACGCCGAGGAGATCGCCAACGCGACGCGCGACGAGCTGTTGCAGATCCAGGGCCACGACGTGAACCACTCCGACGAGCGCGCCGTGCGGGTGCGCAGTCGCGCCGACGACTGACCCATCTCCCGAACCGGCGTCGCAGATGCGCGCCCGGCGCGCATCTCTAACGTCGGTTGGGAGCGATGCGCGACGCGACGTCGTCGATTGCTGCAGTGAGCGTTGTGGCAAAGCCCGGGCGGACGCACGCGAGGTGACCGTCGACCACCTCGTGCACGGTCGCGCCGGGCACGGCTTCGGCCATCTTGCGCTGGAGGTGGGGCGCGACGGCTCGGTCCTCGGTGGTGACGATCACCGACGACGGCACGTCGATGTCTCCGATCCACCGAGCGTGATACGTGGAGATCGAGTGGCCCGCTTCGAGCACCATCCGCCAGTCGTGGCGCCGGAACTCGCGCGCCGCCCAGTGCGGTAGGGCGTTGGCGCCGGCGGTGCGGGCCACGATCGCACCGAGGCGGTCCGAGACCAGCGGCACGTGCGTGGCTGCCCGACCGAGGCGCGTCGTGCCGATCGCGCCGGCCATCGCGGACGTGAACACGATCCGTTCGCGTGTGCCGGGCACGAAGCCGGCCGACGTGGCGGCGAGCACGAGGCCGGAGCAGAGGTCTCGGTGGCGCTGCCAGAACAGCTGGGCCACCGGACCGCCCATCGAATAGCCGACGGCGATCACGGGCCCGGCGCCGATCACGTCGAGCATCTCGGCCGCATCGTCGGCGCAGTCGGCCAACCGGAAGATGCGCCGGTTGCGCAGACCGCGACCGTGGCCGCGCAGGTCCGGTGCGAGCACCCGGTATCGGTGCCGCAACGACTCGAACACCGAGTACCAGTTGAGGGCGCCGGTGGCCATCCAGCCGTGGAGCAGCAACACGGTCGGGCGCGGCTCCGCGTCGGCCGTGTGCCCCGTACCGTTCGCGGACGTGTCACGGACGAAGGTGCGGCCGCGGCCGTCGAGCTGCACAAAGGTGCCGCGCGGCAGGCTCTCGGGACGCATCACCCACGGCGGCGCCGGGTGCGTCGCGTTCGCTGCCACGCCACGATCGTACTGGCAGAGCGTGGTCAGTCGACGCGTTCCAGCCAGTACGCATCGACGCGGTACGGGATCGCGACGGTGTCACGATCGCGTGTGTCGGGGTGCGTACGGAGCAGCGACCGCACTTCGTCGAGTACGCGCGTCTGCGCCGCGTTCGGAAGGACGGCGACGTGACTGACGCCCTGCACGCGCGCGACGACACCGTCGTGATCGAGCACCTGCTCATGGTGGAAGTGCGCAGTGTGCACTGGTCCGAAGCCAGGAGCGTCGTGAAGCTCGGCCTCGTGGCGCGCATGTTGGTCGCCGACGGTCGTAGCGTCGTGATCGCGCCACGGTGCTCGCCGTTCGACGCGATCCATGATCGTCCACACGGCGTTGACCCAATCGCGTGACCGGTCGCGCGCGTTCCACACGAGCGCCACGCGGCCGCCGACGCGCAGGGCGCTACGGATCTCGCCGAGCGCGCGCCGCGCGTCGAACCAGTGGAAGGCCTGTGCGATGGTCACGGCGTCGAGCGACGCAGGCGCGAACGGCAACGCCTCGGCCACGGCGCTCGCCGCCGGCACGGTCGGTAGCTGGGCCCGCAGGACCGCCCGCATGCCTTCCACCGGCTCCACCGCGATCACGCTCGCGCCGGTCGGCGCGAGCAGCCGGGTGAAGATGCCGGTACCCGCGGCGAGGTCGCACACGATGCGTCCGGCACGAAGGTCGAGTGCGTCGTTGATCCACCGCAGCGCGTCGGGTGGATACGTTGGGCGAGACCGCTCGTACGTTGTGGCCTCGCGTCCGAAGCCGGTGGCTGCCACCTCGTGCACGGCCATGCCGGCAGGGTACGCCGGGCTCAGGGGCGCGTGAAGCAGAGCATGTGCTGGCCGCGCAGGTGACCCCAGTCGCCGATCACGCGCAGCTCGAGCCCACACAGCTCAGCGAGGTGCGCAAAGTCGTCGGCCGCGTAGTGGTACGGGTTGCGATCGGCGTACGTGGTCACCGGGTGCGTCGCCGGCGCCACGATCTTCTGGGTGATCGGCTCGAAGCGATCCGGCCCGGCCGGTCCCGGGAAGTACGTGGCGTAGAAGCGACCGCCGTGGGCCAGGTACCGGCCCAGCTGGGCCAGGGCGAAATAGCACGAGTTCCAGGGCACGTGCGTGAACACCGACACCGCGATGCCCATGTCGAGGGGCACGCCGAAGTCGATGTCGAACGTGTCGGTGACCCGGAGCTGCGGCGCCTTGTGGTCGAGGCTCGCCTGCGCGAGCTCGTGTCGGGCGCCTTCGATCATCTGCGGGTTGATGTCGATGCCGTGGTATCGGCTCGTGTCGAGATGGCCGATGTAGTGCAACCCGCCGCGGAGCACGCCGCAGCCGATCTCGATGAACTCGTGGTGCGGCGCGAGGCCCTCGGCGACCAGGAAGTCGAACTGCTGACGACCGATCGTCTCCCACCGGCCGCCCACGCGCTGACGCAACCGCCGCGGCGCGTCGGCCGGCTCGATGCGCTCGGCAGTGCGCCGCATCCACGCGGACCCCGACCGTCGGAGCTGCGTGACGCGTGCTTCGAGTCTCGGATCGAGGCTCATGGTGCCGGGATCGCGGCGCTCACTCGGCGCCGATGATCATGCCGGCCCCCACCGTCTCCATCGTGCCCTCGTCGACGAGGATGAAGCTGCCGGTGTTGCGGTTCCGGCGGTACTCGTCGACGAACAGCGGTTGTGTCGTGCGCAGCTTCACGCGCCCGATGTCGTTCAGTGCGAGCGCCGTGATCGATTCGTCGCGTGACAGCGAGTTCACGTCGAGGCGGTAGAAGAGGTCGGTCACCTTGGCTCGGGCCCACTTCGTGGTGTGCTTGATCGCGTACACCCGGTCCCGTTGCAGCGGCGCGGTCGGCGAGAACCAGCAGATCTGCGCGTGCACGTCTTGGGTGGCTGTGGGCTGGTTGTTCGGCCGGCAGATCATGTCGCCGCGGCTGATGTCGATCTCGTCGGCGAGACGGATCGTGACCGAACCCGGCGGGAACGCCTCTTCGATCGGTTCGCCATAGCGGTCGATGCCGGCGATGGTCGTGTTGAAACCGCTCGGCAGGATGGTCACCTCGTCACCGGGGCGGAAGATGCCACCCGCGACCACGCCGCCGTAGCCGCGGTAGTCGTGATGATCGTGACTCATCGGCCGGATCACGACCTGCACCGGGAAGCGCGGGTCGATGAGGTTGCGGTCGGAGCCGATGTACACGTGCTCGAGATGGTGCAGGAGCGTCGGGCCCTCGAACCACGGCGTGTTCATCGAGTGCGACGTGACGTTGTCGCCCTGCAGTGCCGAGATCGGGATGAAGGTGAGGTCGTCGACGTCGAGCTTGGCGGCGAAGTCGGCGAACTCGGCGCTGATCTCGTCGAAGCGTTGCTCGTCGAAGTCGACGAGGTCCATCTTGTTGACGCAGAGCACGAGGTGCTTCACCTGCAGCAATGAGGCGATCACCGAGTGCCGGCGTGACTGCTCGAGCACTCCGTTGCGGGCATCGATGAGCACGAGCGCGAGGTCGGCGGTCGACGCGCCCGTCACCATGTTGCGCGTGTACTGCACGTGGCCGGGCGTGTCGGCGATGATGAACTT